>NZ_JAAIUZ010000011.1:0-409410 GCF_010894375.1 Stenotrophomonas sp. B1-1 | reverse complement strand
GGTGATCCTCAATGCCCGCAAGCGGGACGCCGAGGTGGCCCTCGGCAGCCCCTGACAAGACAGTTGCTACTGTGTCGACCCAGGTCGACACCCACCAGAGCAGAACGCTGTTCCGACAGATCGCGGGAAACTGTCGAAGGCGGGGTGGGTCCGGTTGCGGGGGTGTCCGCGGCATGGATGCCGCGGCCAAGCCTCCACGGACGGATTCACGGCGTCCCCCGCAACCGGACCCACCCCGCCACCCCACGGATACCTGGCTTTTGACGTTGACGTTGACGTTGACGTTGCATTGAGCAGGTGCAGGGCGCAGCCCTGCCAGCTCCCCCCACCCTATACTTGCCGACGTGAGTGACTTCCCTGCCCTTGTCCCGCTGGATACCCCGCTGCTGGTCGGCTACAGCGGCGGGCTGGATTCAACCGTGCTGCTGCACTGGCTCTGGCGCTGCGCGCAGGCCAGCGCCACGCCGCTGCGCGCGGTGCATGTCCACCACGGCCTGCAGGCCGATGCCGATGCCTGGGTCAGGCACTGCCAGCAGCAGTGCGATGCCCTGGGCATCGACCTGGCCGTGCATCGCGTACAGGTCGCTACGGCCGACGGCCTGGGGCTGGAAGGTGCCGCGCGCCAGGCCCGGCGCGCCGCCTTCGGCGCCGAACTGCGGCCGGGCGAAACCCTCGCCCTGGCCCACCATCAGGATGACCAGGCCGAAACCTTCCTGCTGCGCGCACTGCGCGGCTCCGGCATCGATGGCCTGGCGGCGATCGCGGCCGACAGCACATTGCAGGGCCACCGCCTGTGGCGGCCCCTGCTGCACACCGCACGCAGCGCGCTGCACGACTACGCGCAGCAGCATGCCCTGCGCTGGATCGAAGACCCCAGCAACGACCACGACCACGCCGACCGTAATTTCCTGCGCCTGCAGATGCTGCCGCTGCTGCGCCAACGCTGGCCGCACGCAGCCGCGGCCTTGGCCGGCAGCGCCGACCACTGCGCGCAGACCCGCGCGATGCTGGACGAGGAAGATGCCGAACTGATCGCACACCTGGAAGTGGCACCGCGGGTGCTGTCGCTGGAGCTGCTGCGCCAGGTGGCGCCTGCGCGCGGTGCGCGCGTGCTGCGCGCCTGGGTGCGCGCGCACGGTGCCGCACCGCTGCCGGCCACGGTGCTGCAGCAGCTGCAGCAGGAACTGCTGGCAGCGCCCAGCGATCGGCGGGCGCAGGTGCGCTGGCAGGACCACGCGATCCAGCAATGGCGGGGACATGCCTACCTGCTGCCGGCCGTGCTGCCCACGCTGCCGACCGCCTGGCACGCCGCCTGGGATGGCCGCGCACCGCTGCCGCTGCCCGACGGCGGGCAACTGCGCCTGATGGGCTGCGAGGCCTTTTCCCAGCCCCTGCAGGTACGCGCACGGCAGGGCGGCGAGCGCATCCTGCTGCCCGGCCGCACCCATTCACACGCGCTGAAGGACTGCCTGCAGCGCGAGCACCTGGCGCCTTGGCGGCGCGCGCAGCTGCCGTTGCTGTTCGACGGCGAGCAGTTGCTGGCCGCCGCCGACGTGGTGGTTTCCGCCCCCCTGCAGACGTGGTTGCAGGCCCACGACGCGCAGTTGCAGTGGCGCCCAGGCGGCTGGTGAATTGACCCCCGCGCGGCTGCCGTCCACACTTGTCGCATGGCCAAGAAGTCCCCCGAAAACGTCTCCCCGGTCGCCCAGTTCGAGCAGTCGCTCGAATCGCTGGAACAGCTGGTGGAGCAGATGGAAACCGGCGAGCTAAGTCTGGAAGCGTCGCTCAGTGCTTACGAACGTGGCGTGGGTCTGTACCGCCAGTGCCAGCAGGCGCTGGAGCAGGCCGAACTGCGCGTACGCCTGCTCAGCGATCCGGCCCAGCCGGACACCGCCGAACCGTTCGACCCGCCCAGCCATGACGGTTGAGGCGCTGTTCGCGCACTGGCGCGACCGTATTGAAAGCCAGCTTGACGCCGCCCTGCCCTCGCCGGCCGATGCGCCGCAGCGTCTGCACCAGGCCATGCGCCATTCGGTGCTGGGCGGCGGCAAGCGCATGCGCCCGCTGCTGGTCTACGCCAGTGGCCGCCTGTTCGGCGCGCCGCTGGATCAACTGGATGCGGCCGCGATGGCCGTGGAGCTGATCCACGCCTATTCGCTGGTACACGATGACCTGCCGGCGATGGACGATGACGCCCTGCGCCGCGGCAAGCCGACCACGCATATCGCCTTTGATGAAGCCACCGCGATCCTGGCCGGCGATGCCCTGCAGACCCGCGCCTTCGGCCTGCTGGCCGATGCTGCGCTGCCGGCCAGCCTGCGCGTGGCCTGCCTGCAGACCCTGGCCCACGCCTCCGGCGCGGCCGGCATGTGCGGCGGCCAGGCATTGGATATCGACGCCACCGGCCAGCAGCAGTCGCTGGCCGCGCTCACCCGCATGCACGCGCTGAAGACCGGTGCGCTTATCCGCGCGGCGGTACGCATGGGCGCGCTGTGCGGCCAGGCACCGGCGCCGGTGCTGGCGCAGCTGGACGGCTTCGCCGATGCGTTGGGCCTGGCCTTCCAGGTGCGCGATGACATCCTGGATGTCGAGGCCAGTTCCGAGCAGCTGGGCAAGACTGCCGGCAAGGACCAGGCCCAGGACAAGAGCACCTTCCCGGCGCTGCTGGGCATGGACGGGGCCAAGGCGCACCTGCGCGACCTGGCCGCGCGCATGCAGGCGGCACTGGCCGGTTACCACGAAGAAGCCGACGCGCTGCGTGCGCTGGCCACATTGGCGGTGGAACGCGATCATTGATCGCGCTTGGCGGGCATGCCCCGGCGCTACCGGCGCTACCGGCGCTACCGGCGATGGAAACAGAAACGCCCGGCATTGCCGGGCGTTCTGCTGTCCACGTGCCGCCGGAATTACTTGATCAGGCGCAGCGCGAACGGATAGCGGTACAGCTCGCCGTTGTTTGCCTTGACCGCAGCGATGATGCTGAAGACCAGGCTGAGCAGGCCAACGATCGGGGCCAGGATGGCGCCGATGATCACGAAGGTCAGGATGATGCAGATGAACATCGCGATGGCGATGGTGATCTGGAAGTTCAGCGCTTCCTTGGCCTGGTCGGTGACGAAGGACTTGCCCGCGTCGTCCTTGTTGATCAGCCAGATGATCAGGGCACCGATGAAACCGGTGAAGATGCCCAGCAGGTGCGCGGCCAGCGCCATGGTGCGCTGGTCGGACGGCGCGTTGCCGGCCGCCGGGACGTTATCGAAATCGCTCACGACAAAACTCCTTTTTTTTGGGTGGTCATGCGCGACCAGCTGCGGGCCGGTCGCGTCAGGCGCGCATAGCTTACGCCATCAACGCCATCAATCATTACCGGCGATCGTCATCCGCCCCACCAGGATCGAGCCGGTGCGGATGTGCGAGCGCGGGTCGACATCGCTGCCCACCGCTTCAATGCTGGCGAACATGTCGCGCAGGTTGCCGGCAATGGTGATGCCATCGACCGGGAACTGGATCTCGCCGTTCTCGACCCGGAAGCCACCGGCACCGCGCGAGTAGTCACCGGTCACCCCGTTCACGCCCTGCCCCATCAGTTCGGTCACCAGCAGGCCGTTGCCCATCTGCCGGGCAATCTCGTGCAGGGAGCCGGCATTGGCGGCCAGCTGCAGGTTGTGCACGCCACCGGCATTGGCGGTGGTCTGCAGGCCCAGCTTGCGCGCCGAATAGCTGCCCAGCACGTAGCGCTGCAGCACGCCGTCGGTCACCAGGGCCGAGGCGCGGGTGGCCACGCCATCGCCGTCGAAGGCGGCCGAGCGCAGGCCGCGGCGCAGGTGCGGCAGCTCTTCGATCTGCATCCATTCGGGGAACAGGCGCTGGCCCACGCTGTCCAGCAGGAAGCTGGCCTGGCGGTACAGGGCACCACCGGACACGGCCGAGAGCAGGTGGCCGACCAGGCTGCGCGCCACTTCCGGGGCAAACAGCACCGGCAGGCTGCCGGTGGGCAGCGAACGCGGCTGCAGTCGGGCCACGGTGCGCTCGGCGGCGCGACGGCCCACGTGGGCCGGGTCTTCCAGGTCCTCGCGGGCCAGCGCGCCGGTGTACCAGCCGTCCCGCTGCATGCCATCGCCGGTGCCGGCAATCAGCGCGCAGCCGATCGAATGGTGGGTGCCGCGCTCGCGACCGATGAAGCCATGGGAGTTGGCGTACACCGATACGCTCTGCATGCTCGACACCGAGGCGCCGTCGGAATTGCGGATCTGCGCATCGGCCTGGCGGCCAGCGGCCTCGCAGGCCAGGGCCAGGTCCACCGCCTGGTCAGCCTGCAGCGCCCACGGGTGCCAGCTGTCCAGATCGGGGAAATCGCGGGCCATCAGCGCGGCGTCGGCCAGGCCGGCGGCCGGGTCGTCCTCGGTATGGCGGGCAATGGCGCAGGCCTGCTCGACCGTGGCCTGCAGGCTGGCCTCGTTCAGGTCGGCGGTGCTGGCACTGCCCTTGCGCTGGCCGAAGTAGACGGTCACCGCAATGCCGCGGTCGCGGGTGGACTGCACGGTCTCCACCTCGCCAAGGCGGACATTGACCTCCAGCCCGCGGTCCTCGCTGCAGCTCACCTCGGTCTGGCTGGCGCCCAGCGCGCGGGCGCGGTCGATCAGCTGCTGGGATAGGTCGGCCAGCCGTTCCAGCCGGGCCAAGCTGTCGTCGCCGGCGGCGACTTCAGGGGCGATCACGTTCAATGCTTTATCCTGTACAGGTTGGGCCCGGCATCACGCCGGGCGACTTTTTTTGAGATCAGGTAGGGACGATGCGCGGACGCGACGAAGAAACCGGTGAATTCCACGACAAGAGCCGCAGCCAGAACCGGCGCGACGCGCTCGATGTCCTGGCCCTGGGCGAAAAGCTGGTGTCGCTGACCCCGGCCCAGCTGGCGCGCCTGCCGATCCCGGAAGACCTGCTGCCGCATATCGCCGAGTGCAAGCGCATTACCGCCCACATCGCCCACAAGCGGCAGCTGGCGTTCCTGGCCAAACACATGCGCCGCGAGGACGAGGCCACGCTGGACGCGATCCGCGATGCGCTGGATGCCAACAGCGAAACCGGCCGCCGCGAAGTGGCGATGATGCATCGCGCCGAAGACTGGCGCGAGCGCCTGCTGGCCGAGGGCGACAAGGCGCTGGCCGCCCTGCTGGACGACTACCCGCAGGCCGACCGCCAGCAGCTGCGCACGCTGGTGCGCAACGCCCAGGCCGAAAAGGCCAAGAACAAGCCGCCGCGCGCCTACCGCGAGATCTTCCAGGTGCTGCGCGCGCTGATGCTGCCGGCGGCGCTGGGCCTGAAGGCTGCGACCGACGAGGCCGACGACGTCGGCACCGACGAAGCCGACGAGGACTGAGTCCGCGCCGCCCTGGGCATGGGCGCTGGCCATCGCCGCGCTCAGGCCTGGGTACCGCCCACGGTCAGGCCCTCGATCAGCAGCGAGGGCTGGCCGACACCGACCGGCACGCTCTGGCCATCCTTGCCACAGATGCCCACGCCCTCGTCCAGGGCCAGGTCGTTGCCGACCATGCGCACCTTCTGCATGGTTTCCGGGCCATTGCCGATCAGCGTGGCGCCCTTCACCGGCGCGGTGATGCGGCCGTCTTCGATCAGGTAGGCCTCGGTGGCCGAGAACACGTACTTGCCGCTGGTGATGTCCACCTGGCCGCCGCCGAAGTTGACCGCATACAGGCCCTTCTTCACCGACCGGATCATTTCCTGCGGGTCGTGCTGGCCGGCACGCATGTAGGTATTGGTCATGCGCGGCATGGTCAGGTGCGCGAACGATTCGCGGCGGCCGTTGCCGGTCGGGGCCATGCCCATCAGGCGCGCGTTCAGCGCATCCTGCATGTAGCCCACCAGGATGCCGTCCTCGATCAGCGTGGTGCACTGGCTGGGGTGGCCTTCGTCATCGATGTTCAGCGAACC
Source organism: Stenotrophomonas sp. B1-1 (assembly GCF_010894375.1). Lineage (NCBI taxonomy): Bacteria > Pseudomonadati > Pseudomonadota > Gammaproteobacteria > Lysobacterales > Lysobacteraceae > Stenotrophomonas > Stenotrophomonas sp. B1-1. The sequence goes on along the minus strand of NZ_JAAIUZ010000011.1, from coordinate 403,458 downwards.
GCGGCGCCCGTCCAGGGTGCCATCGTCAACGATGGTCACGCCCGGGGCGGCCACGCGTTCGCCGATGCGGCCGGCGTACACGCTGGTGCCCTTGCGGTTGAAGTCACCTTCCAGGCCATGGCCCACCGCCTCGTGCAGCAGCACGCCGGGCCAGCCCGGGCCCAGCACCACCGGCATCACCCCGGCCGGGGCCGGTACCGCGTCCAGGTTCACCAGCGCCTGGCGCAGCGCTTCGCGGGCGAAGGCTTCGGGGCGGCCATCGGCGAACAGTTCGGCGTAGCCGTAGCGGCCGCCGCCACCGGCATAACCCGATTCGCGGCGACCGTTCTGTTCCACGATCACCTGCACGTTCAGGCGCACCAGCGGGCGCACATCGGCGCCCAGCACGCCGTCGGTGCGGGCCACCAGCACGGTGTCCACGCCGCCGGACAGGCTGACCATCACCTGCTTCACCCGCGGGTCGGCCGCGCGCAGGTAGCCATCCAGGCGCTTGAGCACGTCCACCTTGGCTTCATTGCCCAGGCTGTCGATCGGGTCCAGCGTGGGGTACAGCGCGCGGGCGTTGCCGCGCAGCAGCGAACGACCCTGCTGCGCGCCGCCCTCGCGGGAAATCGCACGCGCCGACTGCGCCGCGGTCAGCAGTGCATCGGCATGGATATCGTCGGAATAGGCGAAGCCGGTTTTTTCACCGGCAATGGCGCGCACGCCTACGCCCTGTTCGATGGAATGGGCGCCGTCCTTGACGATGCCGTCTTCCACGCTCCAGCTCTCGCGCCGGGCATGCTGGAAGTACAGGTCGCCGAAGTCCACGCCGGGGCCGAGCAGCTGGCCGAAGGCGCGCTCCAGGCCAGCGGTATCCAGGCCGCCGGGGCGCAGCAGGCGGTCGTTGGCAAGGGTCAGGGCAGTATCAGTCATGGTCTCGATCTGGGGGTGCTGGCGTGGCCAGGCAAGGCCACGCGATGAACAGGGGCGCCGCGCTCAGCGCGGGCGCGGCAGGTCGGTCACGGTCGGCGGCGGAACCGGCACGGGCACCGGGGCCGGCGCGGGGCTGCGGTCACGGCTGCGCTCGATCACTTCCACCTTGGGCTCCTTCCACGGTCCGGTCACCCGGTAGGTGCGCGCGCCGATTTCACCCAGTGGCTTGGACAATACCGCATTGGTGGCCGCGCCCAGGGCGGCGCCCACCGGGCCACCGGCCACCGCGCCGACCACGGTCAGCAGGTTGCCGGCGCGCGGGTTCACATCAATGGTCTGGTCGAACTGCTGCTGGCGCAGGTCGGTCTGGCCGCGGATGGTGATGTTCGCTGCGGGGCCTTCGATCAGCACCTTGTCGGTGCGCGCCATGCCGTTGCCGAACTGCATGCCGCCCTCGATCTGGTTGAAGGCAAAGCCCTTGGAGAAGAAATCACGGAAGTCGAACATCAGCCGGCGCGGCAGCTGGGCCACGCTCAGCAGGCCCAGCACGCGGCCGGCCCCCGGGTCCAGTTCCAGCAGCTGGCCGTTGCGTGCATGGATGTCCAGCTGCCCCTGCAGGTTGCCCAGCTGGAAGTCGGACGGGCCGCCGGCCCACGAGGCCTGCAGCTGGGCCTGGCCGGAGCCGCCCCGCAACTGGCCGGCGTAATCGAAGTTCTGCAGCAGACCACCCAGATCCTCACTGCGCACCTGGGCGTTCAGTTCAGTACGCGCACCGGCGCTCTTGCCCAGCCAGCGGCCGGTGATGTCGATTTCCTGGTCCGGCGCGCGGAAGCGCAGCTCGTCCACGCTCAGACCCTGCGCCAGTGGGCGGGTGCGCAGCACCGCCTGGCCCAGCACCACCTTGCCGAACTTCAGGTCGGCGATGTCCAGCGCGAACGGCGGCAGCTTGGCCGGGTCCATGTCGTCGGCACCGGCCTGCACTTTCGCGGCGGGCGGCGTTGCCGCGCCGGCGGCTGCAGGCGGGGATTGCCAGTACACACGGTCCAGCGTGCCGCTGATGGTGCCACCGTCGGCATTGGGCACGCTCAGGCGGCCGGCCAGCGATGGGCCGTCCATGCGCACATCCAGCGCCTGCGGCCCGGGGTGCAGCTGCAGCCGGGTCTGCGCGAACACACCGCCGATCAGCATCAGCTGGCCCACCTGCACATCCACCGTGCGCAGCGGCATGGGGTCGCCATCGCCGCCCGCACCACGGGCCAGGCCGATCCATTCCAGCGCGTCCAGGGTGGGGCTGCGGCCGTTGATGGTCAGCCCGCTGGGCGGCGGCTCGCGGTCCACCTGGCTGCTGCCCAGGGTGACCTGCACACCGGTCTGGTTGTTGTGGCTGCGCGCAGCCAGCGCCAGCCGGTCGCCAAAGGCCACATCGATGCGTCCGGCCCCCATCGGCAGCTGTGCGGCCACGGTGGTGGCCAGCGGCTCGGCGGCTGGCTTGTCCAACGGTGCCGGCAGATCCAGGCGGGTGCCCACCAGGTCCGAACGCAGGCGCAGCTCGCTGGGCGGGGCGGCACTGCCGGGGGCGACCTTGGGCAGGTTGACCGCGATCGTCCACGGCGAGGTGCCGTTGATGTAAGGCTTCAGCCAGGCCATTTCCGGCGCGCGATCGATCAGCACGCCCGCATCCAGGCTGGCCGACAACTCCGATTCGAAGGCCAGCCGCGCATCGCGCACGAAGCCGCCGGCGCGCAGGCTCAGCGTGCCGTCCTGGCCCAGGTGGCGCACCGCCAGCGATTCGGCGGCGAACCCGGCGTTGCTGTAGCGGGCCTGGCCGTGCATGCCATCGAATGCCACGTCGAAGCGCTTGTCGGCCAGCTTCACCCCGGCCAGATCCACCGTGCCCTGCAGGTGGCCACCGCCTTCGTCATGGTGCAGGGGCTGCAGCAGATCGAAGTGGACGTTGGCCGGGCCGCTGGCGCTCAGGTTGTCCAGGGTGTCGCCGTATTCCTTGTGCAGGCCGCTCTGGCGCAGCATGGACAGCAATGCACCCGCTTCGCTGCGGCTGTCGGCGCGCACGTACAGCGGCTGCTGGCCGAAATCGGGAATGCCGGCTTCAAAGTGCTGCACCGCCACCCCGGCCAGGTCGCCACGGCCCTGGATATGGAAGCCCGGCCCGATGAAGGCGACATCGGCATCCACCTGGCCCATCAGCGGCCAGTCGTGCTGGAAGCGGATCTTCCCGTTGCTGATGTGGCCGGTGGCCTCGAAGCGGCCATCGTTGTTGTCGAACGGCCAGTCGTCCAGGTCACCACTGACCAGACCGATACCGCCCCGCACCTGCCCGCCGGCCAGGGCCATGTCCAGCCAGTCGGTGGCGCCCTTGCTCATCTTGGAATGGATCCAGAAGCGCTTGGCGGCGGTCATCGGCACATCGTCCAGCTTGGCCGCCAGCTGCATCCACGGCCGCGTGCCGTCGCCCTGGAACCACAGCCCGCCGCGCACGTCGGCCGCGTAATCGGTGCCCTGCACGCGCAGGGCCGGGGTACCGATGCGCCAGCCACCGGCTTCATCGCGCCAGCCCACCACCTGCCCGGCCAGGTGCAGGTCGTGGCGCACGCCGAAGCCGCTGGGCCAATCGAACTGCAGTTGCCGCTGCGGCTGCAGCTGCAGGCTGAAGCCATTGGCATCGCCTTCGAAACGCCCGCCCAGGCCACGCAGGCCCGGCGCGCCGGCCACGCTGGCAAAGCCCAGCGACTGCAGCTCGCCCTGCGCCCACAGCGGGCCATCGCGTTCACCCCGCACCTGCAGCGCGGCCACGTCCAGCTGTGGCCGGGCCAGGTACAGCCAACGGCGCAGGCCCGGGTCCAGCCGGTCGCTCAGGGCCAGCGCGCGCACGGCCGTGCCGGCCTGCACCGCACCGCTGCTGATCTGCAGCTGCCGGCCCAGGCGCACCTGCAGGCCATCGAGTTGTTGTGCGCCGTCTTCGCCCTGCAGGCGCAGCTTCGGCACCTGCAGCACCCAGCCATCGGCCTGGCGTTGCCAGCGCAGCCGTGCCTGCAGGCGCTGCAGCTGCACCTGCGGGTGCGCCACGCCCGGCATCGGTGCGCCTTCAATACGCAGCCCACGCAGGTCCGAATCGGTGGTGACCGCCACCGGCGCGAAATCGCGCAGGGTCAGCCACAGGTTCAACTCGCCCTTGCCTTCGCGCAGGCGCACGCCGGCCCCGGCCAACAGCGGCGCCCAAGCCTGGAAATCCACCGGGTCGGCACCCAGCCACGCCTGGCCGTTGCCTTTGCGCCGGTCCAGTTCCAGCACCGCCGTCAGCGGCAGGGCCTCGGCCTGTGCCCAGGCACGCACGCCCACCTGCAGCCGATCGCCCTGCACGCGCAGGCGCAGATCGATGCGCGGCAGCGTGGCGTCGATGCCCAGTGCGGGCGCATGCACGGCCAGTTGTCCGCCAATCACCTGCAACTCGCCCAGCCGGCGCAGCGCATCCAGCGGATCGCCCGCACCGCTGGACTGCGGCAGGCCACGCACGCTCCAGCGGCCGTCAGCGGCCTGCTGCAGGTCCAGCGACAGCCCGCGCAGGCGCAGCTCGGTCAGCGAGCGCCCCGGCAGCAACCCGCTGTAAATCGATACCAATACTTCGGCTTCGCCAATGGCCAACCCCTGCCCGGCGCCGATACGCAGCCCCTGCAACTGCAGCAGCGGGCCGCGCCGGGTCCAGGCGGTCTGCAGGCGCTCGAAACGCACCGGCTGGCCGGCCCGCGCACTCAGCCACGCGGCGATCTGCTGCGGGTGGCGCTCGGCCAGCGGCAACAGCTGGCTGAGCGTGCCCACCAGCAGGGCAAGCACGACCAGGCCTACCGCGCACGCGGCAATCAGATGACGGCGGATCCTTCGCAGTCGCAGGCGCGGCGGCGCGCTCATCGGCCGGCGCCGGACCGCAGCCGGCGTGGATCAGAGCAGAACCACATCGAACTGCTCCTGCAGGTACTGCTCGTCCGCCTGGAAACGGATGCTCTTGCCGAGGAATTCCTCCAGCTCGGCCACGGCGGCCGATTCCTCTTCGGTGATGCGTGCCACCACCTTGGTCGAGGCGATCACCAGCAGGCGCGCGGCATCGAACTGGCGCACGGCGCGGGTGATCTCGCGGAAGATTTCGTAGGTCACCGTTTCGGTGGTCTTGATGCTGCCGCGACCACTGCACTGCGGGCAGGTTTCCGACAGCTGGCGCTCCAGGCTTTCCACGGTGCGCTTGCGGGTCATCTCCACCAGGCCCAGCGGCGAGAAATCGTAGACGGTGGTCTTGGCATGGTCGCGGGCCAGCGCCTTTTCCAGCGTGCGCAGCACCTGGCGGCGATGCTCGGCATCGTCCATGTCGATGAAATCGATGATGATGATGCCGCCCAGGTTGCGCAGCCGCAGCTGCCTGGCCACCGCCTGCGCGGCCTCCAGGTTGGTGCGGAACACGGTTTCTTCCAGGTTGCGCTGGCCCAGGAACGAACCGGTGTTCACATCGATGGTGGTCATCGCCTCGGTCTGGTCGATCACCAGGTAGCCACCGGATTTCAGCGGCACCTGCTTGTCCAGCGCGCGGCCGATCTCGTCTTCCACGCCGAACATGTCGAAGATGGGGCGGTCACCGCTGTACAGCTCGATCTTCTCGGCCAGCACCGGCATGTACTTGGCCACGAACGCCTGCAGCTGGGCGAAGGTTTCCTTGGAATCGACCTTCACCTTGTCCACGTCCTTGCGTATCAGGTCGCGCACCGAACGCAGCGGCAGGCTCAGGTCTTCATAGATGTTGCTGCACGAGGGCGCCTCGCGGCCGCGCCGCTCGACCACGTTCCAGACCCGCGACAGATAGGCGATGTCCTCGGCAATGGCTTCGGCCGGCTGGCCTTCGGCATTGGTGCGCACGATATACCCGTAGCCACCGTGCTGCGCCGACAGTTCGGTCACCAGCGCCTTCAGCCGCGCACGCTCGCCTTCGTCTTCGATGCGCGCGGAAACGCCCACCACCTTCGACTGCGGCAGCAGCACCATGTAGCGCGAGGGAATGCTGATCTGCGTGGTCAGGCGCGCGCCCTTGGTGCCGATCGGGTCCTTCACCACCTGCACCACGATGTCCTGGCCGTCGCGCAGCAGTTCCACGATCGGCACGCTGGACGGCGGCGGCAGGGTGGTGTTCTCGGTATCGGCGCTGGCCACCGGGGCCGGCCGCACCACGTCGTTGGCGTGCAGGAACGCGGCGCGCTCCAGCCCCACTTCCACGAACGCGGCCTGCATGCCGGGCATGACCCGCTGCACCTTGCCCTTGTAGATGTTGCCGACCACACCCCGGCGCCAGCCGCGCTCGATGTGCAGTTCCTGCAGCATGCCATTTTCGATCACCGCGACCCGGGTTTCGCGCGGGGTCACATTGACCAGGATTTCCTCAGACATCGGCAGCCTCCCTGGCGGCATGGGCAGTGGGGGCCGGCACGCCGCAACGGGCCAGCAGGCGGTCAGTGTGCAGCAAAGGCAGCCCCATCACGCCGGAATAGCTGCCTGACAGGTGTTCGATCCAGCGCTCGGCGCCGCCCTGGATGGCATAGGCACCGGCCTTGTCCAGCGGTTCGCCGGTGGCCACGTAGGCGGCGATGTCGGCCGCAGCGATCGGCGCGAAGGTGACCTCGGAGACCACCAGCTCGGTCTCCAGGCCCTGCGCGTGCACGACCACCACGGCGGTCATCACCTGGTGGGTGCGCCCGGCCAGGCGCGCCAGCATGGCGCAGGCCTCGGCCGCATCGGCCGGCTTGCCGAACACCTGGCCGTCCAGCACCACCTCGGTATCCGAGCCCAGCACCCGCGCCTGCGGGTCGGTGGCCAGCACCCGGGCCAAGCCGGCGCGCGCCTTGTCGGCAGCCACCCGGCATACATACTGTTCGGCACTTTCCTGCGGCGCACGCTGCTCGGGCACCTCCAGGTCCAGGGCCTGGAAGGGGCGTTCGAGTCGGGCCAGCAGTTGGTTGCGTCGGGGCGAGCGGGAAGCGAGATAGAGCATCGGCACAGCATAACCTGAGGCCGCCACCTGAATCGTCGGCAACCCCGCCTTGAATGCCTTCAACCCCGAACGGACTCACAGCGCGTTCATCGCTACGACACCACCCTCACCGGCACACCAAGGAGATCCCATGCGCCGCACCGCCACCCCGCTGCTGCTTGCCCTGTCCCTCGCTCTTGGAGCTTCGATGACCGCCCATGCTGCCCCGCCGCCGCCGCCCGCGGTCGCCGCCGCCGAAGGCACCCTGCTGAACATCTCGGCCAACGCCGAAGCCACCCGCGTGCCGGACGTGGCCACCCTGTCGGCCGGCGTGGTCACCCAGGCCGCCGACGGCAACAGTGCCATGCGCCAGAACGCCCAGCAGATGGACAAGATGCTGGCCGCGATCAAGGCCGCCGGCATTGTCGAGCGCGACGTGCAGACCAGCGGCGTCAGCCTGAACCCGCAGTATCGCTATGCCGACAACGAAGCGCCGAAGATCACCGGCTACCAGGCCAGCAACACGGTCAGCCTGAAGGTGCGCGACATCGCCAAGCTGGGCAAGGTGCTTGATGCCCTGGCCGCGCAGGGCGCCAACCAGATCAACGGCCCGCAGTTCGAGATCGACCAGCCCGAGCCGGTCTACGACGAAGCCCGCCTGGCCGCGCTGAAGAAGGCCCAGGCCCGTGCCCAGACCTATGCGAAGTCGCTGGGCCTGCAGGTGCGCCGCATCGTCAGCATTTCCGAGAACAGCAACGGCGGCTTCCGCCCGATGCCGATGATGCGCGCAATGGCCGCCGGCGCGGCGATGGACAAGGCCACCCCGGTGGCACCGGGCGAATCGACCGTGTCGGTGAACCTGGACGTCGTGTTCGAGCTGGGCCGGTAAGCGTCGCGCAAGGCGGTAGGTGCCAACCGTGGTTGGCAGCCGCTGGCCCAGGCGCCCCCCAGGCTGGCGACCTGCAGAACAAGAAGAAGGGGTCCGCCACCGCGGGCCCCTTCCTTGTATCTGAAGCCCAGCCCAACGGCGTCGCACCTGACTCTAGGCAGTGGCCGGTGGCTGGCGCTAATGATGAACTGCCAGCCGCGTGCGGCAACCCCGATGGCGGCCCTGGTGCGTTGAGGACTTCAACACTGGCATGGAGGTGGACCATGGTTCGTACGTATCCCGCTGCATCCCTGCACTTCGACCCCGCCCGCATTGCCGCCTGGAGCGCGGCCATTGCCCTGCACCTGCTCGCGCTGTTGCTGCTGCTGATCCCGGCAACCTACCAGGCCATCAGCGCCCTGCCCCGCGACGACACCACGGTGCGTTTCATCCCCAAGGAAGCCCCCAAGCCGCTTGAGCCCACCCCGCTGCCGCCCAAGCCGGAAGTGGTGAAGCTGGTGCCGAAATCGCAGCCTGTGCCGACCGTGACCCCGCCCCTGCCTGCGCCCACCGCAGCACTCGACGAGGCCCAGGGCATCATCCTGCCGGCGGCCGCCGAGGTGGCGGTGGAAGCGCCGCCCGCGCTGCAGCCGGGTGCTCCGGTCACCGGCGCCCAGCTGCAGTACCGCAGCGCGCCGCCGCCGAGCTATCCGGTGCCGGCCCTGCGCAACCACGAACAGGGCACGGTGCTGCTGCGGGTGGAAGTGGACCCGAACGGGCAGCCGGTGAACGTCAGCATTGAACGTAGCAGTGGCTCGCGCAGCCTGGACCAGGCCGCCCGCCAGCAGGTGCTGCGCCACTGGCGCTTCGTCCCGGCCGAGCGTGATGGCCAGGCGGTGTCCGCCATCGGCATGGTGCCGGTGCAGTTCAGCCTGCCCGACTGAGCCATGGACCGGCCCGGCGACCTGCCGGGCCGGCTCCAACGCGGGCTGCGCTTCAAGCCGGCCATGCGCCTTCAATTCTTCAGTCGCGATCACATTTCTGTTACGAATTCAGTAAAACTTCACAACGCCGTCACCTGACAGAAACCTAGATTGAGCCGTCCCGGGACACACCGGCGACAGCCCTCGATGCTCGAGTTTTCCAGTCAGGAGAGAAGCTGTGAAACACCCGATCCAACGGCCCGCCAGCCGCCGCCATAACCACCTGGCATTTTCCATTACCCACATCCTCACCGGCGGCGCTCTGCTGCTGGCCGGCGCCGTGGTCTCCCCTGCCTTCGCACAGGACCAGGCCACCAACCTCGACCGGATCACCGTGACCGGTTCGAACATTCCCCGCACCAACACCGAAACGCCCTCGCCGGTGCAGGTGGTGACCCGCCAGGAAATCGACCGCAGTGGCAAGACCACCGTGGCCGAATACCTGCAGACGCTCACCTCCGACGGTGCAGGTTCCATTCCCAAGACCTTCGGCAATGGTTTTGCCGGCGGTGGCGCCGGCATCTCGCTGCGCGGCCTGGGCGCCGGCTCCACGCTGGTGCTGTTGAACGGCCGCCGCATGGCCACCTATGGCCTGGCCGATGACGGCCAGAAGGTGTTCACCGACCTCAGCACGATTCCGCTTGACGCCGTCGAGCGCGTGGAAGTGCTGAAGGACGGCGCCTCGGCCATCTACGGTTCCGATGCGATCGCCGGCGTGGTCAACATCATCCTGCGCAGCGACTTCCAGGGCGCGATCCTGCGCGGTTCCTACGGTGTTTCCGGCGATGGCGATGGCGATGCCAAGAAGGCCACGCTGACCGCCGGTACCGGTGACCTGTCCAGCGACGGCTGGAATGCGTTCTTCAGCCTGGACGTCGGCAAGACCGACGCGATCAAGATCAGCGACCGCAAGAACCGCAAGTGGATCGGCACCGGTGACATCCGTCGCTGGGGCTATGACGCCGCCGATGCGCAGTTCCTGGGCGGCGCCTACCTGTCCGGCGGCACCGCCGGTGGCGTGGGCCCGAACGGTTCGGTGTTCGATGACCGCAACGTGGACGATGAAAACCCGGCCTTCCTGGTCGCACTTCCGGGCTGCGCCGACCTGACCACCATTCCCGGCCAGAGCGATGCCACCGCACAGGCGCAGGGCTGCCTGTGGAATCCAGCCCAGCTGTACCGCGACCTGAGCCCGGAAGAGAAGTACGTGAACGTGTTCGGCCGCGCCAGCTTCGCCTTCGGCGAAGGCGGCGAGGTCTACACCGAGATCGGCTACTCGAAGAAGGAAACGATCTTCAGCAACACGCCATCCGGTGTTTCCGGCGGCTGGGGCTACCCCGGCGGCCCGGTCAACGCCAGCAGCGGCGACGGTGCCGTGGTGCTCAGCCCGACCCATCCGGACAACCCGATTCCCGGCCAGGCCTCGCGCCTGCGCTATTCGGCCTGGGATGTCGGCCCGCGCGTGACCAACAACACCAACGAGTTCAACCGTTTCCTGGTGGGCGTGAAGGGCAACTGGGGCGACTGGAGCTACGACACCGCCTACCTGCATTCGGGCACCGACCTGGTCAACAAGCGCACTGGCTTCCTGCGCTACAGCGCCGTGCAGTGCGCGCTGGGTGACCCGGCCTGCGCCGGCGGTGTGTGGCGCATCGGCGACAACGCCGGCCTGAATTCGCAGGCGCTGTACGACTACATCTCGCCCACCATCAGTGCCCGCGCCAAGTCCAGCCTGGACATGTTCGACTTCACCGTCTCGCGCAGCCTGATGGATCTGAAGGGCGGCCCGCTCGGCCTGGCCATGGGTACCGAATGGCGCAAGACCAGCAACAGCCTGACCCCGCAGACCTACACCGACCAGGGTGACATCATCGGCCTGGGCTACTCGGCCTATGACGGCACCCAGAACGTGTACGCCGGCTACGTCGAACTGTCCGCGCCGGTGCTGGAGCAGTTGGAACTGTCGGCCGCACTGCGTTACGACAAGTACGAAAGCGGTGAAGGCAAGGCCACCCCGAAGCTGGGCGTGAAGTTCACCCCGGCCGACTGGATCGCCCTGCGCGCCAGCTACGCCGAAGGCTTCCGTGCGCCGAACCCGGCCGAAAACGGCGACGGTGGCCTGGCCGCCTTCTCCAATGCCCGCGATCCGGTGCGCTGCGCCATCGACCCGGACAACGAGTGCACCGCGCGTTCGGTGGCGATCATCACCCGCCCCAATTCCGGCCTGAAGCCGGAAGAGTCGAAGAGCTACTCGGTGGGTATCGTGCTGCAGCCGACCTCCAGCACCTCGCTGACGGTTGATGCCTGGGAAATCAAGCGCACCAACGAAATCGCCCAGGGCAGCACCGCCGACGCCATCGCCGCCGGCAACGTCCTGCGCGACAGCAACAACATCGGCGGCGTGGCCAACAGCGGCACCATCCTGGCGGTCAACACGCAGTACGTGAATGCCAACTCGTCGCGTGTGCGCGGTATCGATACCGATATCCGCCAGACCTTCGACCTGGGTCCGGGCCAGCTGGAAATGGACCTGCAGTGGAGCCACCTGCTGAAGTTCGAGCGCACCGAGGGTGACACCACCGTCGATTACGTGGGCACGCACGGCAACTGCGACGTGACCAACTGCATCGGCACCCCGCAGGACCGCATCAACTTCGGCACCACCTGGAAGCAGGGGCCGTGGAGCGTGAGCGGCGTGGTGAACTACATCGACAGCATGGAAAACAAGGATCGCCGCGGTGGCGACTACCTGGCCTTCTATGAAGACGGTACGCCGGTGGAGAAGATCTCTTCGTTCACCACCTTCGATCTGTCCGGTCGCTGGAACATCACCGATGCGTTTGAACTGAACGCTTCGGTGCAGAACGTGTTCGACCGCATCGCCCCGCTCGACCCGTCCACCTACGGCGCGGTCAACTACAACCCGCTGCACTTCAGCGGTGCCATTGGTCGTTACTTCACCGTCGGCGCCAAGTACACCTTCAACTGATCCACGAAGGTCAACCGCTGCAGAGGCCCGGGCATGTCCCGGGCCTTTGCTTTTTCACCACATGCGCGCGTCCATGATGAAGGCCTACCGCGCGAGGCACGACCGCATGCCGTCTTCCACGCAACGCCTGGGCCTGGCCGCGCTGACCGCGCTTGTCGTCGGCTCGATGGTCGGTGCCGGCATTTTCTCGCTGCCACAGAACGTGGCCCGCAGCGCCGGGCCGGCCGCCGCGCTGATCGGCTGGGCCCTGAGCGGCGCCGGCATGTTGATGCTGGCCTTCGTGTTCCAGGCGCTGGCCAACCGCCGGCCCGACCTGGACACCGGCATCTACGCCTATGCGCGCGAGGGCTTCGGCAACTACATCGGCTTTTCCGCCGCATGGGGCTACTGGGTGGCCTCGGTGCTGGGCAATGCCAGCTTCTTCGTGCTGATCTTCAGCGGCCTGGGCCACTTCCTGCCGGTGTTCGGCGAGGGCAATACGCCCGTGGCATTCGCTGCCTCGTCGCTGCTGCTGTGGACGGTGCACCTGCTGGTACTGCGGGGCCTGCGCACCGCCGCCATCATCAACGGCCTGGTGACCGTGGCCAAACTGGTCCCGATCGCGCTGTTTCTGGTGCTGGCCGCCGGGGCATTCCGTATGGATGTGTTCCGCGCCGACTTCTTCGGTACACCCGCGCTGGGCGATCTGGGCACGCAGCTGCGCGGCATGATGCTGGTGACGGTGTGGGTGTTCATCGGCATTGAAGGGGCCAGCATCTACTCGCGGCGTGCGGCCCGCCGCGCCGACGTCGGCCGCGCCACCGTGATCGGTTTCGTCGGGGTGTGGCTGCTGCTGGTGCTGGTCAGCCTGCTGTCGATGGGGGTGCTGTCGCAGGCCGAGCTGGCCGGCCTACCCAACCCCTCAATGGCGTACGTGCTGCGTGCCATCGTCGGCGAATGGGGCGCCACCGTAATCATCATCGGCTCGATCATTTCCGTGCTGGGCGCGCTGCTGGCCTGGGTGCTGCTGTGCGGTGAAGTGCTGTACGCAGCGGCCGGCGACGGCACCATGCCTGCCTTCCTAGGCCGCGAGAACGCGCGCGGCGTGCCGGCCAATGCGCTATGGATGAGCAACGGCCTGATCCAGCTGTTCCTGCTGCTGGTGCTGTTCAATTCGGGCAGCTACACCAGCCTGGTGCTGCTGGCCGCGTCGATGAGCCTGGTGCCGTATTTCCTATCGGCGGCGTTCGCCGTGCAGTTGGCCTGGCGTGGCCAGGCCTATGCCGGCGAAAGCGGTATGCGCTGGCGCGACTTCGGCGTTGCGCTGCTGGCCAGCGCCTACGCGTTGTGGCTGGTCTATGCCGGCGGCGTGGACAACCTGCTGCTGTCGGTGCTGCTGTATGTGCCCGGCGTGGTGCTGTTCGCGCTGACCCGGCGCCAGCATGGGCAGGCCGTGTTCACCCGCTGGGAAGCGGTGCTGTTCGGCGCGATCGTATTGGTGGCGATCGCCACCCTGGTCGCATTCTGGCGCGGCGCGTTGACGTTGTAGAGTCGAGCCATGCTCGACTGCGCCACCGCCGTTGTAGAGTCGAGCCATGCTCGACTGGCTCTTGCATCGCGCGCACAGCAGTCGAGCAAGCTCGACTCTACGAAGTGCAGCCATCACGCACACAAAAAAAAACCTGCATCTCGCGATGCAGGTTTTCAAAGGTGGCGCCCGAAGTTGGACTCGAACCAACGACCCCCTGATTAACAGTCAAGTGCTCTAACCGGCTGAGCTATTCGGGCAGACGACTAGTATAACCACTCTTCACGCGCGATGGTAGGGGTGATTGGCAATCATTGCCGCAGCCCGATACAACTGCTCGGCCACCACCAGCCGTACCAGCATGTGCGGCAGGGTCAACGGGCCGATCGACCACTTCTCATCGGCCAGTGCGGATACTTCCGGCGAATGCCCTTCCGGGCCGCCGATCAGGAACGCCAGCTCCCTGCCCTGCCCGCGCCAGTGCTCCAGGCGCTGTGCCAGCTGTTCGGAACTGAGCTGGCGACCGGGCACATCCAGCGCCACCACGTAGGCGTTCTTCGGCAATGCCGCGATCACCCGCTTGCCTTCGTCTTCGGTGGCACGGCGCGCATCGCGACCCTTGCCACGCAGGCCGGGTTCGATTTCCACCAGTTCAAACGGCAACCAGTGCGAGAGCCGCTTCTGGTACTCGGCAAACCCTTGCGCCACCCAGCTGGGGGCACGTTCGCCGGTGGCGATCAGACGGGCTTTCATCAAACAGTCCTCCACAAACGTCGACGGCGCCATCGGCGCCGTCGAAGGGGTGCGTCAACGCGCGGCTCAGGCCACTTCGTCGTCGCTGGTCGGCGGCTGGTCGCCCACGGTCCACAGGCGCTCCAGCGCGTAGAACTCGCGCACGCGCGGCAGCATCACGTGCACGATCACGTCGCCCAGGTCCACCAGCACCCATTCGGCTTCGCGCTCGCCTTCCACGCCCAGCGGCATCACGTCGATCTTCTTGGCGAAGCGCACGACTTCATCGGCGATCGACTTCACATGGCGGGTGGACGTACCGGAGACGATGACCAGGTAGTCGGCGACGCTGGACTTGCCACGCACGTCGATCTCGACCGGGTCCTTGGCCTTCAGGTCTTCGGTGGCTTGGCGGACGCTGGCCAGCAGTTCCGGCACCGAAGGCGGCGGGCTGGGCAGTTCGACCTTGATGGTCTGGGGCTGGGTCTGGTTGCTCAAAACGGATCGACTCGATAAACGTGGGGGCGATTATACGGGCAAGGCGCGCCCGCGGCATTCACGGGGTGGCCGGCCGGTACAGGCCGTGGTCCACCACGTAATCGGCCACCGCCGGCGGCAGCAGGGCCCGCCACGGGCCGGTCGCGGCAATCTGCGCACGCACCGCGCTGGCCGATTCCGAGCGCAGCGGGTGGTGCAGGCGCAGCACCCGCCCGCCGGGGCTGGCGAACAGGGCCTGCTCGTTGTCGGCCCAGCGGCCATCCAGGGCCTGGCCCAGGGCGCCATCCACCGAATCCTGCAGCGGGCTGCCCGGGCGCTCGGCAACGATGAAGTGGGCCAGGTCGAACAGGGCCTGCCACTCGTGCCAGGCCGGCAGGGCCAGCAGGCTGTCGGCGCCAACCAGCCAGGCCAGCGGCCGGCTCGGGCCCAGCTCGGCGCGCAGTTCGCGCAGGGTGTCGACGGTGTAGGAAGGACGACCCGGGAAGCGCTTGGCCCGTTCCAGTTCGCGCCGGTCCAGCAGCAGGCCCGGCTCGTCGCCAATGGCCAGCGACAGCATGCGGCAGCGCTGCTCGGCGGTGGCCCCCGGCGGCGCGCGGTGCGGCGGGTCGGCCGCCGGCAGCAGCCGCACCGCCACCTGCAGTTCGTCGCGTGCGGCGCGGGCGATCGCCAGATGCCCCAGGTGCACCGGATCGAAGGTGCCCCCGTAATAGATGCGCAGGCTCATGGCTCAGGCCCGGGCCAGCAGGCGCACGGCGCGGGCCTCGGCCACCGCCACCAGCAACCGCTCCAGCGCCAGCCAGGCATCGCCGTCGGCGCGCCCCTTGGCAATGCGATCCACCAGGCCGGCTTCGGCCACGAAACGTTCCCAGCGCTTGCCTTCCGGGTGGCGCTGCAACGCACGCTTGTAGGGCGCCTGGCGCGATTCCCAGATACCGCGCGACTTCATTTCCGCGGCCAGATTGCCGCCGCGTGCCTGCACCCGGGCCAGGCCGGCACCGGCCAGCAGTTCGCGGATGACCATCGGCATCAGCGCGGCCACCGCCTCGCCTTCGCCGCGCAGCCCGGCCAGCATGCGCAACACCGCCTGCGGCTGCCCGGAGAACGTGGCTTCCAGCAGACGGAACACGTCGTAGCGGGCGGCATCGGCCACCAGCGATTCCATCCGTTCCACGTCCAGTGGCTGGCCGTCGGCCAGCAATGCCAGCTTGTCGATCTCCTGCGCGGCGGCCAGCAGGTTGCCTTCCACGCGTTCGGCCAGGCGCTGCACCGCGGCGGGATCGGCGCGCAGGCCCTTGCCACGCAGGCGGCGCTCGATCCAGTCGGGCAGTTCGTGCGGCTTGATCGCCCAGGCCACCGACAGCACGCCGACGCGGTTCACCGCTTCGGCCCACTTGCCCTGGTGGGCCTTGCTCCATTCGTTGGCGGTGATCAGCAGCACCACGTCCGGCGCCGGGTTGGCGCAGAACTGGCTGATCACTTCGGCGCCGTCCTTGCCCGGCTTGCCGCTGGGCAGGCGCACCTCCACCAAGCGGCGGGCGCTGAACAGGCTGGGCGCATTGAAGCTGGCGTCGAGCTGGTTCCAGTCGAAGTCGCGGCCATCGGCATCGAACACTTCACGTTCGCCAATGCCGGCGGCACGGGCGCGTGCGCGCACGGCATCGGCCGCTTCCAGCACACGCAGGGTTTCCGGCCCGGCGATCAGGTACACCGGCGCCAGCGCGGTATCACCGCCCTGGCTGGCCAACTGCTCCGGACGCAGTTCCATCGCTGCGCCGGCTCAGCGCTCGACCGGCGGTGCCGGCGTAGGCTGCACGTCCTGGGCCGCGGCCGGCTTCGGCGCTGCCAGGCTGCCGCCACGTTCCAGTTCGGCGCGCACCACGCTGTCAATGCGGCGGATGATGGACGCCGACATTTCCCGGCGCAGCTCATCGGCCAGGATCTCGCGTTCGGTGGTGGTGCCGGTGGCGTCGGTCGGCGGCGACACGTAATCGCGCGACAACTCGATCACCTGCTGCGGCACCAGTTCGCTGCCGTCTTCGCGGCGGAAGATGAAGATGACCGCATAGCGCAGGCTGTATTCCTGGGCACGGCCCTGCGCATCGATGGCGATGGGCAGATCGCCCCAGCGCTCGGACAGCACCTGCAGCTGGGTGCTCGGCCCGGTGCTTTCATCGTCGGCCAGCTTGGCCCCGGAGGCCAGCAGGCTGCGGTTGAGCAGCTTGACCAGTTCGCTGTAAGGCGCGGTGGAGACCACCTTCACTGGCGCCGTGTCGGTGGGCAGCATCAGCTTGTTGCGCAGATGGAAGCCACAGCCGGCAAGGCCGAGGGCAAGGACGAGGGCAAGCAGGATTCGGGTCATGGGAACAGTCTGGCGGAGCCGGGCGATCACGGCAACAGACAGCCTGCCCGATCACGCGTGAACGCAGGGCCATCGGCCGCTGACGCCGGCGTGGGGAACACGCACCGGCCGCCACACGGGCGGCCGGTGCCGGACACATCAGGCAGCGACGATGTTCACGATCTTGCCGGGCACGATGATGATCTTGCGCACCGTCAGGCCTTCCATGAACTTGGCCGCGTTCGGCTCGGCCTGTGCCAGCGTTTCGATATGGTCGCGCGCGGCATCGGCGGCAACCTCGATGGTGCCGCGCAGCTTGCCGTTCACCTGCACCGCCAGGGTGACCGCATCGCGCACCAGCGCACTGCTGTCGGCCTGCGGGAACGCCTGGTCTTCCAGCAGCGTTTCGCCGTGGCCCAGCACCTGCCACAGGGCATGGCTGGCGTGCGGGGTGATCGGGTTCAGCAGCAGCACCACGGCCTGCAGGGCTTCCTGGCGCACCGCACGGCCCTGCGCGCTGGCGTCGTCGAACTTGGCCAGTGCGTTCATCAGTTCCATCACCGCCGCGATGGCAGTGTTGAAGCTGTGGCGGCGGCCGTAGTCGTCACCGACCTTGCCGATGGTTTCGTGGGTCTTGCGGCGCAGCGCCTTCTGGTTGGCATCCAGCCCCGCCACGTCCAGGGCCGGTGCCACGCCCTCTTCGGCGTGCTTGTGCACCTGGGTCCACAGGCGGCGCAGGAAGCGGGCCATGCCATCCACGCCGGCCTCGTTCCATTCCAGCGACTGTTCCGGCGGCGCGGCGAACATCGAGAACAGGCGCACGGTGTCGGCGCCGTACTTGCCGACCATGGCCTGCGGGTCCACGCCGTTGTTCTTCGACTTGGACATCTTCTCGGTGCCACCCACCACCACCGGCTGGCCATCGGCCACCAGGGTGGCGCCGGTGATGCGGCCGCGCTCATCGCGCTGCACGTCCACGTCGGCCGGGTTGATCCAGTCCTTCGAGCCGTCCGGGTTCGGGCGGTAATAGGTTTCGGCGATCACCATGCCCTGGCACAACAGATTGCGCGCTGGTTCGTTGCTGTCCACCATGCGCGCGTCGCGCAGCAGCTTGTGGTAGAAGCGGAAGTACATCAGGTGCAGGATCGCGTGCTCGATGCCGCCGATGTACTGGTCCACCGGCAGCCAGTAGTTGCCGCGCTTGTCCACCGCATCACGCGCACCCGGCGAGGTGTAGCGGGCGTAGTACCAGCTCGATTCCATGAAGGTATCGAAGGTGTCGGTTTCGCGCTCGGCCGCGCCGCCGCAGTCCGGGCAGGTGGTCTTGCGCCATTCCGGGTCGGTCTTGATCGGCGAACCGGTACCCGAGAACGCCACGTCTTCGGGCAGCACCACCGGCAGCTGCTCTTCCGGCACCGGCACCGCGCCACACTTGTCGCAGTAGATGACCGGAATCGGGCAGCCCCAGTAACGCTGGCGGCTGACGCCCCAGTCGCGCAGGCGGTAGTTCACTCGGCGCTGGCCCTGGGCCTTGCGCTCGAACCGTTCGGCCAGGGCTTCAAAGGCGCCCTGGAAATCCAGGCCGTCGAACTCGGCCGAGTTGACCAGTTCGGTCTGCCGGCTCTTGTCGCTGTACCAGTCCTGCCAGCGGGTGGCGTCCCAGGTGCGCTCGTCGTCGTTGCGCGCATCCTTCAGCGCGATGACCTGCACGATCGGCAGGCCGTACTTGTTGGCCACCTCGTTGTCGCGCTGGTCGTGGCCGGGAACGGCCATCACCGCGCCGGTGCCGTAGCCCATCAGCACGAAATTGGCTACCCACACCGGCACCTGTTCGCCGGTGACCGGATGGATCGCGCGCAGGCCGGTATCCATGCCGCGCTTTTCCTGGGTTTCCAGTTCAGCTTCGGTCACGCCACCCTGCTTCAGCTCGGCCAGCAGCGCGGCCAGTGCCGGGTTGCTCTTGGCCGCATGCAGGGCCAGCGGGTGTTCGGCGGCGATCGACACGAAGGTCACGCCCATCACGGTGTCCGGACGGGTGGTGAACACGCGCAGCGGGTCCAGCGCGCTGCCATCGGCATCGCGCACGTCGAACTGGATTTCCAGGCCTTCGGAACGGCCGATCCAGTTGCGCTGCATGGTCTTGACCGATTCCGGCCAGCCGTCCAGTTCATCCAGGCCGTCCAGCAGTTCCTGGGCGTAATCGGTGATGCGCAGGAACCACTGCGGGATCTCGCGCTTTTCCACCAGCGCGCCCGAACGCCAGCCGCGGCCGTCGATCACCTGCTCGTTGGCCAGCACGGTCTGGTCCACCGGGTCCCAGTTCACCACTGAGTTGCGGCGGTAGGCCAGGCCCTTGCGCATCAGGCGGGTGAACATGCGCTGCTCGTGGACGTAGTAGTCCGGGCGGCAGGTGGCGAACTCGCGCGACCAGTCGATGGCATAGCCCAGCGATTTCAGCTGGCTGCGCATGTGGTCGATGTTCTTGTAGGTCCACGCCGCCGGCGCGGTCTTGTTCTTGATGGCCGCGTTTTCCGCCGGCAGGCCGAACGCGTCCCAGCCCATCGGCTGCAGCACGTTGTGGCCGGTCATGCGCTTGTAGCGGCTGATCACGTCGCCAATGGTGTAGTTGCGCACGTGGCCCATGTGCAGCGCACCGGACGGGTACGGAAGCATCGACAGGCAGTAGTACTTCGGCTTGTCCGAGGTCTCGCTGACCTCGAAGGCACGGGTGGCGTCCCAGTACTGCTGGGCGGCGGATTCAACCTGCTGCGGGTCGTAGGCGATGGGTTCAGCGCTGGTCATGGAACACGCGGATGCGGCGGCAAAGCGGTACAGCGTACCGCAGTGCGGCAAACGTCTCCAATCCCGCCCATCGCGGGCAGTCTCAGCGCCCCCGCGACAGGGGCAGTGCCAGCGCCAGCCAGACCGCCCAGCAGGCAAACGCCAGGCGCTGCGCGAACGGCGCCGGCAGCACCCCCTGCAGGCCAAAGGCGGCTACCGCCGCGGCGATGCCGACCAGCAGCGCCAGCACGCCCGGCGCCCGTGCACCGGGGTCACGCAGGCGGCTGGCCCCCAGCATGCAGGTGCCGGCCACGAACCCCAGCACCCAGACCATCCAGGCGCTGGCGTGCAACTGGCTGGCGCCGCCATGCAGATCCTCCAGGTCCAGCGGCAGCACGCCCATGGCCGCGAAGGCCAGCCCGGCCAGCAGCAGCATCTGGCTGCCCACCCGGCCCGCCCAGCCTTCGGTGGCCGGCAGCCGCCGGCGCAGGCGCTCGGCCACCACCATCGCCAGCATGCCCGGCGCCACGAAGCCCAGCAGGTTGAACGCCCAGGCATGCGGCACCCCGTGCGCGCCAAGCAGGGCGACCGGGTGCACCGCCTGCGCATAGCCGGCCAGGCCGACGCCGAAGCCGACCACCGCGGCAACGAACAGCAGCGCGGCGCACAGCCCCAGCCAACGATCAATCCGGACCCACGACATGGTGCCTACCCGTACGACAGAAGAAGCACCCATTGTCGCGGCCGGCACGCGGGGCGCCAAGCCAAGACGTGAGGAAAGGGTTGAGACCGTCATCGATCGACACCATAGAATCGGTCTCCTGTTGCCGAACGATGTGCCCCCATGACCGAGACGACCTACGTATTCGACGCCACGACCGCGACCTTCGAGGCCGAAGTCCTGCAGAAGTCGCTGCAGACGCCGGTGCTGGTCGATTTCTGGGCGACCTGGTGCGGCCCGTGCAAGACCCTGGGGCCGATGCTGGAAAAGCTGGCCGCCGAGTACAACGGCGCCTTCGAGCTGGCCAAGGTGGACGTGGATGCCGAGCAGCAGATCGCCGCGGCCTTCCAGATCCGCTCGGTGCCCACTGTGTTCCTGGTCAAGGGCGGCCAGCTGGTGGACGGCTTCCCGGGTGCCATTCCGGAAGGCCAGCTGCGCGAATTCCTGGCCCAGCACGGCATCGTGCCGGCCGACGTGGGCGATACCAGCAGCGAAGAAGAGGCACCGCTGGACCCGCAGGGCCAGGTGGACGTGCTGCGCGCGCAGATCGCCGCCGAGCCGGACAAGGACGAACTGAAGCT
Source organism: Stenotrophomonas sp. B1-1 (assembly GCF_010894375.1). Classification (NCBI taxonomy): domain Bacteria; kingdom Pseudomonadati; phylum Pseudomonadota; class Gammaproteobacteria; order Lysobacterales; family Lysobacteraceae; genus Stenotrophomonas; species Stenotrophomonas sp. B1-1. Next base: position 382,523 of record NZ_JAAIUZ010000011.1, on the reverse strand, counting down.
GGACCTGGCGTTGGCCCTGCTGCAGATCGGCGGGGTGGACGAAGCAGGCAAGCTGATCGATGCCCTGCCGGCCAACCTGGCCACCGATGACCGCGCCGTGCGTGGCCGCGCCCGCCTGGCCTTCGCCACCGCACTGAAGGATGCGCCGGCCGCCGATGCGCTGGACGCGCGCATTGCCGCCGATGGCAAGGACCTGCAGGCGCGCCATCTGCGCGGCGTGCAGCTGCTGCTGGGCGGCCACGACGAAGCGGCGCTGGAACAGTTCCTGGAAATGCTGCGCATCGACCGCAGCTATGACGACAACCTGCCGCGCCGCACGCTGATAGACGCCTTCAACGTCATCGCCGACGAGGACCTGGTGGGCCGCTACCGTCGCAAGATGGCGTCGCTGCTGTTCTGAGGCCGCTGTTTTCGTTCAGGATTCGCGCCACGCACCGGGCAATAATGTGATGCCGGCCGCACTTTTGCGCGACCGGCATCCATTCCGGGGGGAATAAGTCAGGGCCATGGGGTCTGCACGCTGGCCCCCGCATTGCCGGGACTGCATGCCGTGACCGTTGGGATCTCGTCTGTCGTTGTGCGCGTGTTCGCCGCGCTGCTTGCCGCCGCCACCCTGCTGCCCATCAGCGCAGCCGCGCAGGACTGGACCTACCGGGTGCGCCCCGGTGACACCCTGTGGGACCTGGGCGGCGTGTACCTGAAACCCAGCGTGCCCTGGCAGCAGTTGCAGCAGCACAACCGCATCGACAACCCCTACCGCCTGCCCCCGGGCCAGCCGCTGCGCTTCCCGATCGGCTGGCTGCGCGTGGAGCCGGCGCCGGCGCGGGTACTGGCCGTGCGCGGCCCGGTGCAGCTGGCCGCCGGCACTGGCGCCGCCACCCGCGCACTGCAGGCCGGTGAGAACCTGCATATCGGCGATGTGGTGCAGACCGGCGCCGATGCCAGCCTGACCCTGGAATTCGCCGATGCCTCGCGCCTGCAGCTGCGCGAGCATTCGCGGCTGCGGCTGGACCAGCTCAGCCGCTACGGCCGTACCGGCATGGTCGACACCCGCATGCGCCTGCAGCAGGGCCGTGCCAGCAACCGCGTCACCCCCGCACGCGGCCCGGCCTCGCGCTACATCATCGATGCACCCACCGCGACCAGCAGCGTGCGCGGCACCGTGTTCCGGGTCAGCGCTGGCCAGGCCGGACAGCCGGCGGCCACCGAAGTGCTGGAAGGCAAGGTGCAGGTCGGCAATCAGCGCGGCCAGCAACTGGTACGCCCCGGCCAGGCCAGCATGGCGCCGGATCTGGATGCGGCACCGATGGCGGCGTCGGCACTGCTGCCCGCCCCGTCCTTGGCTGCAGAAACGTTGCAGCGCCCCGGTCTGCCGTTGCAGCTGCACTGGCAGCCGGTGGACGGCGCCGACCACTACCGCATTGAAGTGGTGCAGGCGGCGATGGCCGAGATCCTGCTGTTCGCCACGACCACGGCAGACACACGATTGACCATTGCCGCGCTGCCGCCCGGCCAACACCGCCTGCTGCTGCGCGCCGTCGATGCGCAGGGCGTGGAAGGCCTGGATGCCAGCGCCGACTTCAGTCTGGACGACCAGCCGCCACCGCCGCTGACGGTCGCGCCGCTGCACGGACAGGACATCAACAGCGACCGCCCGCGATTCCGCTGGACCCGGGCCCCGGGCGCGCAGGCCAGCGTGCTGCAGATCGCCAGTGAACCGCAGTTCCTGTCGCCCCTGCAGGAGCAGGCCACCACCGGCACCGATCTGCGCCTGCGCCAGCCGCTGCCGCCGGGCCAGTATTTCTGGCGCGTGGCCTCGCGCGACGGCCAGGGCCGGCAAGGGCCATACGGGGACGCGCTGCCCCTGCAGCTGACCGACCTGCCGGTGGACCCGGCCCTGCAGCCGCCGGAAGCGGACGGCAAGGCGCTGACCCTGCGCTGGCAACCGGGCAGCGCGGGCCAGACCTACCGCGTGCAGGTTTCCCGCAACGGTGCATTCGAGGCACCATGGCTGGACCAGACCGTCGAGCAGCCCCAGGTGAGTTTCAAGCGCCCTTGGCACGGCACCCTGCACGTGCGCGTGCAGTACATCGATGATGACGGCCACGCCGGCCCGTTCTCGCCCGCGCAGCAGGTCAGCCTGCCGTGCCGGCTGTGCTACGGCGCCGGCGGCGGGGCCGCCCTGCTCTGGCTGCTGCTGTGAGGCGCTCGCCGCTGCCCTGGTCGCGGCGGTTGATGCTGGCCGTGCTGGCCTTCGTGGCCACCGCCGTGGCCAGCCACGGGCAGTGGCTGTGGCGGCAGGATGAAGCGGCCTACGACCTGATGGTCGGCGACTGGACCTATCGGCCCGACCCCAGCGTGCTGGTGGTGGCCATCGACGAGGACAGTCTGGCGCGCATCGGCCAATGGCCGTGGCCGCGTTCGGTGCACGCGCGCCTGTTGGACCGCCTGACCGATGCCGGTGCCGAACGCGTGGCGCTGGACCTGATGCTGACCGAGCCCGACCGCCGCGACAACCGCCAGGATGCCGAGCTGGCCGCCGCCATCCGCCGCAATGGTCGCGTGGTGCTGCCGGTGCTGGCGGCACCCGCCGCCGGCGACCGCATGGCTGAAGAGCTGCTGCCCATTCCGCTCATTGCCGACAGCGCTGCAGCGCTGGGCCACAGCGACGTGGAAGTGGATGGCGACGGCGTGGCCCGCGGGGTTTACCTGCATGCCGGCATCGGCCAACCGCATTGGCCGGCGCTGGGGCTGGCCCTGGCCGACCTGCCGGTGCAGGCCGCGCGCGGGCTGCCCGACCCCGATCCGGCGCTGGAATCGCCGTACCAGTGGCGCCGCGATGACTACGTGCGCGTGCGCTACGCCGGCCCGCCGGAGCAGTTGCCGCAGGTGTCCTATGCCGATGTACTGGACGGCCAGGTGGATGCCGCCCTGCTGCGCGACCGCCGCATCGTGGTCGGCATGACCGCCAGTGGCATTGCCCCGCGGCTGCTGACCCCGACCACGCGCGAGTACTGGATGAGCGGCAGCGAATACCAGGCCAACATCGCCTCGATGCTGCTGCAGGGCAAGCAGATCCAGGTGGTTCCGCCGCTGGTGCAGGACCTGCTGGCCGGTCTGCTGGCCGCGCTGTGCGTGCTGCTGCTGGGCCTGCGCCTGCCCTGGCTGGCCGCCCTGTGTTCGCTACCGATGGGCCTGGCCACCAGCTGGCTGCTGTTGCGCACGGCCAGCCTGTGGTGGGCCCCAGCCGCAGCCACTTTCGGCATCCTGATGGTGCTGCTGGTATGGGCGGTCTGGCGCATTTCCGCCTGGCACCGCCAGGCCAACCGCGATGCCCTGACCGGGCTGGGCAACCGCCTGCGCTTCGAACAATCGCTTCAACAGGAATGCGACGCCGCACGGCGCAGTGGCAAACCGCTCAGCCTGGTGCTGATCGACGTGGACCATTTCAAGCGGCACAACGACCGCCATGGCCACCAGCTGGGCGACCGCGTGCTGCGCGACGTGGCCGCGCTGATCGCCGCCCATGCGCGACGACCGCGCGACATGGCCGCCCGTTACGGCGGCGACGAATTCGCAATGGTGCTGCCCGACACACCGGGCAGCGGCGCACGCCAGGTGATCGAAGACCTGATTGCCGACGTACGCGCCCTGCCCGCGCCGGCAGCGGGCGACGACAGCCGCATCACCCTCACCATCGGCGTCTATACGCGGGTGCCGGACAGCCAGCTGCACCCGCACCATTTCGTCGAAGGCGCCGACGCCGCCCTTTACCGCGCCAAGGCCAACGGCCGCGACGGCTACGCCATGGACGGCGCCTGACCCCACCCCCGCCCGACGTTCGTAGCGTCGAGCTTGCTCGACTGCCCTTCGCATCACGCCCGTAGAGTCGAGCTTGCTCGACTGCTCTGCGCGCGATCCCCGTAGAGTCGAGCTTGCTCGACTGCTCTGCGCGCGATGCCGGCGATAAACAGTCGAGCAAGCTCGACGCTACGAAAGCGGCCAGCGGCACCACACGCGGCCGCCCGTTCGATGCGCTCCGTGCAATGCCCGCAACATTTGCCGACACGGCGGCCCTGCGCGCGATCCCCGTAGAGTCGAGCTTGCTCGACTGCTCTGCGCGCGATGCCGGCGATAAACAGTCGAGCAAGCTCGACTCTACGAAAGCGGCCAGCGGCACCACGCGTGGGGGTAATGCCCCAGCGCGCTTGCCAGCCCCGCCCGGACCGGATTGCCCATGACATACATGGCCTGCTGGCGTACATCGCGCTCGTTCCGGATCCAGTGCTCGTAGTAGCCACGCTGCCACACCGCTGCGCCGAACCCAGAAGTATGCGCATTGAGCGCAATCGCAGCGCGCGACTTCAGCGACTGCACACAACGCCCCAATGTCCCGCTCCGCAACTGGATGACCCAATGGAAGTGGTCAGGCATGACCACCCAGGCACAGGAGCGCGTGAACCCCAGACAGTCGCTGTTTCGGAATGCCTCTTCCAGCAAGGCCGCGCAGGCAGGATCTGCGAACAGGCGCCACCGCCCCGCCACTACGCTGGTGATGACATAGAACTGACCGATGGCGGAGCTGCGATGTCGCAGGAGTGCTTGGCTGGGCATGACCCAGCTTGACCGGGGTGCCGAGCTGTTGATGTCGGGCGATCCTGATTCTGCCGTCCGTAGAGTCGAGCTTGCTCGACTGTCTTTTCCCGACAGGGGCCGTCGAGCAAGCTCGACGCTACCAATGCGGGATCAAAAGCCGTCGAGCAAGCTCGACGCTACCAAAGCGGGGTCAAAGGCAACGCCGCGGAGCGGGTGCGATGCCACGAAAGCAGGAGGACGCGCAACAGACGGCCATCCGGCAAGTCCCGGGGTTCAACATACGGTGGCGAATGGTTAGACTCGAGGCCTCGCCCCCTGCCCCGCACCCGCATGAAAGCCAGCACCTTCCGTCTCGGCATCAACCTGTGGCCGCCGTTCCTGTTCACCGGCATCCATGTCACCCGCATCACCGCCGACTACCGGCAGATCGACGTCGAGCTGCGCATGCGCCCGTGGAACCGTAACTACGTGGGCACCCACTTCGGCGGCAGCCTGTTCGCCATGACCGACCCGTTCTGGATGCTGGGCCTGCTGCATACGCTGGGCCGCGACTACTACGTCTGGGACCGCGCCGGTGCCATCGAATTCCTCAAGCCCGGTCGCGGCACCGTGCGCACCCACTTCCACATCGATGACGCGGTGCTGGACGAACTGCGCGCCGAGGCGGCCGGCGGCGAGAAAGTGCTGCGCTGGTTCAGCAACGACGTGGTCGATGCATCCGGCGAGGTCGTCGCGCGCGTGCGCAAGCAGGTCTACGTGCGCCTGAAGCCGCAGGCACGCGGCGGCTGACCCGCTACAGCGGCACCGACAGCATGGTCGTCAGCTCGCCGGTCGCATCGCGCTGGCGGCGCGGCACCTGCAGGTGGCGGCCATCGGCCGACAGCGTGGGCACCCGGCTGGGCGAACGCCATTGCGCCGGCAGCCGTGCCAGCGCCTGTGCCGGGGCATCGGGCTGCCGCCGCAGCCATCGCTGCGCGCCCAGCAGGCGCACCAGCGCCGCGCTGTCCTGGCTGCGCGCGGCGTAGTCCTGATACGCCGGGCCGCTGATGCTGGCCAACGTGCAGCCGATCCAATTGGCCAAGCAGCGGACGTCCCACGGCTGTTCCCAGCTGCGCTGCGCCGGCGCGTCCTCGGCCAAGGTGCGTTCGGCAGCAGCACCGCAGGCCCAGGCGAAGTTCTGCGCGATGCGCGCGCGGGTCTGGCTGCGGTCCAGCATCAGCACGTTGGCGCCCTGCCGCAGCGACGCATCGATGGCCCGTTCGTTCAGTGCGAACTCGCCCTGCATCGCGCGGCACAGGCTCTGTTCGTCGCTCGCCAGCGGCCGCAGCGCCGTTTCGCAGACCGCTGGCAGCGCGTGGTCAGCCGGCAGTTCCACCAGCATGTCGGCCAGCAACTGCGCGTTCACCTGCACGCTCGCGGCGCCGATCATGCTGTCCAGCAGCGTGCCGCCACGGTGCATCAGGCGCCTGCCCAGCTGCAGCGAGCGACAACTGCCGGCCAACGCTGCCGCCGTATCGCCCTGCACGAAAGCCAGCGCATGTGCGCTGGTGCCCTCCATCAGCAGCTGATAGCGCGGCACCGGCATCAGCAGCGGGTCATCCAGCCCCGGGAACGGGGAATCGAAACGATCGAAGTCGGCCAGCTGTAGCTGGCGCGCATGCAGGCCGCCGTGGCCGGCATGGCCATCGATGAAGCGCTGCGGATCGGCGCGCACCCGCGCCAGGCAATCCGGCACACGGGACCCACAGGTGACTCCCACCTGCGCCTTCACCTGCGGTTGGGTGCCTTCCAGCAGGGAATCGGTCATGCCCGGCTCCGGCCCGGCCCGCCACCGCGCTACGTCCTTCAGCAAGGCCTGCTCGCGCTGCGCCGCATCCAGATCGTCGAACGGCAGCGTCCACAGCAGGGCAAAGCCGTTGCGCCCGGGCAGGGGCTGCACATCTTCCAGCAGGCGCACCTGCGCGCGCTGCTCGGCCGACAGCGGCCAGAACCGCGCCGCCAGCCACACCGCCACCACCAGCCCCAGCAGGGCCAGCAGGCTCCAACCGATTCCGCGCAGAATCCTCAACACAGCATCCCTGCCCTGTAGCCCGCCGTCGTGATCGGGCAGCGTAATCGACAGGCTGCGACCGCTACAATGCGCGCATGTCGCTCGAAGCCCCCGCCCTGGTTCCCCGCCCCTCCCTGCAGCGCCTGTTCCTGACCGGCCTGCTGACCCTGTTGCCGATCTGGCTGACCTGGGTCGTGGTGAAGTTCGTGTTCGTGCTGCTGTCGGGCATTTCCAGCCCGCTGGTGGTGCCGCTGTCCGAACAGATCGCCACCAACTTTCCGCACTACCTGGGCTGGGTACGCGCCGAATGGATTCAGAACACCATCGCCCTGCTGGCCACCCTGCTGGTGATCCTGGCGGTGGGCGTGGCCAGCCGGCGCGTGGTCGGCCAGCGCCTGCTGCGCTGGGTGGGCGCGGTGATCAAGCGCATTCCGCTGGCCAGCATCATCTACGACAGTGCCAAGAAGCTGCTGGACATGCTGCAGACCGAACCGGGCAGCACCCAGCGCGTGGTGCTGATCGACTTCCCGCACCGTGACATGAAATCGGTCGGCCTGGTCACCCGGGTCATCAAGGAACAGGGCAGCGACCGTGAACTGGCCGCGGTATACGTGCCGACCACGCCGAACCCGACCTCGGGCTACCTGGAAATCGTGCCGGTGGAACTGCTGACCCCAACCGACTGGACCGTGGACCAGGCGATGAGCTTCATCATCTCCGGCGGTGCGGTGGCCCCGGCCAGCGTGCCGTTCACCCGCGCCGGCGAACGCGCCGAGTGAGCGAGCCGGCGCAGCCCACGCCGCATGCGCGGCCACTGCAGGACCGCGCGGTCCTGCTGTTCATCGTGCTGGCCACGTTCTTCTGCGGCAACGCGGTGCTGGCCGAACTGATCGGGGTGAAGATCTTCGCGCTGGAAGACACGCTGGGCATCAACCCGCTGAACTGGAACCTGTTCGGCCAGACCGGCTCGCTCAGTTTCACCGCCGGTACGCTGCTGTGGCCGGTGGTGTTCATCATGACCGACACCATCAACGAGTTCTTCGGCAAGCGCGGCGTGCGCTTCATCTCGTGGCTGGCGGTGGTGCTGATCGCCTACGGCTTCCTGTTTGCCTTTGCCGCCATCTCGCTGGCCCCGGCCAGCTGGTGGGTCACCTCGATGAACGCCCATGGCGTGCCGGACTACCAGGCCGCCTTCGCGGCGGTGTTCGGCCAGGGCATGTGGACCATTGCCGGCTCGCTGGTGGCCTTCCTGGTTGGCCAGCTGATCGACGTGGCCGTGTTCCACCGCATCCGCCGGGCCACCGGCGAACGCCATGTGTGGCTGCGCGCCACCGGCTCCACGGCGGTGTCGCAGCTGGTGGACAGCTTCGTGGTCATCTGGATCGCCTTCGTGCTGGGCCCGCAGCATTGGCCCACGTCGTTGTTCCTGGCGGTCAGCAGCGTCAACTACGTCTACAAGATGGGCTTTGCGATCGCCCTCATTCCCCTGCTGTACCTGATGCGCCGCGCCATCACCCGCTACCTGGGGCCGCAGCGCGCGGCCGATCTGCGTGCCGCCGCCGCGGCTGACTGAATACCCAGCGCCGGCAAACTGACTGCGGCTGCACGCTGGCCGTACGCGCGCGGATCGTGCAAGCTCCACGGTCTGTGTTCCACGGAAGCTCCTGATGCCGTATTCCCCCCGCGTCCTGGCCGCCGCCATCGCTGCGTTGTTCCTGTTCAGTGCCGTACCGTCGGCCGAAGCAGCGAAGAAGAAGGCCAGCCGCCCCGCCGCCGCGCAGAGCCGCCAGGCCGCAAAGCCCAAAGCCAAGCCTCGCGCCGCCCCACGCCGCGCCGCGCCGCGCCCCACCGCCCCGGCCCGCGCCGTGCCGCGCGCCGTGCAGCTGGAGCGCCTGTACGACGAATACTGGGATGCCTCGATGCGGTTGAACCCGCTGCAGGCCACTTTCCAGGGCGAAACCCGCTACAACGACCAGCTGCCCAACATCCTGTCGGCCGCCTGGCGCCAGCAATCGCACGATTTCACCGTGGAATGGCTGGGCAAAGTTGAAAAGGTCGGCAGTGACGGCCTGCAGGGCCAGGACCTGCTCAGCTACCAGATCTTCGTGCGCGACGCGCGCGCCACGCTGGACGCAGAACGCTACCCCAGCTGGATGATGCCGATCAGCCAGTACTACAACATCGGCAGCATCATGGCGATCCTCGGTGCCGGTGCCGGCGCCCAGCCCTTCAACACCGTGCAGGACTACGACACCTGGTCGCGCCGTTCGCTGGGCATTCCCCCGCTGTTCGACCAGGCCATCGACAACATGCGCCAGGGCATGAAGGCCGGCGTGGTGCAGCCGCGCGACCTGATGGAAAAGGTACTGCCGCAGCTGGATGCGGTGATCAAGCCGACCGCAGAGGAAAGCATCTTCTGGTCGCCCATCCGCACCATGCCCGACAGCATTGCCGCCGAAGACAAGGCGCGCATCAGCGCCGAGTACAAGCGCATGATCGAACTGCGCATCATGCCGGCCTACCGCGCACTGCGTGGCTTCATCGCCACCGAATACCTGCCGGCCACCCGCGAAAGCACCGGTCTGGGCGCGCTGCCCGATGGCCAGGCCTGGTACGCCAACCTGATCGTGCAGACCACCGCCAGCGACCAGACCGCCGCGCAGCTGCATGCCCTGGGCGAACAGCGCGTGCAGGAACTGCAGGCGCAGATCGCCGCGGTGATGAAGGAAAACAAACTGCGTGGTTCGCAGGCCAAGCTGCTGAAGAGCATGCGCAGCGACCGCCAGTTCCAGTACGTGAACGCCGACGACCTGCTGAACCGCTACCGCCAGGTGCAGCAGCAGGTGTCCGCGCGCCTGCCGCAGGTGCTGGACACGCTGCCCAAGGCCGGGCTGGAGATCCGCGCGGTCGATCCGGAACGCGCCCTGGCTGCCGCCGCAGCCGCCTACCAGCCTTCGCCGGCCGGACAGCCGGGCGTGCTGTACGTGAACACCCGCGACCTGCCCAGCCGCAAGCGCTGGAGCGTGCCGGTGCAGTACCTGCACGAAGCCATTCCCGGCCACCACGTGCAGCTGGGCCTGCAGCAGGAACTGGCCAAGCTGCCGCGCTTCCGCCGCCAGGGCGGCGATGTGGCCTTCGTTGAAGGCTGGGGCCTGTATGCCGAAACCCTGGGCGATGAGCTGGGCGCCTACAACGATCCCTACGACCGCATCGGCTACCTGTACTCGCGCCTGCTGCGCGCCACCCGCGTGGTGGCCGACACCGGCGTGCACGCGCAGGGCTGGAGCAAGCAGCAGGCGGTCAGCTACCTGCAGAAGAATGCAGACATGAGCGCCGACGATGCCAGCGCCGAAGTGGAGCGGATCATGGCCCAGCCCGGCCAGGCCCTGTCCAACGTGGCCGGCCTGACCACCATCGTCGCCCTGCGTGACAAGGCCCGCGCGCAGCAGGGCGCAGCGTTCGACCTGCGCCGCTTCCATGCCGAACTGCTGAAGGACGGCTCGATGCCGCTGGATGTATTGAGCCGCAAGATGGACCGCTGGATGGCCCAGCCCGCCGCAGCGGCCACGCCATGAGCGGGGCCGACGCACTGCTGGGCATCCACCATGCGGCGCTGATCTGCAGCGACTACGCGCGCTCGAAGGAGTTCTACGTGCGCGTGCTGGGCCTGCGCGTGCTGGCGGAAAACCACCGCCCCGCGCGCGATTCATGGAAGCTGGACCTGGCCCTGCCCGACGGTGGGCAGCTGGAACTGTTCTCGTTCCCCGCACCGCCGCCGCGGCCCAGCCGGCCCGAAGCACAGGGCCTGCGCCACCTGGCTTTCCGGGTGGCCGCACTGGAACCGTTCATCCAGCGCCTGGCCGACCACGGCGTGGCCTGCGAACCGATCCGCGTGGACGAATACACCGGCGCCCGCTTCACCTTCTTCGCCGACCCCGACGGCCTGCCACTGGAACTGTACGAAGTCGTCTGAGCCGGGGGCGGATCCCTTTCCACAGGAAAGGGCTCTGACCCCATCCAGGCGATCCCCAATGGGGTCAGAGCCCGTTGCGCAGCAACGGGATCCGACCCCGTGCGACCCACAGCCGCGTGAACCTGTCGAAGGCGGGGCACTGTGGGTTTGCGGGGTGTGAGCCGCATGGATGCGGCGACCAAGGCTACATGGACGTACTTGCGCCGTCCCCGCAAACCCGCAGTGCCCCGCCATCCCCCGGAATGCCGCTCTTGATCTTGCTTCGGCTTCGGCTTCGGCTTCGGCAGGCGCAGGTGCAGGGCGCAGCCCTGCTCTGAGCCCATGCACGCGATCCCCAAGGGGGGCAGAGCCCGTTGCGCAGCAACGGGATCCGACCCCGTGTCGACCAAGGTCGACACCTACCCTTCGGCTTCCGCCTCTGCGGGTGCAGGGCGCAGCCCTGCAAAGCCCTCCCTCTTCCCCATACCCACCCGAATGGGTATACAGTCGCCCTGTACCGGCATCGTGCCGGAATGAACCCTGGGAGGGGACCATGCGCAAGACCTTCAAGACCCTGCTGCTGGCACTGCCGCTGTGCCTGGCCGCGCTCTCGGCGCAGGCCGCCGACAGTGCCGCCGGCCGCTGGAAGACCATCGACGACAAGACCGGCAAGGTGAAGTCGATCGTCGAGATCACCCAGGCCGCCAACGGCACGCTGTCTGGCAAGGTGGTCGACATCCTGCATTCGGACAAGGGCCCCAACCCGGTCTGCGATGGCTGCGAAGGCGCCAACAAGAACAAGCCGGTGAAGGGCATGACCATCCTGTGGAACCTGTCGCAGGACAAGGGCAGCCACAGCAAGTGGTCCGGCGGCACCATCCTGGACCCGGCCAACGGCAAGACCTACAAGTCCAAGATCGAACTGCAGCCCGGCGGCGGCAAGCTGGACGTGTCCGGCTGCATCGCGTTCATCTGCCGCGCGCAGACCTGGGTGCGCGAGTAACCCGCCCCACCCCGCGCAGCACCCCGTGACCCGGCCCCGGCCGGGTCACGACGTTGCGGGCGTGCGATAATCTGCGGTTCCCCTCGGCTGCACCCCGCGACCATGACCCGTACCGCGCTCGTCACCACCGCCCTGCCCTACGCCAACGGCCCGCTGCACCTGGGCCATCTGGTCGGCTACATCCAGGCTGACATCTGGGTGCGCGCGCGGCGAATGAGCGGCGGTACCGCCTGGTTCGTCTGCGCCGACGACACCCATGGCACGCCGATCATGCTGGCCGCCGAGAAGGCCGGGGTCACCCCGGAAACCTTCATCGCCAACATCCAGGCCAGCCACGAACGTGACTTCGCCGCCTTCGGCGTGGCCTTCGACCACTACGATTCGACCAACTCGGCGGCCAACAAGGCGCTGACCGAACAGTTCTACCTGAAGCTGGAAGCGGCCGGCCACATCAGCCGTCGCTCGGTGGCGCAGTTCTACGACCCGGCCAAGGGCATGTTCCTGCCCGACCGCTACGTAAAGGGCATCTGCCCCAACTGCGGCAGCGCCGACCAGTACGGCGACAACTGCGAAGTGTGCGGCGCCACCTACGCGCCCACCGACCTGAAGGAACCGCGTTCGGTCATTTCCGGGGCAACCCCGGAGATGCGCGATTCGGAACACTTCTTCTTCGAGGTCGGCCACTTCGATGCGTTCCTGCGCGAATGGCTGGCCGGCGACGTCGCCCTGCCGGGCGTGAAGGCCAAGCTGGGTGAGTGGCTGAACGCCGAAGGTGGCTTGCGAGCGTGGGACATCTCGCGTGATGCACCGTACTTCGGTTTCCAGATTCCCGGCCAGCCGGGCAAGTACTTCTACGTCTGGCTGGATGCGCCGATCGGCTATCTGTCCAGCTTCCAGACCCTGTGCGGCAAGCTGGGCGAAGACTTCGACGCGCACCTGCGCGCCGGCACCAGCACCGAACTGCACCACTTCATCGGCAAGGACATCGTCAACTTCCACGGCCTGTTCTGGCCGGCGGTGCTGCATGGCACCGGCCACCGCGCGCCCACCCGCCTGCACGTGAACGGTTACCTGACCGTGGACGGCGCCAAGATGAGCAAGTCGCGCGGCACCTTCGTAATGGCGCGCACCTTCCTGGACGCCGGCCTGGAACCGGAAGCGCTGCGCTATTACTACGCAGCCAAGACCAGCGGCGGCGTGGACGACCTGGACCTGAACCTGGGCGACTTCATCGCCCGCGTCAACGCCGATCTGGTTGGCAAGTTCGTCAACCTGGCCAGCCGCTGCGCCGGCTTCATCAGCAAGCGCTTCGACGGCCTGCTGGCCACCCAGCTGCCCGACGCGGCGCAGTACCAGGGTTTCGTCGATGGCCTGGCGCCGATCCGCGAAGCCTACGAGCGCAACGACCCGGCCGCGGCCATCCGCCTGACCATGGCCCTGGCCGACGAAGCCAACCGCTACATCGACGATGTGAAGCCCTGGGTGATCGCCAAGCAGGAAGGCGCCGACGCGCAGCTGCAGGCGGTCTGCAGCCAGGGCCTGAACCTGTTCCGCGTGCTGGTGACCGCGCTGAAGCCGGTGCTGCCGACCACCGCCGCCCAGGCCGAAGCGTTCCTGGCCGCACCGGTCAACGACTGGACCGCGCTGGCACAGCCGCTGCTGGGCCACCGCATTGCCGACTACACCCCGCTGTTCACCCGTATCGACCCGAAGAAGATTGACGCCATGATCGACGCCTCCAAGGACACCCTGCAGCCGGCCGCCGCTGCCGCCCCCGCCGCCAAGCCCGAGGCCGCCAAGCCGGCCGCCCCGGCCCCGGCCAAGGACGAAGCCAAGAGCGCCGACGCGCCGGCCTACATCGGCATCGATGATTTCGCCAAGCTCGACCTGCGCATCGGCAAGGTGCTGGTGTGCGAATTCGTGGAAGGCTCGGACAAGCTGCTGCGCTTCGAGCTGGACGCCGGCGACCTGGGCAAGCGCCAGATCTTCTCCGGCATCCGCGCCAGCTACGGCGAACCGGAAGCGCTGGTCGGCCGCAGCGTGGTGTTCATCGCCAACCTGGCCCCGCGCAAGATGCGCTTCGGCCTGAGCGAAGGCATGATCCTGTCGGCCGGTTTCGACGGCGGCGCGCTGGCACTGCTGGACGCCGACAGCGGCGCGCAGCCGGGCATGCCGGTCCGCTGATGCACCCCGGGCGCGGCCCACACCGCGCCCGACCCGCACACCGCCACGGAAGGCACCGCCATGGGAGAGAGCAGGATGGAGCTGGCGCTGTTCGATTTCGACCACACCATCACCACCTGCGATACCTATGGCCGCTTCGTGCGCCGCGTGGCCACGCCGGAACAGCTGGCCCGTGCGTGGTGGAAGGTGGGCCCATGGTTGCTGGCCTACCGCCTGCGCATCATTTCCGCCGAGCGCATCCGCGCGCGCGTAACCCGCCTGACCTTCAGCGAACGCCACGCCGATGACATCGCCACGCTGGCCGCCGGCTTCGCCCGCGAGGTACTGCCCGAGGTGATGCGGCCGGAAATGCTGGAACAGATTCGCTGGCACAAGGAACAGCAGCACACCGTGGTGGTGGTGTCCGGCTCGCTCGATCTGTATCTGCGGCCGTGGTGCGAACAGTGGGGCCTGCAGTTGATCTGCAACCGGCTGGAAAGCCAGGACGGCCGCTTGACCGGGCGCTACGCCGACGGTGACTGTGGCCCGCGCAAGGTCGACCACATCCGCCGCCGTTTCGACCTGTCGCGCTATGTGCGCATCTACGCCTACGGCGACAGCTACGAAGACCGCCCCATGCTGGCCCTCGCCCACGAGCGCTGGTACCGCGGCAAGCCCCTGAAATAACCAACGCGCAGCCTTCGCCACGCATGAGCCTGATCCCGCCCCTGACCGAACGCCTGGACCGCCTGCTGCCGCAGACCCAATGTGGCCAATGCGGCTTTGATGGCTGCCGCCCGTACGCGCAGGCCATGGCCCGTGGCGAAGCCGGCGTGGACCGCTGCCCGCCCGGCGGCGATGCCGGGGCGCGTGCATTGGCACAGGTGCTGGGCGTACCGGCGCTGCCGTTCGACCGCACGCGTGGCGCGCACAAGCCACCGCAGGTCGCGGTGATCGTGGAAGCAGACTGCATCGGCTGCACCAAATGCATCCAGGCCTGCCCAGTGGATGCCATCGTCGGCGGCGCCAAGTACATGCACACTGTCATTGCCGACCTGTGCACCGGCTGTGAGCTGTGCATTCCGCCGTGCCCGGTGGACTGCATCGATCTGCAGCTGCTGTAAGGGGTCAGATCCCTTTTCGTAGAAAAGGGCTCTGACCCCATTCCGCAAAGCTAGTCGCAATCGACCCACACCGCCGCGCCCCACGCCCGCGCAAGCACGACACATGTCGCAGATTGCCCGCTCGGTCGAGGCGCTTGCGGCGCAGCGGCATGGCAACCATCAACCCGATGCAACACTGCCGCAAGCGTCCTGCTGCGAAGTGGAATGCAACGATTCTGATGGGCATTCGGCCGCAGCACGGCTATAGATGGCGTGCCACTGATAACGAGTGGCCGGGTCTCGAAAACCCGCGACGTAAGACGTTGTTTACGCTTGCCAGCCGGCGTCACCTTGCGTGGCGCCGGCTGGCAATCCGTCTGCCGGCTATGGCGGGCGGAGCGTGGGGGTCTTCGCGCCCACCGGTTTCGTCTTGCGTCCCGGTTTTCGAGCCACGTCTCCGTCCGCCACCCTCACGTGGCGGCTACCGAATGCCTTGCACGGAGCACTGCCATGAAGACACCGGACATTTCCCACCTGCACGCGCGCACTGCGCCCGCCCCTGCCGATGCGGTAGACACCTGCAACCCCAACACCCTGGCGGCGACCCTGCGCGCCATCGGCCACGGCAGCGCCGCCGATGGCCAACCCTGGCCCGAGCACGCCCAACAACCGGGCCGGCAACGCGCCCTGGCCGACGCCGACTGCGCCCTGGCCGGGCTGCGCGTGGTGCAGGAAATCATGCTGGCCGCCGAACGCACCCGCCAGAACGGCGACGTGCAGGAACACGTCGGCGACCGTGTGATGGAAGGCCTGATGCTGGCCTCTATCGGCCTGTGCGCGCAGGTCAGTGCGCAGCTGCAGCCACGCTAGTTGAAGGGGTCAGAGCCCTTTCCTGCGGAAAGGGATCTGACCCCAGCAGGATTACGGCACCGCCGCCGTGATCACGATCTCGACCTTCCACTCGGCGTGCGCCAGCTTGGCCTCGAACGTGGCGCGGGCCGGGGTTGCGCCTTCAACCACCCACTCGTCCCATGCCTTGTTCATGCCGTCGAAATCGGCGATGTCGGCCAGGAACACTTCCGCACGCAGCACGTGCTGGCGGTCGCTGGCCACCAGCGCCAGCAGCTTGTCGATCTCGGCCAGCACCTGCCGGGTCTGCCCGGTGATGTCCTGGCTGGTGTCTTCCGGAATCTGGCCGGAAAGGTAGGCGACCTTGTTGTGCACGGTCATTTCGGACATACGCGGTCCGACGTCGTAACGCTCCATCATGGGCGTGGCTCCTGCGGGTGGACAGACCTGCATTCTCACCCACCCGGCGTGCGAAGTGTGTGCCCGGCGCGGCCACTGCATCCGGCCAGCCTGCGCACAGTCCGGCGCTGGTCAAACGGCGGCGACAGGCGCACGATGCGCGACGCTGCGTTGACACCGCCCTCGCCCCCACTGACGCACCCTTGCGCCGATGACCGCCCCCACCGATTCCACGCCCTCCGCCGCTTACACCTGGAAGCGCGTCGCCACCATCGTCATCCCGCTGCTGATCCTGGCCCTGGCCCTGCATGGGTTGGCCAACGAGTTCGACGAGAACGGCTACCGCGCCATCCGCCACGCCTTCCAGAACCTCAGCCTTGGCCAGATCGCGCTGACGGTGCTGCTGGGTCTGGCCAGCTATGCCTGCCTGATCGGCTTCGATGCCATCGGCCTGCGCCGCAGCGGCATCCGCGTGCATCCGGCACGCGTCGGCATCACCGCCTTCCTGGCCCACACCCTGGGCCAGACCGTCGGCTTTGCCGCGTTGACCGGCGGCGCGGTGCGCCTGCGCGGCTACCGTAGCGCCGGCCTGGACCTGGCGCAGATCGGCCAAGTGGTGCTGATGAGCACGCTGGGCTTCGTGTTCGGTGCGTGGCTGCTGATGGGCCTGGCCCTGTGCATGGAACCGGCCGCGGCAGCGCTGGCCCTGCCGCTGGACCCGACCGCCGTGCGCGTGGTCGGCATCGTCGCCTTGGCGGCCTACGCGCTGACCGTGCTGCTGGTCGGCCGCCACGGCCGTACCTTCCAGATCTTCGGCCATGGCCTGTGGCTGCCCGACCGGCGCACCATGCTGGGGGTGACCGCACTGAGCGTGGTGGAACTGGTGCTGGCCAGTGCCGCCTTCTACGTGCTGCTGCCCGATTCCACCCCCACCGGCCTGCCCGGCTTCGTCGGCCTGTATCTGGTGGCAGTGCTGGCCGGGCTGGTGTCCACGGTGCCGGCCGGTTTGGGCGTGTTCGAATGGAGCCTGCTGAAGCTGCTGCCGCAGGTGGCCCCGGCCGCCGTGCTGGCCGCCGCGCTGATCTACCGCGTGACCTATTACGTGCTGCCGCTGCTGCTGGCCACCCTGCTGGCCCTCGCGCCGGCGTTGCGCCAGCCGTTCAAGGCCGGCGCCGGTGCCACCCGTGCCGGCTGGCATGCCCTGCGCCCGTGGCTGCCGCAGATCATCGCGCTGGCCGCCTTCAGCGTGGGCGCGGCGCTGGTGATCGACGGCACCCTGCCCACGCCGCGCCGGCACCTGCTGAACGCCTCGCTGCCGATCCTGGAAACCTCGCACCTGATCGGCAGCCTGACCGGCGTGGCCCTGCTGCTGATCGGCCAGGGCCTGGCCCGGCGCAGCCATGCGGCCTGGATGCTGGCCATGGCGATCTGCGTGATCACCCCGCTGCCGATCTGGCTGCGCGGTGGCCAGCCGCTGATCGCACTCTCTGCGCTGCTGGTGGCGATGGCACTGTGGGCGGCGCGCCGCGAGTTCTACCGCCAGGGCGCGCTGCTGGACGAGGCCTGGTCGTGGCCGTGGCTGCGCAACCTGGGCCTGGTGCTGGTGGCGGTCACCTGGCTGCTGTTCTTCACCTACAGCCACGTGGAATACCAGAACGAGCTGTGGTGGCAGTTCGCGTTGTCCGGCAATGCACCGCGCGCCCTGCGTGCGCTGCTGGTGGTGGCCATCGCGCTGGTGATCTTCGGCCTGGCACGGCTGCTGCACAGCACCAGCACGCCGCTGCCGGCCGCCGACGATGCCGCCCTGCAGGCACTGGCCCCGGTGCTGGCCGGCGCCACCGACACGCAGGCCTGCCTGGTGCTGACCGCCGACAAGGCCGTGCTGCGCGACGAAGCCCAGCAGGGCTTCGTGATGATGCAGCGCTACGGCGGTTCGTTGATCGCCATGGGCGACCCGGTCGGGCCGCCCGAGGTGGCCCGCGCCTTGATCTGGCGCTTCCGCGAAGAAGCCGACCGGCTGGGCCTGCGCCCGGTGTTCTACCAGGTGGGCGAAGCCTATTGGCAGACCTACCTGGACCTGGGCCTGGGCCTGGTGAAACTGGGCGAAGAAGCAATGGTGCCGCTGCATGATTTCGGCCTGGAAGGGCGCGAGCGTGCCGACCTGCGCCAGGCCTGGAACCGTGGCAAGCGCGGCGGCCTCAGCTTCCGGGTGGCGCCGGTGGAGGAGATCCCTGCCCTGCTGCCGCGCCTGCAGGCCATTTCCAACGCCTGGCTGGAAGACAAGGCCGGCGATGAGAAGGGCTTCTCGCTGGGCAGTTTCGACCCGGCCTATCTGGCGCGCTTCCCGATCGCCCTGGTCGAGGCCGAAGGCCAGATCGTGGCCTTCGCCAACCTGTGGCAGGCCCCTGCTGGCGCCGAGCTGTCGGTGGACCTGATGCGCCATGTGAACGAGGCGCCGAAGGGCACGATGGATTTCCTGTTCATCGAGCTGTTCCTGTGGGGCCGTGCACAGGGCTATGCGCGCTTCTCGCTGGGCATGGCACCGCTGTCCGGGCTGGCCCAGCACCGCCTGGCCGGGCGCTGGAACCGGCTGGCCGGACTGCTGGCGCGGCACGGCGAACGCTTCTATGGGTTCAGCGGCCTGCGCCGTTTCAAGTCGAAGTTCGCCCCGCAGTGGCGGCCGCGTTATCTGGCCGCGCCGGGTGGCATGCACCTGCCGGCGGCGCTGCTCGATGCCACCCGATTGATTTCGCTGGACCCGCGGCGCGGGTGACCGTGCAGGTTTTGCGCCGGGCCATGCCCGGCGAACGCCTGAGGTTTTACGCGCCCCCCTTCAGGATCACCTCGGCCACGCGATCGTAATCGCCGCCGAAATGGTGGTCGCCTGGCAGCTTCACTTTCTGCACGCCATCGTTGGCCGGCAGGTCCGGGCACAGCGCATCGGCATCTTTTTCGCCGAACACGCACAGCGTTTTCGCCGCCGGCAGTCGCGCAACCTCGGGCGCGATCGGCAGGCCATCGCCACCGCCGCCCAGCCAGTTGCTCACGTGGAATTCGAAATCGGCCTTGCGCCCCACCGACAGCAGGGCGATGCGCTGCACGCGCGCGCGGGTTGCGGCGTCCAGCTGGTTGACGCTGGCCGGCAGCACGTCTGCGCCCTGCGAGAAACCGATCAGCATCACCTTGTCACGGTGCCACTGCTGCCGGTAGTGCTCGATGATCTTCTGCAGGTCTGCGGCGAACCCCTGCGGGGTACGCGCGGTCCAGAAGTAGCGCAGCGAATCCAGGCCGACCACCGACACGCCGTGCTCGGCCAGCGACTCGGCCACGTTCTTGTCCAGGCCCGCCCAGCCGCCATCGCCGGAAACGAACACCGCCAGGGTGTCACCGTCACCGCGCGCAGGCACTTCCACCACCGGCAGGCCCTTCAGCGCATCGGGCGGCGGCGCCAGGCTCACCCCGGCCTGCGCACCCATCACCCGTGCCGCCGCCACCAGCCCCGGCGTGGCATCGCCGGCGGCGGTGCGCTTGAAGCCACGGGCCATCGCGACCTGCTGCACGAAGGCATCGGCATGGCCGGCCTTGCAGCCCTCGCCGCCATTGGCGTTCAACCACGGCAGATTCAACTCGGCCGGTTGCAGGCGGCCGTGCTTCACCCCGTCGCCGCAGACCATGCGCTCGTGGCTGTGGTCGGGGCAGAAACCGCTGGTCAGCAGGCCGGCGAACACCTGCGTATCGGCCTGCGCGGCCAGGCTGTAGGCCAGCTCGGCGCCTTCACCATCACCACCGACCAGCGGCAGGTGGTAGCCAGGAAGGTGCAGGTAGGCCTGCACCCAGCGCGAGAAGTTTTCCACGTCGCCCGCACCGAAGGCGCAGCTGCTGTTGCCCTCGCGCTTGAGCACACCGCGCAGGTGGTCCACGTCGACCGACGCCACCAGCGCACCATCGGCGCGCAAGGCTTCGATCGGCGCGGCGGCGGCCGGCGCGGCAGAGGGCTGGTGGAACCAGATCACCACACGCTTGGGCGCACCGCCCGGTGAATGCACCGGTACCTGCTCAAAGCGGCCGTGGCTGACCTGCTGCACGTCGGCGGCTGCCGATCCCGCCGCCAGCGCCAACACCAGTCCCATCGCCCTGCACAGCCCTGCACGCGTCATGTCGCATCCCCGTTGGAATGCGCACACGATACGCTGCCGACGCGTGCACGGCATGTACCGGCGTGGGCGGTTCAGCCGGCGCTGGCGATGCGTGCGCGGCGGTACAGGGACACCGCCAGGTGCAGCAGCCAACCGACGATGACCGCGATCACGATCTTCTGCCCCAGTCCGCGCGGTGGGCCATCGCGCCACAGCACGTGCATCCACAGCAGCACGAACGCCAGCCACGCCCACGCCCATAGCAGCGCCGCACTGCGTTGCCAGCCCGGTTCGCGGCGCAGGTACCAGGCCTGCAGCAGCATGGCCACGCTGGCGCACAGGAACGCGGTGTTGGCGGCCAGCCCATGCACCAGCGGCGCGATCAGCGGCGCCAGCTGCGGCAGCCAGCTGTCACCGATCGCCACGGTGGCCAGGCCCAACGCCGCCACGGTGAACAGCAAGGGGGCGGCGGCACTGCGGCGCGGCCCGCGGCTGCCGCGGTACAGGGCAATGCCCAGCAGCGCGATGGCCAGCGCCAGCAGGCAGTAGGCGGTGCGCAGGGCCAGCCCCCACGGGCCCTGCAGGTACAGGCTCAGCGTTGCCCGCACCCAGTCCAGGTCGGCGCGCGCGAACTGCGTCCACAGTGCGGTTGCCACGAACAGCAGCAGCGCCACCAAGGCCAACAGCGCTGCGGGGCGCGCCCGGCTCACGGCGCCTCCTGCGGGTGCCGCGCCTGCCATTCGGCCAGTGCCTTGCGGTAACGCTGCAGTTCTTCCGAATACAGGTCCAGCACGCACAACGGGCAGCCGCTGCCGCAGCACTCGTTGGGGCCGGGCTCTTCCGGCGGCAGCGGGCGCGGGTCGGGATCGGGCACGGGATCGGTCACAGGCAGATCAGACAGGACAGGAAACACCGCGCCAGTGTAACGGCCCCGCTCAGCGTTCCAGGTGCCGGCGCAGGTTGGCCCGCGCCGCAGCGTCCAGACGCGCATGGAAGAAATCGCTCAGGAAGATGCGCGGCGCACGCAGCAGGCCCTGCAGGAAGCGACGGCGACCGGCACGGTACAGGAAGCCGGGCACGACACCCCGGTACTCTTCGGCCACGCCGCGGTCGTAGGCATCGAACACCTCGGCCGGGGCGCCCAGGATGGCCATGTCGCAGTCCAGGAACAGCGCGGCCTCGGCGTCCACCTCATCGGGCCCCAGCGCACCGTGGCGTGCGGTCAGCATTATCAGCTGTTGCACGCGCGCGGCATCCAGCTGCGCAAGTGCGGGCACATCGGCCATGGCCTGCACGGCCAACTGCGCCGAACGGGCCTCGTTGTCCTTGCGCCCGGCCTGGTACACCGCATCGTGGTACAGCACGGCCAGGTAGACCTCGGCCGGCTGCTGCCAGCCCGGGCCGTCGGCCACCTGCTGGCAGTGCTGCAGCACCGCGCGCACGTGGCCGAAGTGGTGGTAGGCGCGCGGTGGCGTGGCATAGGCCGCTTCAAGTGCCTGCCACTGCGCCGGCGCCAGCGGAACGGGAGCGAAGTCCATGTAACGATGATCCCGCCGACGCCCGGCCAGAGCAAGCTGGTCAGTTTTTCACCACGCACTCACAACGCTTGCCCGGCAAGCGCTGGCGGCGGTTGTCCACAGCTTTGTGAAGCGCTGGTCCACATCCTCTGTGGATCAACGTCCGTGCCGACGGGCGCTGGTCCACATCCTCTGTGGATCAACGCCCGTGCCGACGGACGGTGTGCGCCCGGTCGGGGCCCCCGATCTACACTGCCGGCAGGCGGGAGCGTCCGCCGTCGTGCAGGAACTGCTCATGCACCTGCTTGCCGCTTGCAGCCTGGCCGTGCTGCTGGGAATCGCACCGTCCCTGGCGGCGCAGGGCCAGGCCGCGTCCAGCGCCCCCGCCCCGGCGCCGGCGCTGGCCGCCCTGCAGACAACCCCCGCGCCGGTGCCCACGCCCGACCAGGTATTGGCCATTCCCGCGCCGATGCGGCAGATGCTGCAGCAGCAGGTGATCAACCGTTCGCGCTCGCGCGACCAACGCGCGCAGGCCCTGGTCGACATGATCTTTTCGCAACGTGGCCTGGACCTGCAGTACGACGCCAACGCCACCTACACCCTTGCCGAAATCTGGCAGCAACGGCGGGCCAACTGCCTGGCCTTCACCCTGCTGTTCGTGACCCTGGCGCGCGAGGCCGGCATCCAGGCACGCGTGCAGCAGGTGGACCGGGTGGTGTCCTGGTACCAGGACCAGGACCAGGGCGTGGTCTACAGCGTGGGCCACGTGAACGCGTCCATCGTGGTGGACGGGCGCAGCGGCACGGTGGATCTGGACCGCAACGTGCTCTATGACCGCCGCGGCCCGCAACCGATCAGCACCGCGCGGGCGCTGGCCCACTTCTACAACAACCGCGGCGCCGAACGCATGGCCAGCAACGATGGCGCCGGCGCGCAGGCGTTCTTCGCCGCGGCGCTGCAGCAGGACCCGGGATTCGCCTCCACCTGGAACAACGTCGGTGTGCTGGCCAGCCGCCGTGGCGACCTGGTCGCCGCGCGCATGGCACTGGAAACCGCGCTGCGGCTCAAGCCCCGGCATGACGCCGCGCTGGCCAACGCCGCCGCCCTGTACGAGCGCATGGGCATGACCGCGCAGGCGCACGCCCTGGAGCAGGTGCTGCACGAGGTGCAGCGCGAAGATCCGTTCGTACAGTACATGCTGGGGGCGCAGGCCGAGCGCAGCGGCAACCTGGCCGACGCGATCCGTTACTACCGGCGTGCCGTGCGTCTGTACGACAGTGCGCACCAGTTCCATTTCGGGCTGGCCCGCGCCTACTTCCGCAGCGGGCAGGTACAGCGGGCCGACCGCGAACTGCTGCGTGCCCAGCAACTGGGCGGGGCGCCCGAGCAGGCGCGTTACCAGGCCAAGCTGGACAGCCTGGCCCGCTGGCGCGCGCAGCAGCAGGCGCGGCGCTGAAGCGCGTCAGGCCTTTTTCAGGAAGCAGGTCTTCAGCACCAGCCCCTTGATCTTGTCCGAATTGCCTTCGATGTGTTCGGCATCGTCCTCGACCAGGCGGATGTTGCGGATCACCGTGCCCTGCTTCAACGGAATGGACGACCCCTTCACCTTCAGGTCCTTGATGACGGTGACCGTATCGCCGCTCTGCAGCGTATTGCCGTTGCTGTCACGCACCACCAGCCCCGCGCCACTGGCCTCTTCGGCGGTCCACTCGAAGCCGCAGTCGGCGCAGATCCACAGCGCGCCATCGGCATAGGTGTTTTCCAGGGTGCACTGCGGGCAAGCGGGAGCGGACGACATCAGCAAGTACCTCAAAATGAATCAACAGCCGCCATTGTAACCGGCTGCTGGTTCTGCTCATTTTTCCGATGTATGGCGCTTCGATTGATATCGGTTTGAGGCGGAGGGGCGGGCCCTGCCTTTTGCTGCCGCGGCGCAGGGAACTGTCATGGCGGCGCGGGGAGGGGCTGAAACCCAACCGAAGCCGACTGAAACTTGCAGGACGCGCCGAACTGCAGCAGAGTGCGCGGCCCCCGCCTGTCCCCCGGATTTCCCATGCGCCTCGGCATCGACTTTGGTACCAGCAACTCCGCCGCCGCGATCGTGCGCGATGGCCAGCTGCTGCCGATCCGCTTCGGCGACGCCGAACAGTTCCGCACCAGCGTCTACTTCCCCGGCGTGGTGCCCGACCCGGACGATTTCCAGCTCGATGCCGGGCAGGAACACCAGCTGCAGCAGATGATCGACAGCGCCGCCCGCGCGGCCCGTGCCGCCGGCCAGGAACGCACGCCGCAGGCCCTGCGCCGCGAAGCCCTGCGTGCCCTGCGCCGCGAATGGATGGAAGCCCGCGCCGGGCAGGAACGCAGCGCCAGCGACCTGCTGCAGAACGCGGTCTACGGCGACGAGGCGCTGGAAGCCTATTTCGAGGAACACGAAGGCAACCTGGTGCAGAGCCCGAAATCGATGCTGGGCTACAACCTGCACCCACGCGCCAAGCAGACCATCACCGGTATCGCCGCACACATCCTTGAACATATCCGCCTGACCGCCAGCGCCCAGCTGGGCCAGCCGCTGCGCGCCGCCCTGCTCGGCCGCCCGGTGCAGTTCCGCAGCTCCATCGGCGATGCCGGCAACGCCCAGGCCCTGGACATCCTGCGCGAGGCCGCCAGCCAGGCCGGCTTCGACCAGATCGATTTCCTGGAAGAACCCGCTGCCGCCGCCATGCATTACCACGCCGAAAGCCGCGAGCGGCACCAGGCCGTGATCGTCGATATCGGCGGGGGTACCACCGATATCGCCCACGCCGAGGTGGGCGGCGACGACGCGCCGCGCATCCACCGCGCCTGGGGTATCGCCCGCGGCGGTACCGATATCGACCTGGCACTGAGCCTGTCCAGCTACATGCCGCTGTTCGGCCGCGGCATCACCCGCGTGCCCGCCCACCACTACGTGGAAGCGGCCACGGTGCAGGACATGACCCGCCAGCGCGAGTTCCGCCTGCACAAGTACGACCACGTGGACGCGCCCTGGGGCGACCGCCTGCAGTCACTGCAGGACACCGGCAACACCGCCCGCCTGTACCGCGACGTGGAACGCGCCAAGATCGCCCTGAGCAGCAGCCCGCAGCACCGCAGCACGCTGGACTACATTGCCCGCGACCTGCATGCCGACACCAGTGCCGAAGGCCTGACCGCTGCCGCGCACGGCTACCTGGAACAGATCCGGGCCCTGCTGGCGCAGGTCCGTAGCGATATCGGCGGCGACCCGGACGCGGTGTTCCTGACCGGCGGCATGTCCCGCGCCGGCTACCTGCGCCAGGCCGCGGCCGAGGCCTTCCCCGGTGCCCGCATGGTGCATGGCGAGCCCTCGCTGGGCGTGGTGCAGGGCCTGGCGCTGGCGGCAGCCAGCCGGGATTAACAAAACGTTACGCGAAGTTTGCTACCCTCGGTAGGCTTGATAGGGCTCTACCTTCCGCCGGCTGCGCCGGTGTGTGTCCCCGGGTAGGGCCCGGCCCGCGCAGCGGGCCTTGCGGCCATGCCTTCTGGCTCGTTCATGGTCCGCGTACTACCCGAGCCGCCATCGAGACCCGCTTTGGGCACCCGCCTGGCCCCTGTGGCCGCACAACCTGAAGAAGCACCTGCACCCATCGACTGCCGCCGTTGTGATGCGGTCTGCTGCCGATTGCCCGTGCTGCTGCAGGCTGGCGACGAGGTGCCCCGCCAGTATACCTCGCGCGACAGGCACGGCCGTGCCGTGATGGCGCGCAATGATGAAGGCTGGTGCGCGGCGATCGATCCCTATCACCTGCGCTGCACGATCTATTCGCAGCGCCCGGCGATCTGCCGCCAGTTTGCGATGGGCGGCGATGACTGCCGCCGCGAGCGGCAGGACTACCTGCGCCAGGCCGATGCCTGGGCGCTTTCCTCCCCTTCCACCTGACAGGAGCAACCATGCCCCGCAAGGCAAAGACCCCCGCGAAGGCTACCAACAGCATCCGCAGCGAACGCAAGGGCGCGGCCGCCAGCACCACGGTCAGCAGCGATTCGATTGCGTCCGATCTGGCCGCGTTCCGCAAGAGCGGTGGCAAGATCGAAGTACTGGGCACCACCTGGGCGCTGAAGAAAGCCAGCTGACCCACCCTGACCGCGGCGGCGCTGCCGCCGCGGCCTGCCGGGCCGGCTCAACGGTCCAGACGGACCTGCACGCTGCCCGAGTGCGACTGCACGCGGATATCTCCATCACCACTGCCCAACCGGGTGTCCAGATGGCTGCCCGGGCCGTAGCGTGGGCGTTCCACGCTGCCCGCATCGCTGTTGATCGCGCCACTGAAGGTGTTCACTGACAGCTGTGCCGACACCGTACGCGGCAGCCGCAGGCTGACCGACGCACTTACCGATTCCACGCTGATACGTCCGCCCGGCGCCAGGGCAGACGCCGACAGGTCGATGCCGCCGGACACCGTTTCCACGGCCAGGCGCTGGATGCGACCGGCATCCACCCCAACGCGGCCCGACACGGTCTGCGCGCCGATGTCGCCGGCCACGCCGCCACCGGCCTGGATCTGCCCGCTGACCGTGTTCACGTCCAGCCGCGGCGTCTGCAGGCGTGCAGTCACATTCCCGCTGACCGAATTGAGCTTGCTGTCGGCGCTGCGCCCTGCCGCACTCAGGTTGCCGCTCACCGTGTCGGCCTGCAGCCTGCGCACATCGATGCCACTGATGTCCTGGTCGGCACTGACCGTGCTGAGCAGCAGCTCGGACGAGCGCGGAACGTTCAACACCAGGGTGGCACCACCATTGTTGCTGCGCCGTGGGTATTCCACTTCCCAGCGCACCCGGTTGGCGCTTTTTTCCTGGCGCAGCTGCAGGCCGTCGCTGAGGCTGCCGGTCAGCTGCACATCGTTGCGGTCCCAGCCGCGCACCGTGACCTTGCCGGCCACGTTGCTCAGTTCAATACGGCCACCACTGGCCAGGGCGTGGCGTTCGTCCACGCGGGTGTCGGCCAGCGCCAACGTTGGCAACAGCAGCAGCGCAGCAGACAGGGGAAGCAAGGCTCGCATCGGGAATCTCCTCAGGTTGTCAGTCCGGCCGCGGCCTGTGCCGCCTGCCGGGTCAGTTCCAGCCGCAGCGCGTAGGTGCGCCGCAGTTGTGCCAATAGATGAGCAGCGCGCGGGTCCTGCGCCATGGCGGCGCGGATCTGCACCACGCTGCGGTCCAGTTCCTGCAGCGCCGGCTGCCATTCCGGCGCACGCGCTGCCGGCAACGACGCCACCGCCTGCTGGTACTGCGTGGCCATGGCATTGGCCTGCAGCTGCAGCCCGCCGGGTGCCGGCGCCTGCACGGCGTCAGGCCGCCACGGGGCCACCGCGAACAGCGCCAGGCCTGCGGCCAGCGCCGCGCCCAGCGGCAGCCAGGCGCGACGCAGCGGTCGGCGTCGCAGAGCCACTATGACGGCCGGCGCGGTGGTCGCCTGCACAGGCTCGCGTGGCGGCAACCGTGCCGACAGCCGCGCCCAGCCATCGGCAGGCGGAGTGCGCTGCTGCGGCAGGTCGCGCAGCCGCGCCAGCAGGTCGTGATCGGGGTCGGGTGTGGTCATGTCATGTCTCCCAGCCGCGCACGCAGCAGGCCGCGCGCGCGATGCAACTGTGCCTTGGAACTGCCGACGGCCATCTGCAGTTGTTCGGCGATTTCGTGGTGTTTCCAGCCTTCGATATCGTGCAGCACCAGCACCGCACGGGCCCGCGGTGGCAGTGTTGCCAATGCCCGCTCCAGATCACGCTCGGTGCCGGCGCAGCGGTCATGCACGGCCAGCTCCTGCAGGCCGCCTTCCATGTCGTCCAGGCTGTGGTGGTCCTGCCCGCCAGCGCGCACGCGCAGTTCCATCAGCGCGGCGTTCACCCCCAGCCGGTGCAGCCAGGTGGCCAGGCTGCTTTCAAAGCGGAAACCCGGCAATGCCTTCCAGGCCTGCAGGAAGGCTTCCTGCAACGCGTCTTCGGCCCGCGCCTGCTGCCCGCCGCACAGCCGCCACAGCACGGCGAACAGGCGCGGCGCGTGGCTGCGGTACAGGCACTCATAGGCCACGGTGTCGCCGGCCGCAGCCGCCCGGATCAACGCGGGCTCATCGGGCGCATCAGCGGCGGCAGGTGGCGGTGGCATGGTGGTGTCGAGCATAGCGCTTGGATGCAGCGGCCCAGCAAAAGGTTTAGACAGCCCGCGGCCGCTTCGGCATGCAACCTTTTCGGCCGCCGCTGCATCCATGCCTGCATCCCCCGCGTGGCCGCAGGCCCGGAGACCCCATGTCCGCCACCCACTGTGCAGCGCTGCTGGCCATCGTGATCTGCGTGGCGCAGCAGGGCCTGGGCCTGTCGCTGCAGTGGCACGGCGAGACCCACGGCGCATGCCTGCAGCGGCATGGCCAGGCGCTGGTCTGCCTGCAGTGGCCCCCGGCAGTCGAAACGCCATCGCGCGCCGGGTAACATCAGGCGTTGTTCCCCGCTACCTGTTGTCGCCCCATGATGTTGTCACTGAAGGATCACCTGCCGGCCTGGACCCACCCGTGGCTGCACGACATCGGCGTCGGCCTGCAGATCCTGGCCACGCTGCTGGCGGCCTGGTTGCTGCGATTGCTGGCGCGGCGTCTGATCCGGCGCTTTTCCGAGCACTACACCCTGCCGCAGGAAATGGCGATGGGCGCGCGGCGGATCAGCAGCTTCGTGGTCTATTTCAGTGCCCTGCTGTACATCCTCAGCCTGCTGGGCGCATCGCCTTCGGTGCTGTGGACCGCGTTCACCGGTTTTGCGGCGGTGGGTGCCGTGGCCTTCTTCGCGGCATGGAGCGTGCTGTCCAACATCTTCTGCACGCTGCTGATCTTCACCACGCGCCCGTTCCGCCTGCACGACTACATCGAAGTCCTGGAGAACGGCGAGAAGCCGGGGCTGAAGGGTCGGGTGATCGACGTGAACCTGATCTACACCACGCTGCAGGAAACCGGCGATGGCCACCAGGGCACGGTTCTGCAGTTGCCGAACAACCTGTTCTTCCAGCGCACGGTGCGCCGCTGGCGCGACCCGTCGCAGGCCCCCGGCGGCATCCAAGGCGACGGCTGAGGGGGTTTTCCCCTGCAGGGCTTGCAGCCCTGCACCTGCTACGAGCAACGGCAACGGCAACGTCAAAAGCGGGCTATCCGTGGGTTGGCGGGGTGGGTCCGGTTGCGGGGGACGCTGCAAGTACGTCCATGTAAGCTTGGCCGCGGCATCCATGCCGCGGACACCCCCGCAACCGGACCCATCCCGCCTTCGACAGTTTCCCGCGATCTGCCGCAACGGCGTTCTGCTCTGGTGGGTGTCGACCTTGGTCGACACGGATGAATTCATTCGATATCTGACAGATGTGTCGACCAAGGTCGACACCTACCTACAGCCGCGCATGTGCCGCGATGGCAAGTAGAGCCACGCCATGCGTGGATGCGTTTCGAATTCGACTAAATTTCATCCACGCATGGCGTGGATGTGTCGACCAAGGTCGACACCTACCAACAGCCGCGGGAACCTGTCAGAGGTGGGGCGGTGTCGGATTGCGGGGTGTCAGCCGCATGGATGCGGCTGCCAAGCCTACAAGGACGTACTTGCGGCGTCCCCGCGATCCGACACCGCCCCGCCATCCCACGGAATGCCGCTTTTGCTTTTGACGTTGACGTTGACGTTGAGCAGGTGCAGGGCGCAGCCCTGCAAAAGCCCCCTCACCGCAACTGGCTGTCCTTGCTGCCGCGGCGGTTGTAACCGGCGTGTGCCTGTTCTTCGTCGTCCAGCGCCTGCTGGCACGCCACGCACAGGCGAACACCGGGCACGGCCTGGCGCCGCGCCAGCGGAATCGGCGCGTCGCATTCTTCACAGTGTTCCAGACCCGGCCCCTGGCGCAGCTGGCGCCGCGCACGGGCAATGGCATCGTCAACGGTGGCGTCGATCTGGTCCTGGACCGCGCCGTCGCCCGCCCAACCGGTGGCCATCACTCACCTCCGCAACTGTCAGGTATATCCCTGATATGGGGACCGTACCCGTAACTGCAATCGGCAGCACCGGGCCCTGCCCGGCGTGCTGGCGGCCGGTTCAGCCGCGCCTTACCAGACCAGGTCGTCCGGCACCTGGAACTGGGCGTAGTAGGCGTCGTCCTCGGCGTTGCCGGTGGAAATCTCGGCGGTCGAGCCCGGCTGGCCGTGGTCGACGATGATCGCCTCGGGGGCACGCTCGCGCACCTTCTCGGCGGCCGCACGCGGCAGCAGGGCGTAGCCCTCGCCGTGGGCGACGATGACCAGCACGCCCACCGACAGCGCCTTGCGCAGCTTGGGGTCGATCAGCAGCGTGCGGATCGCCGCGCCATCGCTGAAGCGATATTCGTCATCACCCTTGTGCGGCACCGCGTGGGCCGTGATGATCTGCTTGGCCTGCGCCTTCTGTTC
Source organism: Stenotrophomonas sp. B1-1 (assembly GCF_010894375.1). Classification (NCBI taxonomy): domain Bacteria; kingdom Pseudomonadati; phylum Pseudomonadota; class Gammaproteobacteria; order Lysobacterales; family Lysobacteraceae; genus Stenotrophomonas; species Stenotrophomonas sp. B1-1. The sequence continues at coordinate 352,303 of NZ_JAAIUZ010000011.1, read as the reverse complement.
AGCCAGGCGGGCCTGGGCATTGCGCTCGGCCGCCAGGGCGCGGTCGCGTTCGACCTTCTCGGCGCGCGCGCGTTCAGCTTCGCGCTGCACCTCGGCCGAGGCCGATTCCGCCTTGCCCTGCCGCGCCTTGGCCTGTTCACGCGCGGCAGCACTGGCCTGCGACTTCTTGGCCAGGCCGGCCTTGAGCAATTGTTCCTGCAGCGCGTTGGGCTTTGCCATGGTCGGTCGGTACCGCGTGTAATCTTGGAAGCCCCATTCTACCGACGCTCCGCCGCCCCTGCATGGCTGTCCTGAAGTACCTCACCGGTTATCCCGAGCCCCTGGTGGCCCAGGTCAGCGAACTGCTGGCCCAGGGCAAGCTCGGCCCCTGGTTGCAGCAGCGCTACCCCGATCCGCACGAGGTGCGCAGCGACCGCCAGTTGTACGACTACACCCAGGAACTGAAGGACCGCTACCTGCGCAAGTCGGTGCCGCTCAACAAGGTCTGCTACGACAACACCCTGGAAGTGATCAAACACGCGCTGGGCACGCATACCGCCATCTCCCGCGTGCACGGCGGTCGCCTCAAGGCCAGTCGCGAGATCCGCATCGCCACCGTGTTCCGCCAGGCCCCGGCCGCGTTCCTGCGCATGATCGTGGTGCATGAGCTGGCGCACCTGAAGGAAGCCGACCACAACAAGGCCTTCTACCAGCTGTGCCAGCACATGGAGCCGGATTACCTGCAGCTGGAGTTCGACACCCGCCTGTACCTGACCGAGCTGGCCAACCGCAGCCAGCGCTGACCGGCCGCACCAGCTACACTGCGCGCCCCCTGACCGACCTGCCCGCCATGGAACCGATCCGCCTCGACAAACGCCTGTCCGCCCTGCTCGGCATCCCGCGCGGGGAAGCGCGGCGCTATGTGGAAGGTGGCTGGGTGACCGTGAACGGCGAAGTGGTGGAACAGCCGCAGCGCCCGGTGGATGAGGACGCGGTGATCGTGGTGGCCGAGCAGGCCAGCGATGAAAAGGCCGAACGGGTCAGCATGCTGCTGCACAAGCCGGCGGGCATGGCCGCCGAGGCATTGTGCGCACTGGTCAGCAGCGCGACGCGCAGCGAACTGGATGCCAGCGGCACCCGCGCCCTGCAGCGCCACTTCCACGGCCTGCAACTGGCCGCCGCACTGCCGGCCGCCGACAGCGGCCTGGTAGTGGTCAGCCAGGACCCGGCCACGCTGGCCCACCTGCAGCGCAACCTGGGCCGCACCGAGCAGGAATACCTGGTGGATGTGGCCGAAGGCGGCCCCGAACGTGGCCCGTGGCTGCTGGCGCGCCTGCAGCAGGAAGCCGGCGGGCCCAAGGTCAGCTGGCAGAGCGAGCAACGCCTGCGCTTTGCCGGCAAGGGGCTGACCGCGAAAGGCCTGCGCATGGCGGTGACCGCTGCCGGGCTGCAGGTGACGGCGGTGCGCCGGCTGCGCATCGGCCGCGTGGCGCTGGGACCGCTGGTGCCGGGGCAGTGGCGCTACCTGGGCAGCGACGAGCGGTTCTGAGCCCGCCACGGGGTCGGATCCCTTGCCGCAGACAAGGGCTCTGACCCCACAAGGCGCCATCCACGCATGGCGTGACCGTGCCCAGAACGCCATCCACGCATGGCGTGGATCCACTAGCATGGTGGCATGAGACTGCTGCGTATCGTCGCCATCATCATTGCTGCGCTGGTGCTGCTGGTGTTGTCGGGCCTGCTGCTGGCCGACCATCTCACCCCCAGCGCGCGCGGGCCCGCATCGCAGATGCTGCCACTGCAGCCGGCGCAGACCGCGATCGATCGCCAGCTGGCGCCGCTGCTGGCCGCCCACCCCGACCAATCCGGCGTGGCCTTCCTCAGCGATGGACTGGATGCCTTCGCCGCGCGCGCCGTCATCACCGAACAGGCCGGCCGCAGCCTGGACCTGCAGTACTACATCTGGCACGACGACCGGGTGGGCCACCTGATGGCCAAGGCGCTGCACGACGCCGCCGTGCGCGGCGTGCGCGTGCGCCTGCTGCTGGATGACATGAACGCCAAGGACAAGGATGCGCTGATGCTGGCGCTCGATGCGCACCCGAACATCGAGATCCGCCTGTACAACCCGTTCCGCAACCGCAGCGGCATCGCCCGTACGCTGGAACTGGTGCAGCGCGCCTTCAGCGTGAACCACCGCATGCACAACAAGAGCTGGATCGCCGATGGCCGCGTGGCAATCGTCGGCGGCCGCAACATCGGCGAGGAATACTTCAGCGCGCGCGACGATGTGAACTTCCAGGACCTGGACCTGGTCGTGGCCGGCCCCGCCGTGCAGCAGGCCAGCGCCATCTTCGATGCGTACTGGAACAGCGACGCCGCCGTTCCGATCAGCGCGCTGGCGCACTACAGCCAGGCGCAGCTGCGCGTGCTGCTGCAGCAGTCCGACCGCGATGCGCTGCATGACAGCAGCCGCCCCTACCTGCAGCGCGTGGCCAGCTCGCGTGCGCTGCGCCAGCCCGGCCCCGAGCCCCTGCACTGGAGCGCCCGGGTGCGCATCCTGTCCGATCCGCCAATGAAGCACCGCGACGATGCACGCGAGGGTTGGCTGGTGACCGCGCTGGCCGCGCAGTTGCAGTCCGCCCAGCACGGCGCGCTGCTGGTCTCGCCCTACTTCGTGCCCGGTGCCGAAGGCCTGCAGGGTCTTTCGGCCATGGCTGCACGCGGTGTGCAGGTGGGCGTGGTAACCAACTCGCTGGCCGCCAACGATGTGGCTGCGGTGCACGGCGGCTACATGGGCTACCGGGTGCCGCTGCTGCAGGCCGGCGTGCAGCTGTACGAACTGAAGGCACACGGCGAACCGGGCGACAGCAGCCTGTTCGGCAGCAGCGGCGCCAGCCTGCATACCAAGGCCTTCGTCGTCGACGACCGCCGCGGCTTCGTCGGCTCGTTCAACCTCGATCCGCGCTCGGCCTACCTCAATACGGAAATGGGCGTGCTGTTTGACGATCCCGTGCTGGGCGCGCGCCTGCGCCAGGAATACCTGCGACTGGCCGACCCGCAGCACAGCTGGTGGCTGGCGCTGGGCGCCGGCAACGAGCTGCGCTGGCTGGAACGGCAGCCGCCGCCGCACTGGGTGGAGCGCGAGCCCGGCAGTTCGCTGGGCAAGCGCTGGACCGCGCGGGTGATCAGCTGGCTGCCGGTGGAATCGCAGCTGTAGCGCTTACGGTACGGGCGTCTCACCGCCCTCGGCGCCGGCTTCATCCAGCGTTTCCACCGCGCGCCCGTGCAGCCGTCGCCAGATCCAGCGCAGCGCGTGCGGCGGTGCCGAAGGCAGCTGTTCCAGCAACGCCTGCATCCGTACCTGGCTGCCATGGCCATGCCGGCACAGCAGGCTGGCCGCGGCCGCCGCGCTGCCCAGGCGCAGGCTGTCGGCCAGCGGCCCCTGGGCATCGGCGGCTAGCGCCTGGTGCACCGGTTCGGGCAGGTCCCAGGCGGCGGCCACGCGTTGCGCCAGCGGCAAGGACCAGCGCTGCAGCAGGTCCAGTGCCAGCGCCGCATCCACCGTGCTGCTGCGGCCCTGCGCTTCCTGCAGCACCTGCCGCATCACCAGCGCCGCGCCCAGCCCCTGCACCAGCCCCAGCCACTGCGCGGCGAACGCATCGCCGAAGGTGACGGTGCGGGCGTGGTCGGCCGCGGCGCGCGAGGCCAGCAGCGCGTGTTCCCAGATGATGGTGCTGAACTGCGGGAAGACATCGCACTGCACCTGCATGACCGGCTGTACCAGCACGGCGCTGATGATCTGCCGCACCCCTTCGGTACCGACCAGGGTGACCGCGCGCTGCAGGCTTTCCACCGGCCGCTCGTGCACCTTGTAGGCCGGGCTGTTGGCAATGCGCAGCAGGTTGCCGGTCAGCACCGGGTCCTGGCCGATGATGGCGGCCATCACCCGCGCCGACGCGGCATCGTCGTTGACGGTCTGGATCAGCTGCGGCAGCAGTTGCGGGCGGCGCGGCAGCTGCCGGGTGGCCCAGTCGCGGTCCTGCAGGGCGCGGTCCACCGCCTCGGCCAGCGGCGAGCTGCCCTCGCCCGCCGGTTCGCCCACCAGATGCGGGGACAGCGCCAGCGCGTGCAGGCTGCGCTGCAGGTGCGCGGCGACATCGCCGGCGGCCAGCGGCTCGCCCTGCAGGGGACCGGCGGGCGGGCGGACATGCGATTCGGCCCGGCGCACCGGTGTGGTCGCGCGCCTGCCCGCCAGCCAGGCCGTCATGGCCTGCCACCAGACCGGCCTCACCGGCGCCCGCCGTGTTGTTGCACTGCTGCTGCCACTGCCTGCACCCGCGCCTTCTTCACATTCGGCGACCTGCCGTCGTCGCAGCATCGGCCGCGCTTTCATCTTCTTTAATGCAGCCGCCCCGGCCGTGCACGGCATCGGCCGGGCGAATGGACTAGAATGGCGCCGCGCGACCCGTCCCCCAGCCATGACGACGTCGCTTTTTTTGTTTTGGGACCCTACCGTTCATTGGCAGTTCGCTGCAGTTCGCCGCTGATCGCGCCATCGGAGACGCCATGCTATTCGAAACCCTCGCCACCACCGGTCATGAGCAGGTGGTGTTCTGCCACAGCCAGGATGCCGGCCTGAAGGCGATCATCGCCATTCACAACACCACCCTGGGCCCCGCCCTGGGCGGCGTGCGCATGCGCCCCTACGCCAGCACCGACGAGGCCTTGAACGACGTGCTGCGGCTCAGCCGCACCATGACCTACAAGAACGCCCTGGCCGGCCTGAACGTGGGCGGCGGCAAGGCGGTGATCATCGGCGACCCGAAGGTGGACAAGACCGAGGTGCTGTTCCGTGCATTCGGCCGCTACGTCGACTCCCTGGGCGGCCGCTACATCACCGCCGAAGATGTCGGCACCGATGTGAACGACATGGAGAACATCTACCTGGAAAGCCAGTTCGTGACCGGCGTGCACCAGGTCCATGGCGGTTCCGGCGACCCGGCCCCGTTCACCGCCTATGGCGCGCTGCAGGCGCTGATGGCAGCGCTGCGCTTCAAGTTCGGGCACGAAGAAGTGGGCAAGACCAGCATTGCCGTGCAGGGCCTGGGCCACATCGGCATGGAACTGGTGAAGCTGCTGCGCGACCGCGGCGCCAAGCTCTACGTGACCGACCTGGACAGCGCGCTGGTGGATCGTGCGGTCAGCGATTTCGGCGCCGAAGCGGTCAAGCCCGACGAAATCCACGAAGTGAACGCCGACGTGTTCGCCCCGTGTGCGCTGGAAGGGGCGATCAACGCCGACACCCTGCCGCGGATCAAGGCGAAGATCATCTGCGGCACCGCCAACAACCAGCTGTCCAGCCTGGACATCGGCGATGAGCTGCATGCCCGCGGCATCCTGTACGCACCGGATTACGCGGTGAACGCCGGCGGCGTGATGAATGTGTCGCTGGAGATCGACGGCTACAACCGCGAACGGGCGATGCGCCTGATCCGCAGCATCTACCACAACCTGACGCGCATCTTCGAACTGTCGCAGCGCGAGAACATCGCGCCGCAGCGCGCGGCCGACCGCATTGCCGAAGCGCGCATCCAGTCCATCGGCAAGCTGAAGATGCCGCTGGGCCGCAGCACCCCGCGCCTGGGCAACCTGCGCGGCGGTTGATGGGCGCTGGCCACGCCCGGCAGCCTGCCGGGCGTGGTCACCCAACACCGCGTCAGAACGCGGTGCTGTAGCGCAGTGCGACCTGGCTCAGTTCGCCGCGCGGGCCGAAGCGCTGGTCGTAGCCGAAGCTGAGGCGGCTGTTGCGGCTCAGCCACGATTCCACCGACAGACCCAGCAGGCCACCGGAACGCATCGGCTGCAACCCGGCCATCGGCGCCCAGGCATCGATGCCGACGAAGCTGGCCTGCGCATCCATGCCCTGGCTGGACAACTGCTGCTGCCATTCGGCGTAGCCACGCAGCGCCCAGTTGCGCCACTGGCGCTCGGCGCGCACACCGGCCAGTGCCTGGCTGCGGCTGCTGGCATCGCCTGCGCTGCGCAGGCCGAAGCCCAGGCCACCCTGTTCGCTGAAGCGATCGCTGTCCACGCGGGTGTAGTCGGCGCCCAGGTACGGGGTCAGCGAAGCACCAGCCCAGCCGAAGCGATAACCGGCCTCCACGCTGGCCGTGCTGAAGTTGCCACCGTAGCGGGCGTTGACCCCGTACTGGCCGGCACCCAGCAGCAGCTGGCGATCGATCTCGCGGTTGAACTGGCCGGCACCCAGCTGGCCCAGCGCATAGGCACCGCCGGCATTCCAGCCGGCGTACAGCTGCGCCTGCGACTGCCGGTCGCGGCCGCGATCGCTGCCCCAGGCCCGGTTGCCGAAGCTGCGCGTTTCACCGAAGGCAAAGCCCAGCACGCCGTTGCTGCCCAGTGCGGTGTCCTGGCCCATCATCCAGCCATGGGTGTCGGCGCCGCTGGCCGAGAAGCTGCCCTGGCCGGCTTCGCCCAGCGCGTTCTGCCAGGCACCGGCCAGGCGCGGTGCGCCCTGCACCTGGCCGAAGCGTGCGGACAGCGCGCGGCGGCCCAGATCGATGCTGTCGAAGGTGGCCGCCGTAGCCAGCGCATGCGCCTTGCCGGACAGGCTGTCCAGGCTCTGCTGCAGCGCCAGGTTGCCCTGCACGCCCTGCAGCACGCCCGCGCCCTGGGCGAACACGCCGGTGACGTCGGTCCCATCGTCGAGTGCTTCGAACGCGCGTTCCACGCGCGAGGCCGAGGCCTGGGTACTGGCGCCCAGGCCGGCCGCCGATGCCGCGCTGACCACGTTGACCCGGTCGATGTTCAGGGTGACGTCGTTGCTGCCATAGCTGAGCCATGCATCCAGCAGGCTGCCCGCGTTGAGGCTGTTGCTGACCCCGTTGAACGTGCCGCTGACGCCCTGCCCGGCCTGCAGCACGGTCTGGGTGCGGCCGGCAGCCGGCACGTAGCCGCTGACGACACTGGACACGTGCACGTCGCCGCCCTGCAGGGTGGCCCTGCCGGTGATGGCAAGTGGACTGGAACCCAGCGAGATCATCAATCGCGCGCCGTCGCGGTGCAGGTAGTTGCCTTCGATGGTGGCGCTGCTGTTGGCATCGCGCACGATCACCATCGCCGCGTTGTCCACGTTGCCCTTGACCCGGGTGGTGCCGGTCATGAACTGCAGTGCCGCCGCGTTGGGGCTGGACGCCTGCGCGGTGATCACCACGTTGGAAGTGATGGACGCGCCGTCGCGCAGCGCCAGCGTGCCGCGTTCGATGCGGGTGTCGCCGGTGTAGGTGTTGGTACCGGAAAGGCCCAGCGAACCTTCGCCCTGTTTGACCAGGCCGCCGCTGCCGGTGATGTTGTTGCTCCAGACCGAATTCAGGCCCAGCTGCGAGACGTTGACGGTGGTATTGCCCCAGTCGATGCGGGCCGGGCCGTTCACGGCCTTGCCGACATTCAGCAGGCCGTAGCCGTAGATGGCGTCCACGCCTGGCGCGCCGATGTCGGTGGCCGTGCCCAGCAGGGTCTGCCGCACCAGGTCGTTGTCGAAGTACGGGAAGCGTTCCCAGACCAGCGCGGCCGCGCCTGATACCAGCGGCGCGGCGAACGACGTGCCGTAATTCCACTGGTAGCCGTTGCCGTTGCGCTCGGGGAACACCGCGCTGCCCGGTGCGGTCAGGCAGTAACGCGCCGCATCGCCACAGGCGTTGGCCCAGCTGGTGCGTTCGCCGGGCTTGTTCGGATCGATGGCGGTGGCCACCAGCCAGCCCTTTTCCAGATCGGCCGCCGGCAGCGTACCGCCCACGCCGCGCTGGCTGGGCAGTGCCGCCACGCTGCTGGGCTGGTCGCGGCCCTCGTTGCCCGAGGCGAACACCACCAGGCCGCCGTTGCTCATGATGAAGGGGCGGTACTCGGCCGCCACCTGCGCGGTGGTGGCCAGATCGGTCCAGTACAACCCGCCCCAGGAGTTGTTCATGATCTTCACGCCGTAGCTGATCAGGTCCTGGTGGATGCCGGCCACGCCCAGCGGGCCGCTGAAGGAGTTGCCCTGGCCACTTCCGTCATCGGTGGGCGATGTGTCGGAAATGATTCGCGCCGACACGATCTGCGCCCCTGGCGCGATGCCGCCGGGCCAGACGCCCACGGTTGCGCCGGCGGCCAGGCTGGCCACCGCGGTGCCGTGGCCGACCACGTCGTCCACATTCAGGTTGTTGCGCGCCGGATCGACGTAGTTGAGGTTGGCCACCACGCGGCCATTGAGCGCGGCCGTGTCGCGCTTCACGCCGGAATCGACGATGCCGATGCGCACGCCCTTGCCGGTCAGGCCAGCGGACTGCGCGGCCAGGGCATTGGTCTGCACCAGATGTGCGTTCACCGCCGGCTCGGTGGGCTTGGCCGGCGTGGGCGTGGTGGGTGGCGGGGTTACCGGCGGCGTAGTGGGCGGCGGGTCGATGCGCACATTGCTGCCGCCACCGCCACCGCCACATGCACTCAGCGCGGCGACCAGCGCCGAAGCCAGAACCGACCTGCCCATCGTCTTACGTTCCATCGTTTCCTTCCCATGAACGTTGGCCTGCCGCAACCCCTTGCAGGCATCCAGTGCTGCCAGCGGCAGCTACCGCCGACCCTCTATACTGGGTCGACCCCCACGCAGTCTGCCGGGAAATGGCGCCGCTTCCAACGCCCGCCGTCTCCTTTCCGAACATTGCTCACGCATCAACGAGATTGCCATGTCCAACATCGTCATCGCCGCCGCCAAGCGCACCGCCATTGGCTCCTTCCTGGGCCAGTTCAACGGCGTGCCCACCCCGACCCTCGGCGCGGCCGCCATCGCCGCCGCCCTTGAGCAGTCCGGGGTACCGGCCAGCGACGTTTCCGAAGTCCTGATGGGCTGCGTGCTGTCGGCCAACCTGGGCCAGGCCCCGGCCCGCCAGGCCGCCATCGCCGCCGGCATTCCGCTGTCGGCCGGCGCGACCACCCTGAACAAGGTCTGCGGCTCGGGCATGAAGACCATCATGCTGGGCCACGACCTGATCAAGGCCGGTTCGGCCAAGGTGGTGGTGGCCGGCGGCATGGAATCGATGTCCAACGCCCCGCACATGCTGCCCAACTCGCGCACCGGCAACCGCTTCGGCAACTTCCAGGCGGTGGACCACATGGCCCACGACGGCCTGGTCAATGCCTACGACGGCAAGGCCATGGGTGAATTCGCCGAATGCGCGGTGGACAAGTACCAGTTCACCCGCGAGGAACAGGACGCCTATTCCATCGAATCGGTGCGCCGTGCGCAGGCCGCGCAGGCCAATGGCGCATTCGCCGATGAAATCGTCGCGGTGAAGGTGGCCACCCGCAAGGGTGAGGTCGAGTTCGCCAGCGACGAGCAGCCCGGCCGTTCGGACATCGCCAAGATCCCGACCCTGCGCCCGGCGTTCAAGAAGGATGGCAGCGTGACCGCCGCCAGTTCCTCCAGCATTTCCGACGGCGCCGCTGCCGTGGTCCTGCTGGCCGAAGACGATGCGGCCGCGCGCGGCATCACCCCGCTGGCGCGCATCGTCGGCCACGCCACCCATTCGCAGGAGCCGGAGTGGTTCACCACCGCGCCGATCGGCGCGATCCACGCCCTGCTGGCGAAGACCGGCTGGACCCTGGACCAGGTCGACCTGTTCGAAGTGAACGAAGCCTTTGCCGTGGTGGCCATGGCGCCGATGCGTGAACTGGGCATCAGCCACGACAAGCTCAACGTGAATGGCGGCGCCTGCGCACTGGGCCATCCGATCGGCGCCTCGGGCGCACGTCTGGTGGTCACCCTGGTCAACGCCTTGCGCACGCGCGGCGGCAAGCGCGGCATCGCTACCCTGTGCATCGGCGGCGGCGAAGCGACGGCAATCGCCATCGAGTTGATCTGAAAGGAATTAACGGCGATTTCGCAAAAATGAATGCGGGAGCGCTTGACACCCAATCTTGGCTTGTCATCATGTTGTCGGCGCGCAGTTGCGCGTTGCCTAATCTAACGACGAGGATTCACACAATGAGCATCAACAAGCTGCTGGTCGCTATGTCCCTGGCCCTGGCCCTGGCCGCCTGCTCGAAGCAGGAAGCTGCCCAGGACGCCGCTGCTTCGGCCAACGAAGCCGCCACCGAAGCCCAGGCTGCTGCCGACCAGGCCGCCGCTGCCGGCGCCCAGACCGCCGACGCTGCCCAGCAGGCCGCTGACACCGCCGCCACCGCTGCCGACGCTTCGACCGACGCTGCTGCCCAGGCTGGCGCTGCTGCCACCGACGCTGCTGCCGGCGCTGCTGCCGACGCTGCCAAGGCCGGTGAAGCCACCGCCGAGCAGGCCAAGGACGCTGCTGAAGAAGCCAAGAAGTAATAACTTCTTTCTTCACGCTGTTCTGGAAAAGCCGCTGGTTCGCCAGCGGCTTTTTCTTTGCCTGAATGCCGCTGTTGGCCTCGCGACCGGGCCTTCACAGCGGCCTGAATAGGCTGGCGTCCCATCCATCGCTGTACCGGAGACCGCCATGAAGATCCGCACGCTGACCACTCCCCTGCTGGCCGCCTCGCTGGTGCTGGCCCTGGCCGCCTGCAAGGGCCCGGAAGCCGAACAGGCCCGCCAGGATGCCGCGCAGGCCGCCGACAGCGCGGGCGCCGCCGCGCGTGATGCAGTGGACCAGGCCGCCGCGGCCACCCGCGAGGCCGCTGACAAGACTGCTGCGGCCTCCGAGCAGGCCGCCGCCGATACCCAGCAGGCGCTGGACAAGGCCGCCGATGCGACCGCCACCGCCGCCGACCAGGCCAAGGCTGCGGCCACCGATGCGGCCGCGCACGCCAGCGATGCCACCGCCGATGCCGCGCAGAAGGTGGCCGACAAGGCCCGCGATGTCGCAGATGACGCGAAGGCCAACGCGGCCCACGAAGAAGCCAAGCACTGATGTTTCCCCTGTCGCCGGGCCTGTTGGCCCGGCGACGTTACGGCAGGGCGCGCGCCAGCATCTCGCCCAGTTCCAGCCCCGGCGGCAACGTCCCCAGCGCCAGGCCATGCTCGCCCTGCAAGCGGCTGCGGATGAAGGCGTCGGCCATGGGGCTTTCCGCCCGCAACAGCACCGCGGCCTGCAGCAGCAGTGCCGTGCGCTCGCAGAAGGCGCGTGCCTGCCCCTCATCGAACCCGGGTGATTCTTCCCAGCGCTGCAGCGCCTGCGAGTAGCGCAGGTCGGCATCGGCCGCCGCCTGCAGTTCCTGTTGCAGGGCGGCCATTGTTTCCGGCTCACGCGCCAGCGCGCGCAGCACGTCCAGGCACTGGATGTTGCCACTGCCTTCCCAGATCGAATTCAACGGCGCCTGCCGGTACAGGCGCGGCAGCATCGACTCTTCCACGTAGCCAGCGCCGCCCAGGCATTCCTGCGCCTCGTTGACGAAGGCCGGGGCGCGCTTGCACAGCCAGTACTTGCCCAGCGCCGTGCCCACCCGCGCCAGCGCGGCTTCTGCCGGATCGATGGCGGCGCGATCCACCGCGCGGGCGATGCGCATGGCCAGCACCGTGGCCGCCTCCGATTCCAGCGCCAGATCGGCCAGCACGTTGGTCATCAGCGCATGGTCCACCAGCGGTTTGCCGAACGCGCGCCGGTGCCGTGCATGGTGCAGCGCCTGGGCCAGGGCCATGCGCATTTCCGCCGCCGCGCCCAGCATGCAGTCCAGCCGGGTCATCATCACCATGCCGATGATGGTGGCCACCCCGCGCCCTTCCTCGCCCACGCGCCAGGCCTGTGCACCGCAGAACTCCACTTCGCTGGACGCATTGGCCCAGTCGCCCAGCTTGTCCTTCAATCGCATCAGCCGGAACGCATTGCGGTCACCATCGGCCAGGCGGCGTGGCATCAGCAGGCAGGTCAGCCCACCGGGGGCCTGCGCCAGCACCAGGAAGCCATCGCTCATCGGCGCGGAGAAGAACCACTTGTGCCCCGACAAGCGATAACGCTCGCCGTCGATCGGCTCGGCGTGGGTGCTGTTGGCACGCACGTCCGAGCCGCCCTGCTTTTCGGTCATGCCCATGCCCAGCGTGATGCCGGCCTTGTCGGCCACCGGCACATCGCGCGAATCGTAGACAGGCGCGGCCGCCTTGCGTGCCCACTCGGCCAGGTGCGGCTGCGAGCGCAGCACTGCCACCGCGGCGTGGGTCATGGTGAGCGGGCAACTGGTGCCCGCTTCGGCCTGGTGATGCAGGTAGCTCAGCGCCGCGCGCGCCACGTGTGCGCCCGGTTGCGGTTCGTGCCAGGACAGCCCGGCCACGCCGTGCTGCTTGGCCGTGCCCATCAGCTGGTGGTACGCCGGATGGAACTCCACCAGATCGATGCGGTGCCCCTGCGCATCGTGCGTGCGCAGGCGCGGCCGGTCGCGGTTGGCATCGAACCCCAGGCGGTACAGCTCATCGCCGGCCAGTGCGCCATACACCGCCAGGCGCGGTGCGAAGGCACCGCCGCCCTCACGCTGCACTGCCTCCACCAGCGCGACATCGTCGGTCCATAACTGCCGCCCGGCGAACGGTGGTGGCTGGTTCAGCACCACGTGCGTTTCGTAGGGAACGTTGCTGTTGAAGCCCGGTCCGTTCATCCATTGCTTCCCGTTGCGGAAAAGGAGCCCCTCGATTGTGCCGCATCGTCCGGCCAGCGCCCGTTCAGCGCGGTTCTCACCGCCTGCACGAGCGCCGCGCCAGAGTGGCCACATGAGCGACAACGAAGATCTGGTGGTATTGCGGCCAGAAGGCCTGTACTGCGCCGCCGGCGATTTCCACATCGATCCGTGGCGGCCGGTGCCGCGCGCGGTCATCACCCATGGCCATGGCGACCACGCGCGCCCGGGCATGGGCGAATACCACTGCAGCACCGGCAGCGTGCCGATCCTGCGCTGGCGCTTGGGCGATGTGCCGCTGCACGCGCATGCCGAAGGCACGCCCTTTTCGCTGGGCCGGGTGCAGGTATCCCTCCACCCGGCGGGGCATGTGCTGGGCTCGACCCAGGTGCGCATCGACGATGGGCGCCAGGTCTGGGTGGCCTCGGGCGATTACAAGCGCCAGCACGATCCCACCTGCACGCCGTTCGAGGTCGTGCCCTGCGATACCTTCATCAGCGAAGCCACCTTCGCCCTGCCGATCTACCGCTGGCCACACACCGCCGATGTGGCCGCCGACATCGTGGCCTGGCGCCGCGAATGCGCCGCGCGCGGGGAAGCGGCGGTGCTGCTGTGCTATGCCCTTGGCAAGGCCCAGCGCGTGCTGGCCGAGCTGCTGCCGCTGGACGATCAGCCGGCGTGGCTGCACGGGGCCATCGCCAATGGCGTGGCGGTCTACCGCCAGGCCGGGGTGGACATGCTGGACACGGTGACCGTGGCCGAACAGGGGCGTACCCCGGATGCAGCCGGGCAGCTGATCCTGGCCCCGCCGTCGGCGGCGGGCACGCCGTGGCTGCGCCGCTTCGGCCGTCATCAGTTGGCGTTCGCGTCGGGCTGGATGCAGCTGCGCGGCAACCGGCGCCGGCGCAATGTTGACCGCGGCTTCGTCATTTCCGACCACGCCGACTGGCCGGCGCTGCTGCAGACCATCGAACAGACCGGCGCGCGGCGCATCATCGCCACCCACGGCAACACCGATGCGTTGATCCCCTTCCTGCGCGAGCGCGGCGTGGCCGCCGAGGCCTTCCGCACCGATTTCGGGGCCGAGGAATGAAGGCCTTCGCCGCGCTCTACCAGCGCCTGGACCGCAGCACCGCAACGCTGGACAAGCGGGCCGCGCTGGTCGACTACTTCCGCACGGCACGTCCACGCGATGCGGCATGGGCGCTGTACCTGCTGAGCGGGGGCAAGGTGGGCGGCGCGCGCCGCAAGGTGGCCGCCAGCGGTGAGCTGCGCCGCTGGATCACCGAGGCGTCCGGGCTTCCGGCCTGGCTGGTGGAAGACAGCTATGCGCAGGTGGGCGACCTGGCCGAAACGTTGACCCTGCTGCTGGATGACCCGGCAACGCCCGCCCCCGAACGGGCCCTGGCCGACTGGATCGAACAGCATCTGCTGGCGGTGGCCAACCAGGACGAGACGGTACGCCACGCCGCCGTGCTGCAGGGCTGGCAGCAACTGCCCGCCGCCGAACGCCTGGTGTTCAACAAGCTGCTGACCGGCGCCCTGCGCGTGGGGGTATCGCAGCGATTGGTGCAGCAGGCGCTGGCCGAATGGTCGGGGCTGGACATCGCCCGCATTGCCCAGCGCATGCTGGGTGAGTGGGTGCCCTCGCCCGCCGCGCTGGCGCAGCTGCTGTCGCCAGACGAACTGCCGACCGACCGCCAGCAGCCCTACCCGTTCTTCCTGGCCTCGCCGCTCGAAGGCGCACCGGACGAGCGGCTGGGCGCGCTGGATGACTGGTTGCTGGAATGGAAGTGGGACGGCATCCGCCTGCAGCTGCTGCGCCGCAATGGCGAGGTGGCCCTGTGGTCGCGCGGCGAAGAGCGGCTGGATGGTCGCTTCCCCGAAATCGAACAGGCCGCCGCCGGACTGCCCGATGGCTGCGTGATCGACGGCGAGCTGCTGGCCTGGGACAGCGCCGATGACCTGCCGCGCGCCTTCACTGCCCTGCAGACCCGCATCCAGCGCCGCAAACCCGGTGCCGCCACCCTGCGCAACACGCCGGTGCGCGTGCTGGCCTACGACCTGCTGGAACGCGATGGCCAGGATCTTCGCGAGCTGCCGCTGCACGAACGCCGCGCGCAGCTGGCGCAGCTGCTTGATGCACTGGCCGATCCTCGCCTGCAGCTCTCGCCACCGGTGCTCGCCGAGGACTGGGCCGAGGCCGCGCGCCTGCGTGACGGTGCCCGCGAACGCGGCGTGGAGGGGCTGATGATCAAGCGCCGCGATTCGGTCTACCAGGCCGGGCGCCGTCGCGGCGACTGGTGGAAATGGAAGATCGAGCCGCTCACCATCGATGCGGTGCTGCTGTACGCGCAGGCCGGCCATGGGCGGCGCAGCACCTTGTACACCGACTACACCTTCGGGGTGTGGGACGGTGACGCGCTGGTACCGGTGGCCAAGGCCTATTCGGGCCTGGACGACAAGGAGATCCTGGCGCTGGACCGCTGGATCCGCGCGCACACCCGCGAGCGCTTCGGCCCGGTGCGCAGCGTCGACGCCGTGCAGGTATTCGAGCTGGGATTCGAAGCGGTGAACCGCAGCAGCCGACACAAGTCGGGCATCGCGGTGCGCTTCCCGCGCATCCTGCGCTGGCGCCACGACAAGCCCGCCGGCGAGGCCGACCAGCTGCACACCCTGCAGGCACTGGCGCGATGACCCGTGCGCAGGCCCTGCAGCGCCTGCAGGCGTGGTTCGCCGCGCGCGGCTGGCGCCCACTGCCGTTCCAGCGCGCGATGTGGCGGCACTACCTGGCGGGCGAATCGGGCCTGCTGCATACGCCCACCGGCAGCGGCAAGACCCTGGCGATGTTCGGCGGGCCGTTGCTGCAGGCCTTGATCGATCCACCACCGGCGCCGGCGCGGGCCAGCGCGGTGCGTCCGCTGCAGGTGCTGTGGGTCACCCCGCTGCGGGCACTGGCCAGCGATACCGCACGCGCACTGCAGACAGTCATCGATGGCATGGGTCTGGGCTGGAAGGTCGGCCTGCGCAGTGGCGATGCCAGCAACCGCGAGCGGCGCCAGGCGCGCGAGGGGCGCGTGGATGTGCTGGTGACCACGCCCGAATCGCTGGCGCTGTTGTTGAGCTATGCCGATACGCTGCCGCGCATGCAGCACCTGCGCTGCGTGGTGGTGGATGAGTGGCATGAACTGCTGGGCAGCAAGCGTGGCGTGCTGTTGCAGCTGAACCTGGCACGGTTGCGCGATGCCAGCCCCGGCCTGCAGCTGTGGGGGCTGTCGGCCACGCTGGGCAACCTGCAGCAGGCGCGGCAGGTGCTGCTGCCCGACCAGCCCGACGCGCCGCTCGTGGAAGGCGCGCGGCAGCGACCGGTGCAGGTGCAGACCCTGCTGCCGCCGGCCGGCGAACGGTTTCCGTGGGCCGGCCACCTGGGCCTGGTGCAGTTGCCGCGGGTCCTGCATGCGATCCAGGGCGCACGCAGCACCCTGCTGTTCACCAACACCCGCGCGCAGGCCGAACTGTGGCACCAGGCGCTGGCCGCGGTGTGGCCGGAAGACGCCGACAGCCTGGCCCTGCACCACGGCTCGCTGGACCCGACCCTGCGCCAGCAGGTGGAAGACGGCCTGCGTGCAGGCAGCCTGCGCTGCGTGGTGGCCACCTCCAGCCTGGACCTGGGCGTGGATTTCCCGGAAGTGGACCAGGTGCTGCAGCTGGGCAGCCCCAAGGGCGTGGCGCGCCTGCGCCAGCGCGCCGGCCGCGCACGCCATCGCCCTGGCGCCAGCGGCCGCATCACCTGCATTCCCAGCCATGCGCTGGAAGTGGCCGAATTCGCGGCGGCACGCAACGCGCTGCGCGAGAACGTGGTGGAAGCACGCCGTCCACGGGTCCTGTCGCTGGACGTGCTGGCCCAGCACGCGGTGAGCTGCGCGCTGGCCGGCGGCTTCCAGGCCGATGTGCTGCTGGCCCAGGTACGGCGCACCCACGCCTTTGCCGATCTGACCGATGCGCAGTGGCAGGCCGTGCTGGACTTCATCGTGCAGGGCGGCCGGGCGCTGTCGCAGTATCCGGATTTCCACAAGGTGCAGATCGATGACAGCGGCACCTACCGGGTGCCCGATCGCCGCCAGGCCCTGCGCCACCGCTTGTCGATCGGCACCATCAGCAGCGATGGCAGCGTGCGCGTGCAGTTCCTGCGCGGCGGCAGCCTGGGTTCGGTGGAAGAACAGTTCGCAGGGCGCCTGCGCCCGGGCGACCGCTTCCAGTTCGCCGGGCGCCTGCTGGAGCTGGTGCAGCTGCGCGACATGACCGCCTATGTGCGGGTGGCACGTGGCCGCGGCGACGGCAGCGTGCCGCGCTGGCAGGGCGGCCAGCTGCCATTGTCGATGCCACTGGGGCAAGCCTTGCTCGCAGTGCTCTCCGGAAGTGATGACAGTGCCGAATCAACGTGGCTGGCGCCGCTGCTGGCGCTGCAGGCACGCGTGTCCGCGCGGCCCTCGCCGGCGCAGCTGCTGGTGGAGGACGTGCGCCGCCGCGAGGGCCAGTTCGTGTTCATCTACCCGTTCGCCGGGCGCCACGTGCATGAAGCACTGGCCGCGCTGCTGTCACTGCGCTGCACGCGGCTGCAGCGCAACAGCATTGGCTATGCGGTGAACGATCATGGCCTGGTGCTGGCACCGGCACAGCCGATCACCCTGGATGCGCAGGCGTGGCATGCGTTGTTCACCCGCGACGGGCTGCTGGACGATCTGCGCGCGGCCGTGAACCTGGGCGAGCTGGCACGCCGCCAGTTCCGCGGCATCGCGCGCGTGGCCGGACTGCTGGTGCCCAGCCTGCCCGGCGGCATGCCGCGCTCGCTGCGCCAGTTGCAGGCCTCTGCGGGCCTGCTGCATGACGTGCTGCGCCAGCATGACCCCGAGCACGTGCTGCTGGCCCTGGCCGAGCAGGAAGTGCTGCAGGACGCATTGGATCTGCCCGGGCTGCAGCAGGCGCTGGCACGCATTGGCGGTCAGGCGGTGTCGCTGCAGCATCCGGCCTCACTCACGCCGCTGGGTTTTCCGCTGTGGGCCGAGCGCCTGCGCGGCCAGTTCAGCAACGAAGACTGGCGTACCCGCGTGCAACGCGCCGCGCAACAGCTGGAACGCCGCCATGACCACTGAGCTGGCCATGCAGCTGGGCGGGCAGACGCTGCGCCTGCTCGGCGCGCGTGCATTGCTGTGGCCGGCCCGGCAGGCCCTGCTGATTGCCGACCTGCACCTGGGCAAGGCCGATGTGTTCCGCCGCGCCGGCATCGCCTTGCCCGCCGGCGGCACCCTGGGCGACCTGCAACGGCTGCAGGCGCTTGTGCAGCAGCACGCGTGCCGCGAGCTGTGGATCCTGGGCGATATGCTGCATGGCCCGCTGCACCGCACGGCGTGGCTGGCGCAATGGCTGGCCTGGCGCGAACAGCAAGCGGGCCTGGACGTGCATGTGATCCGTGGCAACCACGACCGCCAGCTTGCCGCAGCGGCGCTGCGCGTGCAGCTGCACGATCAGGTGCGACTGGGGGACATCGTGCTGCGCCACGAACCACAACCCGAAGCCGGCGCCTGGGTGATTGCCGGCCACCTGCATCCGCAGATCGCCCTGCCGGCGCTGCGCCGGCGCTTTCCAGCATTCTGGCTGCGCCCGGGAATCACCGTGCTGCCCGCGTTTTCCGCGTTCACCGCGGGCGTCGTGATACAGCCCGCGCGCGACGAACAGCGCATTGCCTGTGTGGAAGGCAGCCTGGTGCCGGTACCGCCCCGCCAGGCTTAGGCCGGGCGGGCCAGCATGTCGGGCATCAATCGAAACGTGGGCTCGCTGTTGCCGACGTGGCGCGGCAGTGCACGCACCGCCGCCAGCATTTCCTGCGCACAGGTGCGGATGTAGCCATGGTGTTCGGCGCCCGCGTGGCTGATCAGGCTACCCACGTGGAATTCAAAGACATCCTCCAGCACGTCGGGCTGGTCTTCGTGCAGCATCTGCAGCAGACCGCGCAGTTTGCAGATTTCCGATTCCAGCTCGTGGACCGCGAACAACATGGCATCCTCCTTCGAACGTGCGGCGCATCCGGGCCGCAGCAGGCCGCGACGGCGCGGCCGCCCGGGCCATGCGCGAAGTTCGATCACGGAGTGTTCGATCACGGAAAGGAAAACGGGCGACGCGGCGTGCGCGTGCACAGCTGTTCTCGCACAACCGGGGTGAGATGTTCGTTAGTTCAGGTGACGGGCACGTTCACGGCAGCGCTGATCGCACTGCTGCTGGCGGCCGCACGCGGCGCTTCGGCCAGCGCGGCAATGAAGCCCGGATCCAGCGGCAGTGCGCCGAACCAGCCGTGCTGGGTGCCGCTGAGCACGCGCAGCATGTGCCCGCGCCCGCCCGGCATGCGCCCCATCGGGCCAAGCAGGACGTCGCGCGCATGCGCCCATAGATCGCCATTGGACTGGAACAGCGGCGTCAGCCAGCGGCTCCAGCGCTGGTACACCGCTACATGCGCACGCCGCTGTGCCTGGTAGGCCTGCAGCGCCGCTTCGCCACGGTGGCTGCGCAGCGCATCGCGCAGCGCCAGTGCATCGATCAGGGCCATGTTCACGCCCTGCCCCAGCTGCGGGCTCATCGAATGTGCGGCATCACCGGCCAGCACCAGGCGGCCATGGTGCCAGCGCTTCATCACCGCATCGCGGTACACCGCGCGTGCCAGCTGGCCGGCATCGACCAGGTGCGCGAAGCGCGCGCTGGCCTGCGGCCACAGGGCATGCAGTTCCTGCAGCCAGGGCGCCATGCCTTCCTGCTGCCAGCGCTCGAAATCATCACGCGGCAGGCTCCAGAAGAAGCTCAGGCGCGGCGTGGCATCACCGGGGCGGGTGCCCACCGGCAGCAGGCCGATCATCTTGCGCGCCGCCACGTAGCGTTGCCGCAGCTCCTGCATGTGCGGCCAGTCTTCGGCTGGCAGCAGGCACCACAGCGCACCCCACGGGTACACCCGGTCCAGCGCGGTGCCGCCTTCTACGCTGTCGCGCAGGGTGGATGCCGCACCATCGGCGGCCACCACCAGGTCGAACGGGCCGTGCCAGCGCCCCTGCGCATCGCGTACGCGCCCCTGTGCGCTGTCCACCGCCTCGATAGCGGTGCCCACGTGCAGGTGGCCGGCGCCTTCGCGCGCATCTTCCAGCAACGAGAACAGCGCGCCGCGCTGCATGCCCAGCCCGTGCAGGCGTGCATCCAGACCGGCATAGCCCATGTCCATCACCGCGCGTTCGCAGGGCGTATCGCCGTACAGGCGGTGCACCGGCGCGGCGTGCGCACGCACGGCGTCGAGCAGGCCCATCTGCCACAGCACCTGCAGGCCGCTGGGCTGCAGCAGGAAGCCGGCCCCTACCGGGCCCGGCGTGGGCACGCGTTCGAAGATCTCCACCTCGTGGCCATCACGGGTGAGCAGGATGGCCAATGCCTGGCCAGCGGTGCCGTAGCCGATCACGGCAATGCGCAGTCGTTCCGTCATGCTTGCATTGTGCCCGAGGCGGATTGCCAATGGCGAAGGGAACCCGCAACGGCATCCACGCATGGCGTGGATCTACTGGCCGACGCCGGAGCGCCCGCCGTTCCGTCAGCCACCCGCAATCCCCGCCCGCCGTTGCCCTGCGCAAAAAAAACCCCGCCGTAGCGGGGTTTTCAACGCACTGTCGAGTGGATCACTCGGCCGGCGTAATGTTCGAAGCCTGGGCACCCTTCGGGCCCTGGGTCACGTCATAGGTGACACGCTGGCCTTCCTGCAGGCTGCGGAAGCCCTTGGAGTTGATGGCGGAGAAGTGCGCGAACACGTCGGCGCTGCCATCCTCCGGCGAGATGAAGCCAAATCCCTTGGCGTCGTTGAACCACTTGACGGTACCGTTCGGCATGTTAATGCGAGACCTTTGCAATGAATGGGTGGTGTACGCTGAACCCGCGTACCGGCTGAGTATGCAAAGCTTGCCCGAGGATGACAATCACCCCCGCGCCAATTCGCCTACCAGTTCCGGAAGTCCGTTGCTGGCGGCCTGCACGTTTGCCAGCACTTCGGCCATGGTGATCTCCTCGCCGTCGCCACAGCCGGCGGCCCAGTTGGCCACGATCGCCAAGCAGGCGTAGTCCAGCCCCAGCTCCCGTGCCAGCGCGGCTTCAGGCATGCCGGTCATGCCCACCAGATCGCAGCCATCGCGGCGCATGCGGGCGATTTCGGCAATGGTTTCCAGGCGCGGGCCCTGGGTGGCGCCGTAGCAGCCGCCGTCGTGCACCTTCACCCCGGTCACTTTCGCCGCCGCCAGGATCTTGCTGCGCAGCATCGGCGTGTACGGGTGACCGAAATCGACGTGGACCACGTCGGTGCCGTCTTCTTCGCAGATCGTGCTGATACGACCCCACGTGTAATCGATTACCTGATCCGGACAGGCCAGCACGCGCGGACCGAAATCGTCGCCGATGCCGCCCACCGTGTTCAGCGCCAGGACGCGCTGCGCGCCGATCTGCTGCAGCGCGGCCAGGTTGGCGCGGTAGTTGATCTTGTGCGGCGGCAGCGAATGGCCCTCACCGTGGCGGGCCAGGAAGGCCACGCGGTGGCCCAGCAGGGTGCCGACGCGCACCGGGCCCGACGGACGACCGAAGCGGGTTTCGACCTCGTGGGTCTGCACATCGTCCAGCTTGGCCAGGTTGTAGACACCGGTACCGCCGATCACGGCCAGGGCAATCTGTTGCATGGGAATCACTCCAGAAAAAGACGAACGCCGGCACCCGAGGGCGCCGGCGACAGGGTGGGATCGGCCGCGGACGGCCGTGCCGTCACTCCTTCATGGCATAGATGGCCGGCACGCAGCGCAGGGTCTCGTTCACATCCATGCCGAAGCCGAACACGTAACGGTCCGGCAGCTCGATGCCGGCGTAATCGGCGGTGACGTCCGGCAGGCCGCGGTCGTGCTTCTTCACGGTCATCGCAGCAATGCGCACGTCGGTGGCGCCCTGTTCCAGGCACCAGGTGCGCACGCCCTGCAGGGTGTAGCCCTCGTCCAGGATGTCGTCCACCAGCAGCACGCGGCGGCCGAACAGCGAGGTGGCCGGCTTGTGCTTCCAGACCAGGTCGCCGCCGGTGGTTTCACCGCGGTAGCGGGTGGCGTGCAGGTAATCGAACTGCACGTCCTGGCCGCGCGCGCCCAGTTCCAGTGCCAGCTGGCCGGCGAACGGCAGTGCGCCGTGCATGATGGACAGGAACAGCGGCACCTCGCCCTTGTAGTCGCGCGCGATGGCGTCGGCGATGCTGGCAATGGCCTTGTCGATGGTGGGGCGGTCGACCAGCAGGTCAGCCTGGGCCAGGGCCTGGGAAATGGTGAGGTTCGGCATCAGACGGTTCTTCCAAGGGTTTGCAGCAGATGGGATTGGGTGGTGCCATGGCGGGCATCGGCCAGCAGGCCGTCCCAGCCAAGTGCGCCGCGGCCAAGCAGGCCCAGCAGCGCGGCGGTATTCAGTGAACGGCCCTGCACGGCATGCAGGGCTTCATCGACCAGCTCGGGGTGGCAGACCAGCACCACATCGCAGCCGGCATCCAAGTGGGCATGCACGCGCGCCGGCACGCCACCGGCGCTGTGCGAAGCGGCCATGCCGATGTCATCGGAGAACACCACGCCGCGGAAGCCCAGCTCACCGCGCAGGATGTCCTGGATCCAGCGCGGCGAATAGCCGGCCGGCTCAGGCGCCACCTGCGGGTAGATCACGTGGGCCATCATCACCGCATCGGCACCGGCGGCAATGCCGGCGCCGAACGGCACCAGGTCCTGCGCGCGCAGTTCGTCCAGCGCGCGCGGGTCGACGGCGGTATCGACGTGGGTGTCTTCCAGCACGGTGCCGTGGCCGGGGAAATGCTTGAGCGTGGCGGCCATGCCCACCGCGTGCATGCCGCGCACATAGGCGGCAGTGAAGGCGGCGACCACCTGCGGGTCTTCGCTGAAGGCACGGTTGCCGATGGCGCGGTTGCCACGGGCCAGATCCACCACCGGGGCGAAGCTGAGGTCCAGGCCGCTGGCGCGCACTTCACTGGCCATCAGCCAGGCGTGCTGTTCGGCCAGCGCCAGCGCCTGCTGCGGATCGCGCGCGTAGAGGGCGCCGATGTCCTGCAGCGGCGGCAGTTCGCTGTAGCCCTCGCGGAAGCGCTGCACGCGGCCGCCTTCCTGGTCCACGCAGAGCAACTGCGGGCGCGGTGCGGCGGCGCGGATGGCGGCGGTCAGATCGGTCACCTGCTGGCGCGAGGCGAAGTTGCGCTTGAACAGCACCACCCCGGCCACGGCATCGTGCTGCAGCCAGTCGCGTTCCTGGGCGGTCAGTTCAGTGCCGGCAACGCCGATCAGCAGCATGGGTCGATCTCCACAACAGGCGCCCGCATGGCGCAGTGCCGCATTGTCGCAGAACCGGCCGATGGACGCAGTGTTCGGCGAAATGGGGAGACGGGGTCAGAGCCCCTGCGGGGATCCGACCCCGGGGTTGGATCCCCCGCAGGGGCTCTGACCCCGCGCGGTCTAGACCGCGCAGCCGTCCGGGCCGCAGGCTGCTTCACCCGCGGCGGCCGAGGGGGCGCCCTGCTCGGCGGCAATCTGGCGCAGCGCCTGGGCGAAGGCTTCCGGCGGCTGCGCGCCGGAAATCGCCCAGCGCCCGTCGATCACGAAGGTGGGCACCGAGGAAATGCCCAGCGCCTGCGCGTCGGCCAGCTTGGCCTGCACCTGGGCCAGGCCACGATCGGATGCCAGCATCTGTTCGATCTCGGCTGCGGCCAGCCCGCCGGCCGCGCCGGCCTTCACCAGTACGGCAGGGTCGGCCAGGTTCTGGCCGTGCTCGAAGTGGGCGCGGAACAGCGCTTCGCCCACCGCGTCCTGCACGCCGTGTTCGCCGGCCAGCCACAGCAGGCGGTGCGCAGGCAACGTGGTCACCCGCACCTGGCCCTGGCCGAAGTCCATTGGCAGGCCCTCGGCCTGCGCGGTGGACTGGGTCTGGCCCAGGATCTGTTCGGTGCGCTCGGCCCCGCCGAACTTGCGCGCATAAGCCTGGCGCAGCGGGACCGGCGTGGCGTCAGCGTCCGGGTCCAGCTGGAACGGCTGCCAATGGATGTCCAGGGCGGGCGCATCGGCGCCCAGCAACTGCACGCCCTGCTGGAAACGATGCTTGCCGATCCAGCACCAGGGGCAGACCACGTCGGAATAGATATCGATTCTCATGCCCCCAAGATGGGGGCCGCCCGCCGCGGCAAAAGGGGGCGCTACCGCGCGATCACCGCTTCACCACTGTGAATAGGGATGACTGGCCAGCGCGACGTTGTAATAGCGCGCGTCGTCGGTCACTTCCGCGCCCACCCAGTCCGGCAGGTCGATGGCCTGGTCGGCACTGTCCAGTTCCACCTCGGCCACCACCAGGCCGGCGTTGTCGCCCAGGAACTCATCCACTTCCCAGGTCAGCCCGGCGTGTTCGACCAGATGGCGGCGCTTGTCGATCAACCCGCCCACGCACAGCGCCAGCAGGTCGCGGGCATCGTCCACGGGAATGGGGTAATCGAACTCCTGGCGGGTGTGCCCCAGGGTGCGCGACTTCAGGTTCAGCGCCGCCTGTTCGCCTTCGATGCGCACGCGCACCGAGGCGTTCTGGGTGCCGCGATCCAGTGCGCCCATGTCGTTGATATAGCCCTGCGCCATCGGAATGACCCGATGCGCGGCGGTACGCCAACCGTCGCCGGTCACCAGAAACTTGCGTTCGATTTCAATGCCCATGGGCGAAGTATGCGGCCGCCAGCAGCGACCTGCCTACCCGGCGCGCGGCCGCCGCACTACACTGCGCCACCCTGCAAGGATCGCTGAACCATGACACTGTCCCTTTCCACGCTGCGCCCGCTGGCGCTGGCCCTGCTGCTGCCCGCCGGCGCATGCCTGGCCCAGGCCCCTGCACTGCCCACCCTGCAACAGGCGCAGGACGCGATGGATCTGGCGATTGCCGAGCAGATCGCCGCGCGCCCGCGCAGTGACAGCAGCAGCCTGGTCGCGATGGCGTTCCGGCCCACGCTGGAATCGCTGAGCAGCTGCGCGGTGGGCAGCACCGCCGACACCGCCACCTGCATCGTGGTGGGCAGTGCGGGCATGAAATCGGGTGCGCGCCTGCTGCACCTGGCCTGGGTGGATGGCCAGTGGACCCTGCCCGATCCGCGCCGCCTGCCGACGCCCGCGCCCAGTCGCGAGGAAGTACAACCGCTGCTGCGCGCGCACCTGGCGACCGTGGCGGCGCGTGAGAGCGATGCCGAGGAGCGGGCGCGCTTCATGCTGGCCGTGCGCGATGCGCAGGTGCTGGAGGTTGCCGACTGCGAGGTGCCCGACGAGCGTGCCGTATTCGAATGTGCGGTCACCGCCCAGGTGGGCGATGAGCAAGGCACCGAAACGCTGGCATTCATCCGCGAGGATGGCCAGTGGCGCAGCGCGCCGGCGCCCCGATAGCCGACGCGCGGCCACCTGCGGCGGCGGGCACCGGGGTATTGCCGGTGCCCGCGCGTTGTCAGCGCTTTTCGAAGACCGCGATGCTTTCCACGTGCGCGGTGTGCGGGAACATGTCCATGGCACCGGCGCTGACCAGGGTGAAGCCCTGTTCGTTGACCAGGTAGCCGGCGTCGCGCGCCAGCGAACCGGGGTGGCAGCTGACATAGACGATGCGCTTGAACTGCTTCAGCGGCAGCTGCTGCAGCACTTCAATCGCGCCCGAGCGCGGCGGGTCCAGCAGCAGCTTGTCGAAGCCCTGGCGCATCCACGGGGTGGCGCGCTGGTCCTGGGTCAGGTCGGCGCTGAAGAACTGTGCGTTGGCCAGGTCGTTGCGCTCGGCGTTTTCGCGGGCGCGCGCGACCAGGCCGGCATCGCCTTCCACGCCCACCACTTCGCGCACCTTGCGGGCCAGCGGCAGGGTGAAATTGCCCAGGCCGCAGAACAGGTCGAGCACGCGTTCGTCAGCACCGGGCTCCAGCAGCTCCAGCGCGCGGGCGATCATCGCCTCGTTCAGCTTGGCGTTGACCTGGATGAAATCCAGCGGGCGGAAGGCCAGTTCCACGTCCCACGGCGCCAGCCGGAAGGACAGCGGCACGCCCTGCCCGTCCAGCGGGTGCACGGTGTCCAGGCCGCCCGGCTGCAGGTAGATGGCAAACCCGTGCTGCTGGCCGAACGCGGCCCAGGCGGCGCGGTCGGCGTCGCTGAGCGGCTGCAGGTGGCGCACGGTCAGGGCAATGGCGTTGTCGCCGCCGATGAACTCGATCTGCGGAATGTCGCGCTTGCCATCCAGGCCTTCGATGAAGGTGGACAGGTCCTGGACCTTGGTGCCGATTTCCGGGATCACGGTCAGGCACTGGCTCAGGTCGGCCACGAAACGCGGATCCTGTTCGCGGAAACCGACCAGGGTCTTGTCCTTCTTTTCCACCCGGCGGACCGAGAAGCGGCCCTTGCGGCGGTAGCCCCAGCTGTCCCCGACCAGCGGCGGCAGCACGGTGCCCGGGGTGACGTGGCCGATGCGCTCCAGGTTGTCCATCAGCACGCGCTGCTTGGCCACGATCTGCTGGCTTTCGTCCAGGTGCTGCAGCACGCAGCCGGCACAGGTGCCGAAGTGCGGGCACTTGGGGGTGACGCGCTGCGGCGAGGCCTGCAGCACTTCCACCGTGCGCGCCTCGTCGAAGTGGCGGCTGCGGGCGGTCTGTTCGGCCATCACCACTTCGCCCGGCAGGGCGCCGCTGATGAAGGTGACCTTGCCGCCTTCGCCTTCACGGCGGGCGACGCCACGACCGTCATGGCTGAGGTCGAGGATTTCGGTCTGGAACGGGGTACGGTCGATGCGGGAACGGGATCGGGCCACGTGGCGACAGGCTGCGGGCAAAAAAGGGCGCACATTGTCGCAGATCCTGGCCGGGCGGGCCGATGGCCGCTTGCACACGCCGCCGCCGTGCATGATGATTGTCCACAGCTGACATGGAGGCAGCCCTATGCAGATGACCCCGCGGACCAGCCGGCCCCGCTTCCTGCTTGTCGAGGACGACATCATCAGCCGCGGTTTTTTCAAAGCGGCGTTGGAAACGTTACCAGCCGATGTGGACACTGCTGACTCACTTGCCAGCGCGCTTGCCCGTGGCGAGCCGGGCACGCATGACCTGTGGCTGATCGACGTGAACCTGCCCGACGGCAATGGCGCCCAGCTGCTGCAGGCGCTGCGCCAGTCGCATCCGGACACCCCGGCCCTGGCCCATACCGCCGACGGCGATGCCTCCATTCATGCCAGCCTGCGCGAGGCCGGCTTCAGCGACACGCTGGTGAAGCCGCTGGGCCGTGATCAACTGCTGAAGGCAGTGCGCCGGGCGCTGGTGAACAGCCCGGGCGCTGCGCCGCTGCCGCCGGCTGCGGTGGAGCTGGCCGTGGAGGACTGGGATGAGACGGCCGCCCTGGCGGCACTGAACGGCCAGCGCAACCACCTGATTGCCCTGCGTGAGCTGTTCCTGGCCGAGCTGCCGGGGGTCCGCGATGCGGTCGAACAGGCGGTGGACCAGCACGACGAGCGCCAGCTGCGCAGCCAGCTGCATCGGCTGCAGGCCAGTTGTGGCTTCGTGGGGGCGGCCCGGCTGGGCCGCGCCGTGCGCCAGCTGCACCACGCGCCCGACTCCGGGCAGGCCCAGGCGGGCTTCCGCGCCGCGGTAGCTTCCCTGCTGCACTGAGGGTGTGGGTGTGTCGGCAGGGCTTGCAGCCCTGCACCTGCCGAATCAACGTCAACGGCCGAAGCAACAGCAACAGCGGGCTATCCGTGGGATGGCGGGATGGTTCCGGTGGCGGGGGACGGCGCAAGTACGTCCATGTAGCCTCGGTCGCGCCATCCATGGCGCTCACGCCCCCGCCACCGGACCCACCCCGCCTTCGACAGTTGGCCGCGATCTGTCGGAACGGCACGGGGTCGGATCCCGTTGCTGCGCAACGGGCTCTGACCCCAGAAAGAATTCGGTATCTGACAGAGTGTGTCGACCAAGGTCGACACCTACCAGAGCAAGATGCGGTGCCGACAGATCGCGGGGGACTGTCACCGGTTCCCAGCGGCCAGTAGATTCACGCCATGCGTGGGTGAATCTCAATCGGAATCGAAAGTTTCGAAGATCTACCGTGTCGACCAAGGTCGACACCTACCAGAGCAAGACGCGGTTCCGACAGATCGCGGAGAACTGTCGAAGGCGGGGGGGGGGGCCGGTTGAGGGGGCGTGAGCCGCATGGATGCGGCGACCGAGCTTACATGGGTGAGGGCGCTTTGCTTGCGAAGCACTGCTTCGCAAGCGCCCGAACGCCCAGCCGCCAGCGGCTGGGCCGGGCGCCGGAGGGGGACTTGCAGCGTCCCCCTCAACCGGACCCACCCCGCCATCCCACGGATAGCCCGCTTTTGACGTTGACGTTGACGTTGACGTTGACGGTAGCGGGTGCAGGGCTGCAAGCCCTGCCGACAAACCCCTCAGCGGCGGGGGGTCAGCTGCTCCAGCAGTTCCCAGGATTTCAGGCCGCGTGCGCCCAGGTGATGGGCCAGCACCCGCCGCATCGGCAGCCGCAGGCTGGCCAGGTCGGCCGCATCGGGTTCTTCGTCGGCACCCAGCGCCAGCAGCGCCGAACCGGTGGCCGCCGCGCTGCGCTCGCCATCACGCACGCTCAACAGCCGCTGCGGACCCTCCTGCGGGTCCAGGGCGTAGCGCGCCGCCGGATCGATCGGCTGGCCGTCGCTGGCCGTTTCCAGATCGAAGCCCAGGCCCAGTGCCGCCAGCAGTTCGCGCTCGAAACGGCGCAGGGTCCAGGCCAGGCCGGCGCCCACCGCCAACCGTGCGCGCGCTTCGCCGTAGGCCAGATAGAGATCGGGCAGCGGGTCCTGGCGCGGGGCCAGGCGCAGGGTCAGTTCACTCAGGTAGAAACCGGCCAGCATGGCCTGCCCCACCAGCCGCGGGGCTGCATCCAGGGCCTCGGCACCGCGCAACTGCGCCAGCTCACCGCGCTGTTGGGCGCTGAAGCGGATCCATTGCAGCGGCTGCAGGGCGGCGCGCAGCACCTGCCCTTTCGCGGTGGACACCCCGCGCGCCAGCACGCCAATACGGCCATGCTGCGCGCTCAGTACCTCCACCAGCAGGCTGGTCTCGCGGTAGGCCCGTGCGTGCAGCACGAACCCGGTGTCGTCCTCGATCAGCATCGAAGCGACCGCAACGGCTTACTCGTAGCCGAAGGCCTTCAGTGCGGCCTCGTCGTCGGACCAGCCTTCACGCACGCGCACCCAGGTTTCCAGGAACACCTTGGCCCCGAACAGACGCTCCATCTGCAGGCGCGACTTGGCCCCGATCTCCTTCAGGCGGGCGCCGCCCTTGCCGATCACGATGGCCTTCTGGCCCTCGCGCTCGACCCAGATGACCGCGCCGATGCGCAGCAGGTTGCCGTCTTCGGTGAAGCGCTCGATTTCCACCGTGGTGGCGTACGGCAGTTCTTCGCCCAGCTGGCGCATCAGCTGCTCGCGCACCAGTTCGCCGGCCAGGAAACGCTGGCTGCGGTCGGTGATCTCATCCTCGCCGAACATCGGCGGGGCTTCCGGCAGCAGCTTCAGCACGTCGCGCACCAGCGCTTCCAGGCCGTTGCGCTTCTGCGCGGAAATGGGATGCACGGCGGCGAAATCGCGGCCGTTGGTGACTTCCTGCAGGAACGGCAGCAGCGCGCCCTTGTCCTTCAGGCGGTCGATCTTGTTGACCACCAGCACCACCGGCACGCCGGCGTCGCGCAGCACGTTGAAGGCCAGGCTGTCCTCTTCGTCCCAGCGACCGGCTTCGATCACCAGCAGGCCGGCGTCCACGCCTTCCAGCGAGCCGCGGGCAGCACGGTTCATCACCCGGTTCATCGCCCGCTTCTGCACCTTGTGCAGCCCCGGGGTGTCGACCAGCACCAGCTGGCCTTCGGGATAGGTGGCGATGCCCAGCAGGCGATGGCGCGTGGTCTGCGGGCGGTTGGAGACGATGCTGACCTTGGCGCCGACCAGCGCATTGGTCAGGGTCGACTTGCCCACGTTCGGGCGGCCGATGACGGCCACACTGCCGCAATGATGGGGAATCTGTTCGCTCACTTGGAATCCAGTTGTTCAAGGACGGCCGCAGCCGCCTGTTGTTCGGCAATCCGCCGCGAGGAGCCTTCGCCCTCGATGCTGGCGGCGGGGTCGGCTACGTTGCAGCGTACCCGGAAGTGCTTGGCGTGGTCGTCACCGGATTCTGACACCAGTTCGTACTGCGGCAACGCCTTCTGTCGGGCCTGCAGCCATTCCTGCAGGCGGGTCTTGGGGTCCTTTTCCGGCCGCCCGGTGGCCGGCAGCGCCTCCATGGAGGCACTGAACCAGGGCAGCACCACCGTGCGGCAGGCCTCGAAGCCCCCATCCAGGTAGATCGCGGCCACCACCGCTTCCACGGCGTCGGCCAGGATCGAGTCGCGGCGATGGCCGCCGGATTTCATCTCACCAGCGCCCAGGATCAGGCGCTCGCCCAACTGCAGGGTGCGCGCGATCACCGCCAGCGCCTCTTCCCGCACCAGCGCGGCGCGGGCGCGGGTGAGCGCGCCCTCGTCGGCCTTGGGCCAGCGGTGGTACAGGGCCTCGGCCACCATCTGGTTGACGATGCTGTCGCCCAGGAATTCCAGGCGCTCGTTATGCGGCGCACCGGCACTGCGATGGGTCAGCGCCTGCTTCAGCAGGGCCGGATCGCGGAAGCTGTGACCGATCAGGTCACCACGTTGGAAAGGTTTATTCGGCACCGCTACGGGTCAGGTCCTGGGTCGATTCAAACTTGCCAACCACGTCCAGGTTGCCGACCAGCGGGCGGCGCACTTCGTAGTTGACGGTAAGGGTCCAGCCGCCATCGCGTCGGGCGAACTTGACGTTGGCCGGCTTCACGTTGTCCGAGTAGTTGATGTACAGCCGCTTGAAGAACAGGTCCTGGATCTGCGCCGGCGCCATGGTGCCCACGTTGGGCTCGGCCGCCAGGCTCTTCATGGCCGAACGCACCGAGTAGTACTCCTGGTACATCGGGAACAGCTTCATGCCGATGTACAGGAAGAACCCGACCACGGCCAGTACGACCAGGAACGAGGTCAAAGTCATGCCGCGCTGCGTGTTCATCGTCTTCATGGCGTTTCTCCCCAGATACGCGAATGGATGTGAAGTCAGTTTCAGTTGATGCCCGAACCGATACGCGACGGTTCGAAGCCGTCCTTGCAGAACCAGCCCGAGCAGTTCAGCCAGATCAGGAAGGCCTTGCCGCGCAGGTTTTCTTCCGGCAGCAGGCCCCAGAACCGGCCGTCGTCGCTGTTGTCGCGATTGTCGCCCATCACCAGATATTTACCAGCCGGCACGGTCCACTGGCCCTGGCCGCGCGGGAAATCGGTCTCCAGCACGGTATGGGTGCGGCCCGGCAGGTGCTCGACCAGCAGGTTGGCGCCTTCGCCCTGGCCACGGTGGCCGGCGTAGATGCCCTTGTTGTCATACTTCAGCGCTTCGCCGTTGAGGGTGACGCTGTCGCCGTCGAAGGACACCGTATCGCCCGGCACGCCGATCACGCGCTTGATGAAGTTCTCGCCCTTGGCCGGGTCGTTGTCGCTGTGGCCGGGGAAGTGGAACACCACCACGTCGCCGCGCGAGGGCTCGCCCACCGGCACGAACTTGGTGTTGCTGATCGGCAGGCGCAGGCCGTAGGAGAACTTGTTGACCAGGATGAAATCGCCGATCAGCAGGTTGGGCATCATCGAGCTGGACGGAATCTTGTACGGCTCGGCAATGAAGCTGCGCACCACCAGCACGATGGCCAGCACCGGGAAGAAGGCGCGTGAGTAATCCACCAGCACCGGCTCGGTGTCGAGCAGGCCGGCGCGCTGGGCACGGCGCTTGGCGAAGTACAGCTTTTCGGCAAGCAGGATCAGGCCCGAGGCCAGGGTCAGTACGACCAGGAGGATCTCAAACAGTTTCATTCAGGGTCCTTTGCAACGTCACCGGACGAACGGCCCCGAAGGGCCGCTGCGGGCTTACTTGTTGTCCATCTGCAGCACGGCCAGGAAGGCTTCCTGCGGAATTTCCACGCGGCCGACCTGCTTCATGCGCTTCTTGCCTTCCTTCTGCTTTTCCAGAAGCTTCTTCTTGCGCGAAACGTCGCCACCATAGCACTTGGCCAGCACGTTCTTGCGCATGGCCTTGACCGTGGTGCGGGCGATGATCTGCGAGCCGACGGCGGCCTGGATGGCCACGTCGAACTGCTGGCGCGGGATCAGGTCCTTCATCTTCTCGCACAGCTCGCGGCCGCGGCGGTCGGCGTGGCTGCGGTGCACGATCAGCGACAGGGCGTCGACCTTGTCACCGTTGATCAGCACGTCCACGCGCACGAACGGGCCGGCATCGAAGCGCACGAAGTGGTAGTCCAGCGAGGCATAGCCACGGCTGACCGACTTCAGCTTGTCGAAGAAGTCCAGCACCACTTCGGCCATCGGCAGCTCGTAGCTGATCTGCACCTGGCTGCCCAGGTAGTTGATGCCGATCTGGCTGCCGCGCTTTTCTTCGCACAGCTTGATGATGTTGCCGATGTACTCCTCGGGGGTGAGCACGTTGGCGCGGATGATCGGCTCGCGGATCTCTTCCACATGGTTCACCGGCGGCAGCTTGGCCGGGTTGTCCATGTTGATGATGGTGCCGTCGGTCTTCAGGACCTCGTAGACCACCGTCGGCGCGGTGCTGATCAGGTCCAGGTTGTATTCGCGTTCCAGGCGCTCCTGCACGATTTCCATGTGCAGCATGCCCAGGAAGCCGCAGCGGAAACCGAAGCCCATCGCTTCGGAGCTTTCCGGCTCGAAGCGCAGCGCGGCGTCGTTCAGGCGCAGCTTGTCCAGCGCTTCGCGCAGGTCCGGGTAGTCCTCGGCATCGACCGGGAACAGGCCGGCGAACACGCGCGGCTGCATTTCCTGGAAGCCCGGCAGCGGCTTGGGCGCCGGATCGGCGGCCAGGGTGAGGGTGTCGCCCACTGGTGCGCCGTGCACGTCCTTGATGCTGGCGGTGACCCAGCCCACTTCACCGGCACGCAGCGCCGGCAGCACTTTCCGCTTCGGCGTGAACACGCCGACGTTGTCGACCTGGTGGGTACGGCCGGTGGACATGACCTGCAGCTTGTCGCCGGCCTTGATCTGGCCCTGCATGACGCGCACCAGCGAGACCACGCCCAGGTAGTTGTCGAACCAGGAATCGATGATCAGCGCCTGCAGCTTGTCGGTGTCGCGCGGCTGCGGTGCCGGGATGCGGTGCACGATGGCTTCCAGCACGTCCTGCACGTTCAGGCCGGTCTTGGCACTGACCGGCACGGCGTCGGCGGCGTCGATGCCGATCACGGCCTCGATCTCGGCCTTGGCGCGTTCGATATCGGCGGTGGGCAGGTCGATCTTGTTGATGACCGGCACCACTTCCAGGCCCTGCTCGACGGCGGTGTAGCAGTTGGCCACCGACTGCGCTTCCACGCCCTGGGCGGCATCGACCACCAGCAGCGCGCCTTCGCAGGCGGCCAGCGAACGGCTGACTTCATAGGAGAAGTCGACGTGGCCGGGGGTGTCGATGAAGTTCAGGTGGTAGGTCTGTCCATCCTTGGCCAGGTACGGCAGCGACACCGACTGGGCCTTGATGGTGATGCCACGCTCGCGCTCGATCGGGTTGGAGTCGAGCACCTGCGCTTCCATCTCGCGGGCCTGCAGGCCGCCACAGAGCTGGATGATGCGATCGGCCAGCGTGGACTTGCCGTGGTCGACGTGGGCAATGATGGAGAAGTTGCGGATGTTCCGCATCGAATCAGAAGACATAGGTGGCGGCGGCGCGCGGCGTCGTCAGGGTAACGGTGGATTATCGCATGCCCGGGGCCAGCCCGCTTGGGCGCGCTCGCGGGGCGGCTGGAAATGGCCGAAGCCCCGCCAGAGCGGGGCTTCGGGGGATTGCCAGGGCCGCCAAGGGCGGCCGTGAAGGCGTTACTGGCCGGCCTTGACCGCCACGAAGGCGCTGTTGCCGCTGTTGGCACGCACCAGCAGCAGGACCACATCGCCCTTCTTGTAGCCGGACAGCGCGCGGTTGAGCGCGTCGACACGGCCGACCGGGGTATTGCCGACACGCAGGATGACCATGCCCGGCGCCAGGCCGGCATCGCGGGCACTTTCACCCTTCACCCCGGTAATGCGCACGCCCTCGCCCGCATCCAGGCCGAGCTGCTTGCGCTGCGGCGAGGTCAGCTCGGTCACGTCCAGGCCCAGCAGGGCGTTGGCACCGGTCTGCGGGGGCGCATCCGCGTCGGCGGTGGACGTACCACGGCCGTCGGCCTGGCCGTCTTCGGTCAGCGCGGTCAGGGTGGCGCTGAGCTCACGCGGCTTGCCGTCGCGGTAGACCACCAGGGTCACCTTGCTGCCCGGCGCCATGGCACCGATCAGCGGCGGCAGATCGGACCAGGTGTTGACCGCGCGGCCATTGACCGAGCGGATCACGTCACCCAGTTGCACACCGGCCTTCGCCGCGGCGCTGCCCGGCACGATCTGGTTGACCAGGGCGCCACGGCTGTCGGGCAGGCCCAGGCCCTGCGCTTTGAGCGAATCGACCTGCTCGACCACCGCACCCAGCTGGCCACGGGTGACCTTGCCACTCTTCTTGATCTGCTCAACCGCGCTCATCGCCAGGTCGATCGGGATCGAGAAGCTGATGCCCATGTAACCGCCGGACGCGGAGTAGATCTGCGAGTTGATGCCGACCACTTCACCGCGGGTGTTCAGCAGCGGGCCACCGGAATTGCCCTGGTTGATCGCCACGTCGGTCTGGATGAAGGGCACGTAGCGCTGGTCCGGGCCACCGGTGCTGCGGCCCAGCGCGCTGACGATGCCCGCGGTGACCGAATGATCCAGGCCGAACGGCGAACCGATCGCGACCACCCACTGGCCCGGCTTCAGGGTGTTGGAATCGCCCAGACGCACGGTCGGCAGGTTCTTGCCTTCGATCTTCAGCAGGGCCACGTCGTACTGCTGGTCGCTGCCGACCACCTTGGCGGTGAACTCGCGGCTGTCACCCAGCTTGACCTTCACATCGCTGGCATCGGCCACCACGTGGTAGTTGGTCAGCACGTAGCCGTCGGGCGAGATGATGAAGCCCGAGCCCATGCCACGGCCCTTGATGCTGGGCCCGCTGTCGCCCCCACCCTGCCCCGGCATCGGGAAGTCCGGGCCGAAGAAGCGGCGGAAGAATTCGGGCATCTCGTCGTCGCCGGGGCCCATGCCGCCGCGCGCCTGGCGGTTCTGGCGCACGATGGTGGTATCGACGTTGACCACGCCCGGGCCGACCTGTTCGACCAGGTTGGTGAAATCAGGCAGGCCACTGACCAGCGGCTGCGCCGGTGCGCGGGGGGCGGCGGCCGCTGCGGCCGGCTGCGCCGGGGCGGCCGGTGACGGCGCCTGCGCGCAGGCCATCAACGGCAGGGTCATCACCAGCAGGCCCATGGCATGGGTACGGAATCGGGCAGTCATCGGACGGCAACCTCCGGATCGGATGGAAAACGGGAGAGGCGCCCCGCCAGCGGCGGGGCGTGGACCGGCGCGCTCCAGGTCAGTCGCGCGGGCGGGGCGGCGCCGGCAGATCGTCCTGCAGGCGCGGCTCGAAGGGATAGAACGCGGCGCCACCGGACGCGGCCGGGAAGCTGGCATTGAGGGCGCTGCCGCCGGCCGGGGCCAGGCTGGACTTCGGCCAGGGCCGTGCCTGCAGGCTGCCGACATCGCCGAAGGGCAGATGGCGGGTGTTGGCGGTGGGCACCGAGGGCGCCAGCGGCACCGCGGCCGTGGCCACGGCGCGCTGCGGCGCCTCGTCACGCTGGGCCACGCGCGCGGCCTGCTGGCTGCGGGTGGCACTGGCGCGGCGGGCATCCTGGCGGCGGCTGGCGGCCATGGCCACCGCCGGCACAGCAGCCACGGCCATCGCGGCGCTGTCCACCGACGCTTCGGTTACCGGCGCGGCAGCCGGCGCCAGTTCGGCCTGGCTGGCCACCACCTGCGGGGCCGGGGCTTCGCCGGGTGCGGGGGGCTGCAGCTTTTCGCCGCCCATGAACAGGGCCACGGCGGCCACCGAGGCTGCCAGTGCGGCACCGCCGCCCCAGGCACGCCAGCCCGTGCGACGCACCTGCCGGCGCGGTTCAGCCACCGGCGCGGGTTCGGCGGCAATCGCCGCGGCCACGCGTTCGCTGAAACCGGCCGGGGCCAGCAGCGAGGCCTGGCCACGCATCACATCGCCCAGCAGCTGCCAGCGTTCCTGGCAGCCGGCCAATTCCGGATCATGTTCCATGCGGCGCAGCAGGAAGCGCGCCTCGTCGGCGCCCAGCTCGCCATCGACCAGGGCCGACAGCTGTTCGCGGTGGCGCTGGTCCAGGCGTTGCCCGGCCGGGGATTGATGGTTCTGCGATTCGTTCAACGGGTTACTGGTCATACGCGGCTCTTCTCGCGGGTGGCGCTGCCGATGTCCAGCAGCGGCCGGAGTTCAGTGTCGATCGCCTCGCGCGCCCGGAAGATCCGCGAACGCACGGTGCCGATCGGGCACCCCATCTTCTGCGCGATTTCCTCGTAGCTCAGGCCTTCCACCTCGCGCAGGGTGATCGCCGACCGGAGTTCTTCCGGCAGCGCGTTGACGGCCTTCATCACCGTCTGTTCCAGTTCCTGGCGCATCAACTCGCGTTCGGGCGTGTCGGTGTCGCGCAGACGGGTGCCGCTGTCGAACTGCTCGGCATCACCGATGTCGATGTCATCGGTGGGCGGGCGTCGATTGTGTGAAGCCAGGTAGTTTTTGGCAGTGTTCACGGCGATCCGATGCAACCAGGTTGAGAACTGGGCGTCGCCGCGGAAGCTTCCAATGGCGCGATAGGCGCGCATGAAAGTGTCCTGGGCCACGTCCTGACATTCGCTCCAGTCGGCGATGTAGCGACCGACAAGGGCCACCACGCGATGCTGGTACTTGCGCACCAGGACATCGAACGCGGCGCTCTCGCCGTGCTGCACGCGCCGGACCAGTTCCAGATCCAGCTCCTGTGGTGTTTCAACCTCGGCCATGAGGGGCCGCACTCCTGTCAGCCCAACCGACGTCGGGCAATGAGACTGCCAATCCCGGGAAAAGTTCAGTCGCCGATCACCCGGCGCCGCACCAGCTTTTAACCACCGTTCCGCTAGCGTCCGGTTCCACGGCCATGGATCCGGGGTCGCCTACCCCTCCTATTGGGATTTGACGCGGGGGAAACAACCTCTGGATCATAGCCGCTTCTCCATACACAACCGGATGGAACGTCCATGCTCTCAGGCTTCGATGGGCTCCGCTTCAGCCACTGGCACCCCGAAATCCGTGAAGACGGCGTGGTGGTCCTTACCCTGGATCGTCAGGACACCAGCGTCAACGCGATGTCGCAGGACGTGCTGCTGGAACTGGGCGACCTGCTCGAACGCATCGCCCTGGACCCGCCCAAGGGCGTGGTGATCCAGTCGGCGAAGAAGGCCGGCTTCATTGCCGGTGCCGACCTGAAGGAGTTCCAGGAATTCGACCGCCGCGGCACCGTGAACGATGCCATCCGCCGCGGCCAGTCCACCTACCAGAAGCTGGCCGAGCTGCCCTGCCCCACCGTGGCGGCCATCCATGGCCACTGCCTGGGCGGCGGTACCGAACTGGCGCTGGCCTGCCGCTACCGGGTGGCCTCCAATGACAGCAGCACCCGCATCGGCCTGCCGGAAACCCAGCTGGGCATCTTCCCGGGCTGGGGCGGCAGCGCGCGACTGCCGCATCTGGTGGGTGCGCCGGCGGCGATGGACCTGATGCTGACCGGGCGCACCCTGTCGGCCTCGGCCGCGCGTGGCATCGGCCTGGTCGACAAGGTGGTGGCACCGGCCGTGGTGCTCGATACCGCCGTGGCGCTGGCGCTGTCCGGCACCACCCGGCCGTTCAAGCAGCGCGCGACCGCATGGGCGACCAATACCTGGCTGGCGCGCACCCTGCTGGCACCGCAGATGGTCAAGCAGGTGGCGCGCAAGGCGAAGAAGGACCAGTACCCGGCGCCGTACGCACTGATCAGCACCTGGCAGCGCAGCGGCGGCAAGCCGATCCAGGCACGCCTGGATGCCGAGCGCCGCGCGGTGGTGAAGCTGGCCAGCACGCCGACCGCGCGCAACCTGATCCGCATCTTCTTCCTGACCGAGCGCCTGAAGGGCCTGGGCAGCGGTGATTCCGGCATCCGCCACGTGCACGTGGTCGGTGCTGGCGTGATGGGTGGCGACATTGCCGCCTGGGCCGCCTACAAGGGCTTCGAAGTGACCCTGCAGGACCGCGAGCAGCGCTTCATCGACCCGGCCATGGAGCGCGCCCAGGCATTGTTTGCCAAGAAGGTGCGCGATGAGAGCAAGCGCCCGGCGGTGGCCGCGCGACTGCGTGCCGACCTGGAGGGCAACGGCGTGGCCGAAGCCGACCTGGTGATCGAGGCCATCATCGAGAACCCCGAGGCCAAGCGTGCGCTGTACCAGACGCTGGAACCGAAGATGAAGCTGGACGCCCTGCTGACCACCAACACCTCGTCGATTCCGTTGGTGGAACTGCGCGACCACATCCAGCGCCCGGCGCAGTTTGCCGGCCTGCACTACTTCAACCCGGTGGCGCAGATGCCGCTGGTGGAAATCATCCACCACGACGGGATGGCGCCGGAGACGGAGCGCCGCCTGGCCGCGTTCTGCAAGGCGCTGGGCAAGTTCCCGGTGCCGGTGGCCGGCAGCCCGGGCTTCCTGGTCAACCGCGTGCTGTTCCCGTACATGCTGGAAGCGGCCACCGCCTATGCCGAAGGCATTCCGGGCCCGGTGATCGACAAGGCGGCCGTGAAGTTCGGCATGCCGATGGGGCCGATCGAGCTGATCGATACCGTGGGCCTGGACGTGGCTGCCGGCGTGGGCCGTGAACTGGCCCCGTTCCTGGGCCTGCAGATTCCGGCGGCGCTGCAGACGGTGGAACCGGACAAGCGCGGCAAGAAGGACGGCCAGGGCATTTATACCTGGGAAAACGGCAAGCCGAAGAAGCCGGACGTGGCCAGCAACTACCAGGCCCCGACCGATCTGGAAGACCGCCTGATCCTGCCGCTGTTGAACGAGGCGGTGGCCTGCCTGCACGAAGGCGTGGTGGCCGATGCGGACCTGCTGGATGCGGGTGTGATCTTCGGCACCGGTTTCGCCCCGTTCCGTGGCGGCCCGATCCAGCACATCCGCGCGGTGGGTGCCGATGTGATCGTCGAGCGTCTGAAGGCGTTGCAGCAGCGCCACGGCGACCGCTTCGCCCCGCGCCCGGGCTGGGACAACCCCGCCCTGCGCGAACCGGTGGTGTGAGTTGGTCGGCCGGGCCTGCGGCCCGGCACCCGCAGAGGCAACAGCAACAGCCGAAGCCAGAGCCGGAGCAACAGCCGGCTCTGGCTTTTCTATTTGCTGGGCGGGGCGGTGTGGGCTGGCAGGACACGCCGTAAATCCATCCCTGGAGGCTCGTAGGCGCCTTGCTCGTGTGCGCAATCCTGCGCACACGGCAAGACCGGGGTTGGGCGTCCTGCCCAACCCGCCCGAGGCATGCCTCGGGCCCATGGCGCCTGCGGTCCTGCCAGCCCACACCGCCCCACCCCTGACAGTTTCCCGGCGACGGTGGGTAAACAGCCACTTCATTTGGGATCACTACGAACTGGTGGGTGGCTACCTTGGGGGCCACCAGGAGCGAAGCGACCGGCGTTTGAATTTGATTTTCTTTTTTCTTTTCCGTGGCTGACGCGCACGGAAACCGTCAGGGCCGGGGCGGGTTGGGGGCGCGGGACCGCAGGCGCCATGGATGGCGCCTACGAGCCTCCAGGGACGTATTCACGGCGTGTCCCGCGCCCCCAACCCGCCCCGGCCCAACACGAAATTCGCACCGCCCAGCCACGAGGGGCTGCGCCGTTGGCGGGAACCCCGTCGAGCAAGCTCGACGCTGCGGAACAGGCTGTTACCCGCATGGGGCATGTCGCCGTCACCACGGCGTGCCATGCTGGCGCCCTTGATTCCTGCCAGCGAGAACGCCCGCATGACCACCATCATCGCCCCGCGCGTCCACGACATCGGCGGCCTGGAAGTGCGCCGCGCCGTGCCCACGCTGCAGGCCCGCAGCATCGGTTCGTTCGTGTTCGTCGACCAGATGGGCCCGGCCATCATGCACCCCGGCACCGCCATCGACGTGCGCCCGCACCCGCATATCGGCCTGGCCACGGTGACCTACCTGTGGTCCGGCGCCATCGGCCACCGCGATACGCTGGGCTCGGACCAGGTGATCCGCCCTGGCGATGTGAACTGGATGACCGCCGGCCGTGGCATCGCCCATTCCGAGCGCACGCCGCCGCCGGATCGCGGCCACGACAACCCGATCCATGGCATGCAGACCTGGGTGGCGCTGCCCAAGTCGCATGAGGAAATCGAACCGGCGTTCTACCACCACGCCGCCGCCACCCTGCCCGAGCAGCGCCGCAACGGCGTCTGGCTGCGGGTGATCGCCGGCCGCGCCTACGGCGAGGAATCGCCGGTGAAGGTCTTCGCCGATACCCTGAACGTGGCCATCGACCTGGACCCCGATGCCGAGATCGACATCGACAATGGCCACCACGAACGTGCGCTGTACATCCTGGAAGGCCAGGCCCAGCTGGATGGCGTGGACATTCCCGCCCAGCACCTGGTCATTCCCGAAGCCGGTGCCATCGGCCGCCTGCGCGCAAAGACGCCGGTGA
This sequence comes from Stenotrophomonas sp. B1-1, assembly GCF_010894375.1. Lineage (NCBI taxonomy): Bacteria > Pseudomonadati > Pseudomonadota > Gammaproteobacteria > Lysobacterales > Lysobacteraceae > Stenotrophomonas > Stenotrophomonas sp. B1-1. Next base: position 311,814 of record NZ_JAAIUZ010000011.1, on the reverse strand, counting down.
AGGCGATGCTGTTCGGCGGCGAGCCGCTGGATGGGCCGCGCCACCTGTGGTGGAACTTCGTGTCCAGTTCCAAGGAACGCATCGAACAGGCCAAGCACGATTGGGAAGCCGGTCGCTTCGGCACGATCCCGGGTGACGACAAGGAATTCATTCCGCTGCCGCAGTATTGACGGCAGTCGAGCACGCTCGACTCTACTCAGCCACAGTCGAGCAAGCTCGACTCTACGGGCTGTACACATGTTCATCACCGGCCGCCCACTTCAATGCGACCGCACGCATCCGCGCGCCACAATGGAGTGCACGTCATGGGCATGGGAAAGCGCTTGGCCGCCGAATTCCTCGGCACGTTCTGGCTGGTGTTGGGCGGCTGTGGCAGCGCGGTACTGGCCGCCAAGTTCGGCGGCGACGGCAATCCGCTGGGTATCGGTTTCCTGGGCGTGGCGCTGGCCTTCGGCCTGACCGTGGTCACCGGTGCCTATGCGTTCGGCCATGTGTCGGGCGCGCATTTCAATCCGGCCGTCAGCGTCGGCCTTTGGGCCGGTGGCCGCTTCCCGGCCCGCGATCTGCTGCCGTACATCCTGGCCCAGTGCGTCGGTGGCCTGCTGGCGGGCTTCATCCTGCTGCAGATTGCTTCAGGTGCCAGCGGCTTTGCCATCGATGGCAGCCAGGCCGGCGCGTTCGCCAGCAATGGGTACGGCGCACTGTCGCCGGGCGGCTACAGCGTGGCGGCCGCCTTCCTGTGCGAAGTGGTGCTGACCGCGGTGTTCCTGGTGGTGATCATGGGCAGCACGCACGGCAAGGCGCCGGCTGGCTTTGCGCCGCTGGCCATCGGCCTGGCCCTGACCCTGATCCATCTGATCAGCATTCCGGTGACCAACACCTCGGTGAACCCGGCCCGATCGACCGCCGTGGCCTTCTTCGCCGGCAGTGGGGCTACCGGCCAGTTGTGGCTGTTCTGGGTGGCGCCGCTGCTGGGCGGCGTGATTGGCGGGATGATCTACAAGTGGGTCGGCAGCGACCGGTGATCTCCGCCGCGTCCATTGCGGCCGTCACCCGGCCGCAATGGTTACATTTGCAACCGCAATTTGTGCGATCGCTCACGTTCCGTTAAGGTCGGCTTGACCTCCCGTGCACGTGCCGGGAACGTCGGCATCCGGGGATGGGATGCCCGCGCCGCCGGTGCCATCGGCGGGGACTCTAGGCCACACCACCTTGGGGGAATGCATGAAGTTCGTGCCTGTTCTGTTGTCGAGCCTGTTGTTTGCCGCGGCCAACGCCGCCGCACAGGCGCCGGTTGACTGTCCTACGCTGCCAGCCAGCAGTGGCCTGCAGTGGCAGCAGCAGGTGCAGAGCGATTTCCTGATCTGCCGCGCCAGCACCGCCGACGGCCGCGAGGTGCTGAGCCTGATGCTGAGCCAACGCGATCCCAACATTCCGCTCAGCCGCTCGCTGCGCGAGGAAAAGGGCAGCTTCGGCGGCGAATCGATGTACTGGTACAAGCCCGACCTGGGCGGCCAGCAGCCGCCCGGCTATGCCGAGCGCCGCATCAGCGTGGTCAAGCTGGACAAGGGCCGCTACGCGCAGATCGCCCTGTACCCGGGCAGCACCCAGGAAATGGGCAGCCTGCAGCAGCTGGCGCAGGGCATGAGCCTGAACCCCACTGCCGTGGCCGACGGCCGCTGAATGAGCGCGGGGATGACTGCCTGGCAGCCTCCCCGCCATCCCGCCCGACCCATCGCTAGCGCCGGGCCATGCCCGGTGAACTGCGTTGCGTGGGCGCGGGAAAAAACGCCGGGTGGGACCCGGCGCTACCGCTCAGAAGCGGCCTTCCTGGAAATCGACGAAAGCCTGCATCAGTTCCTGCCGGGTGTTCATCACGAACGGCCCGTGGCGCATGACCGGCTCGCGCAGCGGACGGCCCGCCACCAGGATCAACCGCGCGCCCTCGGCGCCGGCCGACACGTGCAGCTGCTCGCCACCGCCCAGCACGGCCAGTTCCTGCCGCGCCACATCGCGCGCCGCATCCTGCTCGCCCACGGTCAGCGCACCTTCGAACACATAGGCGAAGGCGTTGTGGCCTTCCGGCAGCGTGTACGTCCAGGCGCGATCCGGCGCCAGGGTGATATCCAGATAGACCGGATCGGTGGCCGGCTGCGCGATCGGCCCTGCAGTGCCATCGACCGTACCGGCGATCACCTTCACCTGCACGCCGTCGGCCGGCTGCACCACCGGAATGCGCTCGGGCGCGAACTCCTGGTACTTCGGGTCGGTCATCTTGTCCCGCGCCGGCAGGTTCACCCACAGCTGGAAGCCACGCATCTGCCCGCTTTCCTGCTCGGGCATTTCCGAATGCACCAGGCCGCGGCCGGCGGTCATCCACTGCACGCTGCCCGGGGTCAGCAGGCCTTCGTTGCCGTGGTTGTCGCGATGCCGCATGCGCCCGTCCAGCATGTAGGTGACGGTCTCGAAGCCCCGATGCGGATGCTCCGGGAAGCCGGCGATGTAGTCCTCGGCGCGGTCGGTGCCGAATTCATCCAGCAGCAGGAAGGGGTCCAGATCCGGCAGCGAGGGGCCACCGATGACCCGGGTCAGGCGCACACCGGCGCCATCGGACGTGGGCATGCCACGGATCGTGCGCAGCACGCGCACCGGCTCGGGAAGACTCATGGCAACTCCTGTGGGATGGATGCCCATGAAGATGGACGCTGCAGCGCGGCGGGCCAATGGATGGCGCCGCAACCGATTGTTCCATTGCTGGTGTTTGCCGCGCGTCATGTCCGCCACGCGGCATCGCCTGCGTTGTGTTCGACCAAAGTACTACCGAAGAAGGCTCCCGTGGACATTGACCCTGCCAAGGGCACGCGGGACTCTTTCACTGTCTTTCCGGGAGAGAGCACCTCATGAAAGGGTTTTCCAAACTGGGCTGGGCCGCACTGGCCCTGCTCGGCGCGTTCTGTCTGGGCACCGTCGCCCTGCGCCGCGGCGAACACATCAACGCACTGTGGATCGTGGTGGCCGCGGTATCGCTGTATCTGGTCGCCTATCGCTACTACAGCCTGTTCATCGCCAACAAGGTGATGCAGCTCGATCCGACCCGGGCCACCCCGGCGGTGATCAACAACGACGGTCTGGATTACGTTCCGACCAACAAACACGTGCTGTTCGGCCACCACTTCGCCGCCATTGCCGGCGCCGGCCCGCTGGTGGGCCCGGTGCTGGCCGCGCAGATGGGCTACCTGCCCGGCCTGCTGTGGCTGGTGGTGGGCGTGGTGCTGGCCGGCGCAGTGCAGGACTTCATGGTCCTGTTCCTGTCCAGCCGCCGCAACGGCCGTTCGCTGGGTGACCTGGTGCGCGAGGAAATGGGCCAGGTGCCCGGCACCATCGCCCTGTTCGGCGCCTTCCTGATCATGATCATCATCCTGGCGGTGCTGGCCATGGTGGTGGTGAAGGCGCTGGCGGAAAGCCCGTGGGGCATGTTCACGGTGATCGCCACGATGCCCATCGCGATCCTGATGGGCGTGTACATGCGCTACATCCGGCCGGGCAAGATCGGTGAGATTTCCGTGGTGGGCCTGATCCTGCTGCTGGCCGCGATCTGGTTCGGCGGCAAGGTGGCGGCCGACCCGGTCTGGGGCCCGGCGTTCACCTTCACCGGTACCCAGATCACCTGGATGCTGATCGGCTACGGTTTCGTCGCATCGGTACTGCCGGTGTGGCTGCTGCTGGCCCCGCGCGATTACCTGTCGACCTTCCTGAAGATCGGCACGATCATCGCCCTCGCCATCGGTATCGTGGTGGTGATGCCGGAACTGAAGATGCCGGCACTGACCCAGTTCGCCGCCAGCGGTGACGGTCCGGTGTGGAAGGGCGGCATGTTCCCGTTCCTGTTCATCACCATCGCCTGCGGCGCGGTGTCCGGTTTCCATGCGCTGATTTCCTCGGGCACCACGCCCAAGCTGCTGGCCAATGAAGCGCACATGCGCTACATCGGCTACGGCGGCATGCTGATGGAATCGTTCGTGGCGGTGATGGCGCTGGTGGCTGCCTCGATCATCGATCCGGGCATCTACTTCGCCATGAACAGCCCGGCAGCGGTGATCGGTGCCGACGCCGTGTCGGCCGCGCACTACATCACCAACACCTGGGGCTTCACCATCACCCCGGAACAGTTGAATGCCACAGCGGCGGCGATCGGTGAACCGACCATCCTGCACCGCGCCGGTGGTGCGCCCACGCTGGCGGTGGGCATCGCGCAGATCCTGCACGAGGCCATTCCCAGCAGCAGCGACGCGATGATGGCGTTCTGGTACCACTTCGCGATCCTGTTCGAAGCGCTGTTCATCCTGACCGCCGTGGATGCCGGTACCCGTGCCGGTCGCTTCATGCTGCAGGACCTGCTGGGCAACTTCGTGCCGGCCCTGAAGAAGACCGAATCGTGGACGGCCAACATCATCGGCACGGCCGGCTGCGTGGCGCTGTGGGGCTACCTGCTGTACACCGGTGTGGTCGATCCGTTCGGTGGCATCCAGACGCTGTGGCCGCTGTTCGGCATTTCCAACCAGATGCTGGCCGGTATCGCGCTGATGCTGGGCACGGTGGTGCTGTTCAAGATGAAGCGTGACCGCTACGCGTGGGTGACCGCCGTGCCGGCCGTGTGGCTGCTGATCTGCACCACGTATGCAGGCTTCATCAAGATCTTCGACAGCAACCCGGCGCAGGGTTTCCTGGCCCAGGCGCACAAGTTCCAGGCCGCCATTGCCAGTGACACCATCACCGCACCGGCCAAGAGCGTGGCGCAGATGCAGCAGATCGTGGTGAACGCTTACGTCAACACCGGCCTGACTGCGCTGTTCCTGCTGGTGGTGGCCTCGGTGCTGGTGTATGCGATCAAGACCATCCTGGCTGCCCGTCGCAACCCGCAGCGGACCGACCGCGAGACCCCGTACGTGGCGCTGAAGCCGCACGAAATGGTGGATCTGTAATGAGTACCCAACTGGTTCCGGTAGGCCAGTACCAGGCGCACCGCCGCATCTGGCGGCGCCTGGTGCAGACCGCGCGCCTGTGCTGTGGCATTCCTGATTACGACAACTACGTCCGGCACATGCTGGAAAAGCATCCGGATCAGGAGCCGATGGACTACAAGACGTTCTTCCGCGAGCGACAGGAAGCGCGATACGGCGGCCGCAACGGCGGACGCTGCTGCTGAGGTGCTGTGTGGGTGCCGGGCTTGCAGCCCGGCGCCCGCAGAAGCCGGAGCAACTGCAACTGCAAGAGCGTCGGCTCTGGGTTTCTGTTTGTTTGGCGGGGCGGTGTCGGATTGCGGGGACGCCGCAAGTACGTCCATGTAGGCTTGGCCGCGGCATCCATGCCGCGGACACCCCGCAATCCGACACCGCCCCACCTTCGACAGATTGCCGGTGACGGCGGGACACACGCGGGGTCAGATCCGTTTTCCGAAGGAAACGGATCTGACCCCATTTTGTTTATCGATATCTGACAGATGTGCCGACCAACGGTCGGCACCCACCTAAAGCCGCGCGACCGAGCCTCCATGGACGGATTCACGGCGTCCCCCGCAACCGGCCCCACCCCGCCATCCCACGGAATGTCCGCTGTTGCCGTTGCTTCAGTCGAGCATGGCTCGACTCTACAGCGGGTGCAGGGCTGCAAGCCCTGCTGGCCTATTCCACCAGGGTGATGGGCGTGAGGGTGACCTTGGCGTTGTTCGCCGCGCCCATCCGGTCGGTGTAGCCCTGCCCGCGCTGCAGCAGGTAGATGCTGTCCAGGTAATCGATGTCGTTGGCAAACCACGATGTCGGCATGGCCTTGAGGATCGCCCCGGCGATATCGGCAATCACCGCGTACTCGGGAGCGAACGCGCCCAGCGCCGTCTTCACGCCGGTGGCCAGAGCGACCAGCAGCTCCTGGTAGTTGGTATCGCCATCGTCTTCAAACAGCTGCACATTGGCCGCGTTGAAGCGGTAGTTGCCCCAGATCACCAACGGCTGTTGGGGCGTGTAGTCGGTCTGGTCATGGTCCAGCCACGGCATGTCCACTGTCATCATTTCCGGTTCGGTGGCGTCGACCTGCAGGCCTGACACGACCGCGAACACTTCGGCCGCGCCCAGCGCCCACGGCTCCTGATCGTCATTCAGACGAATACGGTCCAGGCGGGTGATGTCCAACGAAGCGCTGGCGCCGTCGGCCGACAGGGTGATGCGTTCGGGCGACTGCAGCCCGCGCGCGCGCAGACCCGCATTGACCAGGGCCATGCCCTCCTTCACTGCACGGCGGGTATCCACGTCCACGATCAGCACGGGCACATCCGGCGCGTGCCGGGCATCGAGCAGGTGCGCGCGGCCCTGCGCGTCGTAGGCGGTCAACGTGGTCCAGTCGCGGTCGTTACCACGTGGCAGGCTGGCCACCCACAACCGCTCCGGTGCGACCGCAGCCAGCGAGGCACCTGCAGGCACGAACGCCCGCAGCTGCAGCAGCCCCGGCCCCTGCTGGACCAGGCCCTTGCGCTGGCGCACCTGCTGGTCCTGCGTGGCCAGTAGCGTGCTGGCGCGGGTGCGTGCCTGCGGATCGAAGCGGGCCATCACCTGCTGCAGGGCGACTCCCTGCTCCGGCCCCGACTGCAGGGCAGCGCGCGCACTGGCGGCAAACCCCGGCTGGGCCAGCAACGCGGCAACCTCGCGCGCGCTGCTTTCGGTGATCGCCTGTACGTCAGCGCGCTGCGGTGTCAAAGGCGACTGCGCGAAGGCGCTGCCAGCGGCAAGCACCAGGGTCAGTACTGCCGCACGAAACATCCGTTCTTTCGTCATGGTCATACCTGGGCACAGGCTGGCGGCTGCCAGCGGAAGTGCCCACGGTACGGAGCGCACCGGATCGGTTCCGGTATGCACCGCACAATTCGTGCGGTTGCCGGGGAATGCGTCAGGCGCGGCCTGCGCATTCCCCCGGCCGGTTACGCGCCGGCCATCGCCTTCAGGATCAAGCCGGTGACGTAGGCCAGGCCGGTGCCGGTGGCATAGCCCACCGTTCCCAGCAGCACGCCCACCGGCGCCAGCGACGGATGGAACGCAGCGGCCACCACCGGCGCCGATGCGGCCGCGCCAATGTTGCCCATCGAGCCGACACCAAAGAAGAACAGCGGTGCGCGCACCAGGCGTGCCACGATCCACAGCACCAGCACGTGGGTGGCCATCCAGATCAGGCCCAGGACGAACAGCCAGGGGCGATCCAGCAGCGACAGCAGGTCCATCTGCATGCCGATGCAGGCAATCAGGAAGTACAGGAACACGGTGCCCAGGCGCGATGCACCGGCCGATTCCAGGCGCCGTGCGCGGGTGAAGCTCAGGCCCAGGCCGAAGGCGGTGGACAGCAGCACCACCCACACGAACTGGCTGTCCAGGCTGAACTGGCTGGACCAGCCGACGTTGGCCTTGAACCAGGCGGCCAGCTGCGCGGCAATGGCATGTGCCAGCCCCACCCCGCCCAGCGCCACGCCGACGATCACCATCAGGTCGGTGAGGGTGGGAATGCGCGAATTCTGCGCTTCATAGGCGCTGATACGCGCCTTCATTTCATCGATGGCGCGGGTATCGGCACCGCTGCGGGTGTCGATCTGCTGTGCGCGGTTGGCCAGGAACAGCAGGATGGCCATCCACAGGCTGGCGCAGGCCACATCGACCACGGCGAACTGGCCGAAGGTGGTGGCGTCGGTGCCGAAGATCTCGCGCATGGCCACCATGTTGGCGCCGCCACCGATCCAGCTGCCCGCCAGCGCGGCCATGCCCGCCCAGGTATCGCCGGCCACGGTTTCCGGATGGATGAACTTCATCACCTGGAACGACACGATGGCACCGAGCATGATGCCTGCCGTACCGGCGCAGAACACCAGGATCAGCTTCGGGCCGAGCTTGGCGATGCCTTTCAGGTCGATCGACAGCGTCAGCAGCACCAGCGCCGCCGGCAGCAGCACGTCGCGGGCGACCGGGTTGTACAGGGCCGTGTTGTGGCCATCGATCAGCCCAACGGTGTTGTAGATGGCCGGAATGAAGTAGCACAGCAGCAGGGCCGGCACCCAGGCGAAGATCTTCTTCAGCAACGGGGTGGGGCCACTGGCGGCCCAGAAGATCAGGGCCAGGGTGGCAGCAATCAGGCCAAGGCCTACGATATCGCTGGTGATCAGCGCGGTAGCGGGTTCGGTCGGCATGGGATCCTCTGTCGATCGAAAGGGCGTGGAAAAAAGAAGTGCCGCATCGGTGCGGCACGGCCCGAGGTTAACATCCTCTTCACGCAGGGTCATGCTGCAGTGCCGGCCACCCTGCCCTTCCTCAACGGAGCCTGTGCCATGCAACTGGGAGCTTTTTCAGTCAGCCTGTCGGTGAAGGACCTGGCCGCCTCGCGCTCGTTCTACGAGGCGCTTGGGTTTTCGGTGACCGGCGGCGATGCCAGCCAGCACTGGCTGGTGCTGCGCAACGACGGCATCGTGATCGGGCTGTTCCAGGGCATGTTCGAAGGCAACCTGCTGACCTTCAACCCGGGCTGGGACCAGCACAAGCAGGAACTGGCCGACTTCCAGGACGTCCGCGAGCTGCAGGCCGCCATTGAAGGCAAAGGGATCGAACTGGCCGTGCGCACCGACCCCGATGGCCAGGGAACGGGCTATGTGCAGCTGGCCGACCCGGATGGCAACGTGATCCTGATCGACCAACACGTGACGCGGCCGAAAGCGCGGTAATCCGCGCCGGTTGGCGGCGGTAATCCGCTTTGGTAAGCGTCGACCTTGGTCGACGACCGACGTGCCAACCAAGGTTGGCACCTACCGGGCGTCGGGCGGTAATCCGCTTTGGTAGGCGTCGACCTTGGTCGACGACCGACGTGCCAACAAAGGTTGGCACCTACCGGGCGTCGGGCGGTAATCCGCTTTGGTAGGCGTCGACCTTGGTCGACGCACGACGTGCCAACCAAGGTTGGCACCTACCAGGCGTCGGGCGGTGATCCCCTTTGGTAGGCGTCGACCTTGGTCGACGCACGGCGTGCCAACCAAGGTTGGCACCTACCAGGGACCGACGTGCCAACCAAGGTTGGCACCTACCAGGGACCGACGTGCCAACCATGGTTGGCACCTACCAGGGACTGGCGTGCCAACCGGGGTTGGCACCTGCCACGCGTTCGGATCAGGCCGGGCGCGATGCGGCGAAGTCGAGCGTGACCCGGGTGCCGCGTGGTTCGCAGGGCTGGAACTGCAGCGTCCAGCCCAGGTGCTCGCAGAGACGGGCAATCAGTTCCAGGCCGATGCCACCGCGGTCGGCGCGCTCACCGCGGGCCAGCCGCGCATGGATCGCGGCGATTTCTTCCGGACTCATGCCGTGCCCCGGGTCCTGCAGGGTCAGCACGGCCTGCGCGTCCAGGCTCAGCGCGATGTGGCCGCGCCCGCTGTTCTCGATGGCGTTGCGCAGCAGGTTGCCGATGGCCGCCTGCACCACCGCCAGCGGCGCAACGATATCCACCGCCGCCGCCTGGATGCCGATGCTCAGGTCCTTGTCACCCAGCAGGTGGCGATGGTCGTCAACGATCTCCGGCAGCAACTGGTCCAGCGCGATGCGCTCGGCACGCGAGCTCAACCGTGCCGGATCACGTGCCAGCACCAGCAGCAGTTCGATCAGCTCTTCCACGCCCAGCGCGGTGCGCAGCACCCGCTGCATCTGCTGGCGCGCGCGCTCGGGCAGGCCCGGCTGCTCCAGTGCCAGTTCGGCCGCGCCGGTCACCACGGCAATCGGCGTGCGCAGTTCGTGGCTGGCCGTGCTGATGAACACCCGTTCGCGCTCGACGAACTGTTCATTGCGGTCCAGGTAATCGTTCAAGGCATCGGCGATGGTGTGCAGCTCGGAGCTGCCACGCGGATCCACCTCGATGCGCTGGCCCTGCTCGCCAGGGCGCAGTGCGCCGATGTTGCGCGCCAGCAGGCTCAACGGCCGCACCATGCGCTCCATGCCGAAGGAAGCCATCATCACGGTAACGAAGATCATGATGATGCCGGCCAGCATCACCCAGCGCGTGGCGAACTGTTCCAGGTCGTGGAAATCGGTGATGTCCAGCGCCAGCGCCACGCGGCCCAGGGTGGGCGTATCGCGCACCATGACGGCCGTTTCGCGGTCGTCGATCAGCACGCCGTCGTGCAGGCCGGGATGCAGTGTGCGCACGCTCTCGGGCAGGTCGGGCTGGCCGAACCGGTACAGGCTGAGCGTGTCCGAATCCTGCCAGTGATAGTCCGGCTCATGCCGGGTGTGTTCCAGGATGCTGTCCAGTTCGGAATTGAGCAGCGCACGCCAGGCGGCATGTTCGGCATGCTCGTGCACGTAGTTGCCGACGCTGAACACCGCCAGCGACAGCAGCGCCAGGTAGCCCAGCAGCCACCACACCACGCGCCGGTACAGCGGGCCGGGCTTACGCGCGCGGGGCATTGCTGTCGTCCTCTGCCGCCGGGCCGGCAGCCAGGCGGTAGCCCACCCGCGGCAGGGTGTGGATCAGCTTGTCGGCGAAGGGACCGTCCACGCTGCGGCGCAGCTCATACACGTGCGAGCGCAGCAGGTCCCCATCGGGCGGTTCATCGCCCCACAGGGCGAATTCCAGTTGCTGCCGGGTTACCGCACCGGGGCTGGCGCGCATCAGCACTTCCAGCAGCTTGCGGCACGCCGGATACAGGTGCAGTGCCTGTCCGCCACGCTGCGCTTCCAGGGTGGCCAGGTCCAGCACCAGATCGGCCACCTGCAGGCGCTTGCGTGGATTGCGGCCCTGGGCCCGCAGCAGCAGCGCCTCCAGCCGCACCTCCAGTTCCGGCAGGGCGAAGGGCTTGGTCAGGTAGTCGTCGGCGCCGGCGCGGAAGCCGGCGATCTTGTCGGGCAGTTCATCGCGGGCGGTCAGCATGATGACCGGCACTTCCGAACCGTGCTCGCTGCGCAGACGGCGCAGCACTTCCGGCCCCTCCATGCGCGGCAGCATCCAGTCCAGGATGACCGCATCGTAGGGATGGCTGCCGGCCAGGTGCAGCCCGGTGATGCCATCGGGGGCCACATCCAGCACGTGCCCGCGCGACTCGAAGTAGTCGAACAGATTGGCCACCAGCTGACGGTTGTCTTCGATCACCAACAGGCGCATGCGTAGCGGATCCACGGGAACTGGCCCCATGGTAGCCCTGCCCGTGTCGGAAAGCGGTCGGGATGGCGCCCTTCCGACAGGTTTCCCACGCCGCCAAGCGCAGCCTGTGGGTTTTGCCCCGGAGCCTGCCGTGCCCGACGCCCTGCCCCGCCGTTGGCTGCAACCCCTGCTGTGGCTGCTGGTTGCCGTTGCCCTTGCGGCTGGTTTGGGGCTGCGCCAGCCGCAGCCGCCGGATGAACCACGCTTCGTACTGGCGGCCCGCAGCATGGTCGAGAGCGGGCAGTGGCTGCTGCCCCATCGCGGGGTCGAACTGTATGCGGAAAAACCCCCGGTGTTCATGTGGTTGCAGGCGGCCGCGTACCAGCTGGTGGGAAGCTGGCAGTGGTCGTTCCTGCTGCCTTCGCTGCTGGCTGCGCTGCTGACGCTGTGGCTGGTGGCGGACCTGGCGCGGCGCCTGTGGTCGCCCCGTCATGCGCTGTTCGCCGTGGCCGCGCTGTTCTGCACCCTGCAGTTCGGCCTGATGGCCAAGCGCGCGCAGATCGACATGGTGCTGGTGGGCATGACCACGCTCGCCCTGTGGGGCGTGCTTCGCCATCTGTGCGAACGCCGCAACCTGCCCGCGTTGTGGCTGGCCGGGGTCGCCGCCGGCGTCGGCACGGTGACCAAGGGCGTGGGCTTCCTGCCGCTGCTGATCGTGCTGCCCTGGCTCGGCTGGCGGCTGCACCGGCGCCACCTGGGACGGGCCGTGGACGGCCCGCACCCGGCCACCCTGCTGTGGTTGCTGCCGGCCTTCCTGCTGGGCACGGCCGTCTGGCTGGCGCCGCTGGGCTGGGCCCTGCTGCATGAGCCCAGCACCGCATTGCAGTCGTATGCGCATGAGCTTCTCTTCAAACAGACCGGCACGCGCTACGCCAACGCGTGGCACCACCGGCAACCGGTCTGGTACTACCTGCAGGTGATGGCCACGCTGTGGCTGCCCGGCAGCCTGCTGTTGCCCTGGCTGCTGCGGCCGTGGTGGCGGCGCCTGCGCCGCGGCGACCTGCGCCATTGGCTGCTGCTGGGATGGGCGGTGCTGGTCCTGGTGTTCTTCAGCGCCAGCCCCGGCAAACGTGAGGTCTACGTGCTTCCCATGCTGCCGGCGCTGGCGCTGGCGGTCGCGCCACTGCTGCCGGGCCTGCTGCGCCTTGTGTGGGTGCGGCGTTACCTGTTCGGTTACAGCGCCGCGCTGATGCTGTGCACCGGTACGCTGGGCGTGCTGCTGATGAGCGACAGCGCATGGGCGCAGGCACAACTGGCACGACGGGCGATGCCCGAAACATTGCTGCCGGTGCTGGGACAAGGGCTGTTGAGCTTCGCCATCGCCGTGGCAACGCTGGCCGTGTGGCTGCGGGTGCGCCGCGCAGGTCTGTTGGTGCTGCTCAGCCATGGCCTGCTGTGGCTGCTGTACGGCGGCCTGCTGATGCCGGCGCTGGATCCCTTCGCCTCGGCTTCGGCGGTGATGCAACGGGTTGGCCAGCGGATCGGGCCCGATGCCGAACTGGCGATGGTTGCCTGGCGGGAGCAGAACCTGTTGCAGGCCGATCGGCCGGTGCAGGAGTTCGGCTTCAAGCGCCCTTGGGACGAGCAGTGGCACTCCGCGGGGCCGTGGCTGGCGCAAGCCCCGCACACACGCTGGGTACTGGTGCTGGACCAGGCCATGAGCCCCTGTGTGGACCGCGCGCAGGTGATCGATATCGGCGTGGCCAACCGCAATCACTGGTTGCTGCTGCCAGGTACGGCCTGGAACGTGGATTGCCATGCGGCAACGGTCGGGATGTCGCAGGAGGAATACTGAACGGATCGCGGCCGGCGCCGGCAGATTAACCCGTCGCCAACACCGGTCCGACCCTTCTCCGACACGTTGCTGACCAGCATGGCCGCGATTCCCGCCACGGCACCGGTCCGCATGCCCGCACATCCTCTTGCCCCCGCACTCGCGATTGCCCCATCCCGGCTGGGCTCACGCTTCGCGCTGACCCACCTGTGGCTGCCGTTGGCCATTGGCATTCCAGCGTTCGCCCTGCTGATGGGTTTCGGCGGGGACCAGTGGCTGGCCGATCACGTGTACCAACTGCAGGGCGGGCACTGGGCCTTTCAGCACGCGTGGCTGACCGGCACCCTGGTGCACCAGGGCGGCAAGTGGCTGAGCACCCTGGCCGCCCTGGTCGCCATCCTGCTGTGCTTCCACCACTGGCGGCGCGGGCGTGACCGCACGCTGCGCTGGGCGCTGCTGTACGTGGTGGCTGCCGTGGCACTGGGCACCGGGCTGGTATCGCTGCTGAAGGCGCTGGTGCCCATGGACTGCCCGTGGGACCTGCTGCGCTATGGCGGCCACGATGCCTTCGTGGGTCTGTTCGATCGCCGCCCGCAGGGCATGCTGGCGCGTGCCTGCTTCCCGGCCGGCCACGCCAGTGCCGGTTATGCATGGCTGTGCCTGTACTTCTTCGCCCAGCTCTGGCGCCCCAGCTGGCGCTGGGTGGGGCTGGGCATCGGCCTGGCCGCCGGGCTGGTGTTCGGCGTCAGCCAGCAACTGCGCGGTGCGCACTTCCTTTCGCACGATGTCGCCACCGCGCTGCTGTGTTGGCTGTTGTCGCTCGGCCTTTTCCTGGGCGTGCAGCGCTGGCTGGCGCGGCCGCGCCGCCAGGAGGCACAGGCATGAACGCATCGGTTGAACGCTCGCCGCGCCTTCCCGCGCTGGCATCGCTGCTGCAGTGGCGGCCGCTGCTGTCCACCGAAGCGCTGATCGCGCTGGCCAGCCTGTTCTTCGCCGTCGCAGGCAACGGGCTGTTCTGGCACAGCGCGATGGCCAGCCACCCCGGCAGCCTGCGCTATGCACTTTCGCTGCTGCTGTTGCTGCTGGGCGCACATGGCCTGCTGCTGGGGTTGCTGGTGTGGCGCTGGAACGCCAAGGTGATGGTCAGCCTGCTGTTGCTGGTCACCGCGTTCGCCGCGCACTACATGGGGCGCTACCACATCTATCTGGATGCGGACATGCTGCGCAACGTACTGGCCACCGACCCGAAGGAAAGCCGGGAGCTGATGACCGCCTCGCTGCTGTGGCCGCTGCTGTGGCTGGCGGCCGTACCGATGCTGCTGCTGTGGCGCGTGCAGCTGCGCAGGCGAAGCTGGGGCCGCACGCTGCTGTGGCGCGCGGGCTTCCTGCTGCTGGCAGCGGCGACCGCGCTGGGCGGTGCGCTGTTGTCGTTCCAGGATGTGTCGGCACTGATGCGCAACCAGCGCGAGGTGCGCTACCTGGCCACGCCGGCCAACGTAATGCTGGGCCTGCCGCGCGCACTGCGCAGCGACAACCCGGTGCAGCGCGCGCCGAAGCTGCCGATCGGCACCGACGCCATGGCCACCCCGCGCGCGCCGACCAGCAAGCCGCGGCTGCTGGTGATCGTAATGGGGGAAACACTGCGTGCGCAGGACTGGGGCCTCAACGGCGGCCGCAACACCACGCCCGAGCTGGCCCAGGCGCCGGTGATCAATTTCCCCGACATGCACTCGTGCGGCACCAGCACCGAAGTCTCGCTGCCGTGCATGTACTCGCCCTGGGGCCGGCACGACTACGACGAGAAGAAGATCCGCGCGCACCAGTCGCTGCTGCACGTACTGAACCGCGCCGGCATCACCCCGCTGTGGCGTGACAACCAATCGGGCTGCAAGGGCGTATGCGAAGGTCTGCCGTTCCAGTCGCTGGCCGATGCGACCACGCCTGGGCTGTGCGCGGATGGCCGCTGCATGGATGAGATCCTGCTGCAGGACCTGGCCACGCAGGTGCGCACGAAGCCCGGCGACCGGGTGGTGGTGCTGCACCAGCTGGGCAACCATGGGCCAGCGTATTTCGAGCGTTATCCTGCCGCGTTCCGTCGATTCACCCCCACGTGCGACACCCGCGACATCGGCCAGTGCAGCCGCGAACAGATCACCAACAGCTACGACAATGCAGTGCTCTACACCGATCATTTCCTGGCCCGAACGATCGGCACGCTGCAGGGGCTGGACGACTACGACACGGCGATGATCTACCTGTCCGACCATGGTGAATCACTGGGCGAAAAGGGCTTGTTCCTGCATGGCGTGCCCTACGCCATCGCGCCGGCCGAGCAGACCCGGGTACCGATGACGATGTGGTTCTCACCGGGCTTCGCGCACAGCCGTGGCTTGGATCTGCAGTGCGTGCGCAAGCGCGCGGCGGCGTACACCGACCACGACAACCTGTTCCCCTCAGTGCTGGGGCTGATGCAGGTGAAGACCGCACTGTACGAACGCGACCGCGACGTGTTCGCCAACTGCGCACGGTAGGGGTGTTTGTGGCAGGGCTTGCAGCCCTGCACCTGCCGAATCAACGTCAACGTCAACGTCAACATCAACGTCAAAAGCGGGTGTGCTGAGGGTTGGCGGGGTGGGTCCGGTCGAGGGGGACGCTGCAAGTACGTCCATGTAAGCTCGGTCGCCGCATCCATGCGGCTCACGCCCCCTCGACCGGACCCACCCCGCCTTCGACAGTTTCCTGCGATCTGTCGGAATGACGGGGTCGGATCCCGTTGCTTCGCAACGGGCTCTGACCCCAGATTCATTTGGATATCCGACAGAATTCATCCACGCATGGCGTGGATCTACTGGCCGCCGACCAACTGTCAGAGGTGGGGCGGTGTCGGATTGCGGGGTGTCCGCGGCATGGATGCCGCGGCCAAGCCTACACGGGTGAGGGCGCTTTGCTTGCGAAGCACTGCTTCGCAAGCGCCCGAACGCACAGCCGCCAGCGGCTGGGCCGGGCCCCGGAGGGGTACTTGCGGCGTCCCCGCAATCCGACACCGCCCCGCCAGCCCACGACACGGATGAATTCAGTCGCTATCTGACAGATGTGTCGACCAAGGTCGACACCTACCAACAACCGCGCGGAACAACTGGCGCAGTCAGCAACAGCCGCGGCCAACTGTCAGAGGTGGGGCGGTGTCGGATTGCGGGGTGTCCGCGGCATGGATGCCGCGGCCAAGCCTACACGGACGTACTTGCGGCGTCCCCGCAATCCGACACCGCCCCGCCACCCCACGGATACCCAGCTTTTGACGTTGCCGTTGCAGTGAGCGGGTGCAGGGCGCAGCCCTGCCGGACCTTTGC
This sequence comes from Stenotrophomonas sp. B1-1, assembly GCF_010894375.1. Classification (NCBI taxonomy): domain Bacteria; kingdom Pseudomonadati; phylum Pseudomonadota; class Gammaproteobacteria; order Lysobacterales; family Lysobacteraceae; genus Stenotrophomonas; species Stenotrophomonas sp. B1-1. The sequence goes on along the minus strand of NZ_JAAIUZ010000011.1, from coordinate 295,485 downwards.
CACTTGCGGTGGCTGCGGCTGCCCACTAGCCTTCGGCCGTCGTTCACCACCCAAGGACTACCCGTGAAACACCGCCATCTGCTGCTGGCCTCGGCAATCGCCGCCGCCACGCTGGCCCTGGTTGCCTGCAAGAAGGAAGCTACCCCCGGTTCTGAAGCCGCCGCCCCCAGCGCGCCGGCCGGGGAAACCGCCGACCAGTTCGTTGCCCGCATCAACGCTGAATACAAGGCCGCCTACCCCGAGATGACCTCGGCGCAGTGGCTGTCCTCTACCTACATCAACAGCGATTCCGAACGCATCGCCGCCAAGGCCAACGAACGCTCGCTGACCCAGCTCAACAGCTGGATCGAACAGGCCGCCAAGTTCGAAGGCCAGCCGATGAGCGAGGACAGCAAGCGCGCCATCCACCTGCTGAAGCTGATGTCGTCGATGCCGGCGCCGCGCGATGCCGCCAAGCTGGCCCAGCTGACCCAGATCGCCACCCGCATGGAAGGCAGCTACGGCGCCGGCAAGTACTGCACCGACGCCAACGATCCGGCCTCCTGCCGCCAGCTGGGCGACCTGGAACAGGTGCTGTCGCGCAGCCGCGACTATGACAAGCAGCTGGACGCCTGGCAGGGCTGGCACAGCACTACCAAGGGCATGCGCGGCGACTACCAGCAGTTCGTCAGCCTGGTGAACGAAGGCGCCAAGGGCATGGGCTTCAGCGATGCCGGGCAGATGTGGCGCAGCGGCTACGACATGCCGCCGGAACAGATCGGCCCGGAAACCGACCGCCTGTGGGAACAGGTCAAGCCGATGTACGAGCAGCTGCACTGCTACACCCGCGGCAAGTTGGACAAGACCTATGGCAAGGACAAGGCCGAAGTGGGCAACGGCCTGATCGCCGCGCACCTGCTGGGCAACATGTGGCAGCAGGACTGGTCGAACCTGTGGGACCAGCTGGAGCCCTACCCCGGCGCCGGCAGCCTGGACATCACCGCCGCGCTGGAAAAGCAGTACCAGACCAACCTGAGCGCGGCGCTGGACAAGGCCGGCAAGGACGCCGATGTGACGGCGCGCTACAAGGCGCAGCGTGAGGCCGAGCTGCGCACCGCACGGCAGATGACCGAACGCGCCCAGGACTTCTACGTCTCGCTGGGCATGCCTTCGCTGCCGCAGTCGTATTGGGACAAGACCCAGTTCATCAAGCCCGACGACCGCGACGTGGTCTGCCACGCCAGCGCCTGGGACATGAACATGGAAGGCGACGTGCGCACCAAGATGTGCATCAAGCCCAACGAAGAAAACTTCACCACGATCTACCACGAGCTGGGCCACATCTATTACGACCTGGCCTACAACCCGCTGCCGCCGCTGTTCCAGGGCGGTGCCAACGATGGCTTCCATGAAGCGATCGGCGACACCATCGTGCTGGCGATGACGCCCAAGTACCTCAGCTCGATCGGCCTGGTCGATGCCCCGACCGAAAGCCGCGAAGCGGTGATCAACAACCAGATGCGCATGGCGCTGTCGGGCGTTTCGTTCCTGCCGTTCGGCCTGATGATTGATCGTTGGCGCTGGGGTGTGTTCGATGGTTCGATCACCCCGGACAACTACAACAAGTCCTGGTGGGACCTGAAGGCCAAGTACCAGGGCGTGGCCCCGGCCAGCGCGCGCGGCGAAGAATTCTTCGATCCGGGCGCGAAGTACCACGTGCCGGGCAACACCCCGTACACCCGCTACTTCCTGGCCCGCATCCTGCAGTTCCAGTTCTACAAGGGCCTGTGCGATGCGGCTGGCTACAAGGGCCCGCTGCATGAGTGCACCTTCTACGGCAACAAGGAAGCCGGGCAGAAGTACTGGGCGATGCTGAGCAAGGGCGCCAGCCAGCCGTGGCAGGCCACGCTGAAGGAGCTGACCGGCAGCGACAAGCTCGACGCCGGCCCGATGATCGAGTACTTCACCCCGGTCAACGAGTGGCTGAAGCAGCAGAACGAAGGCCAGATGTGCGGCTGGCAGGCCAGCGCGGCACCGGCGAAGTAAAACGGAAAGGGGCGGATCCGCGAGGATCCGCCCCTTTCAAGCAATGCAGTCGAGCATGGCTCGACTCTACAAACGTAAGGCAGGCCTCAGCCCTTCTTCGCCGCCATCACTGCGGCCAGCTCGGCCTTGAACTCGTCGAAGGTCTGACCCTTCTCCTGCACTTCGGCCTGCGCCGCATCGCGCAGCGCATCGGAATAGATCAGGCGCACCGGCGTGCCATTGCGCTCGTGCAGCTCACCGGCCTGCATGATCATGGCCAGCACGTGCGCGGCGCTGTGGGTCTGGCCGGCAATGCGGCCATCCATGCCCAGCACCCATTCGCCATCGCGGCGGACCACACCGGCCAGCAGCGCACGCTGCGGATCGCGCAGTTCGGCATGCGGTTCGACCGGCGAAGCGGTGGCCGCCGCCTTGTTGGCAGCCTGCTTTTCCTGGCGGCGACGCTGGTCGCGGCGGATCTTGGACGTGGTGGACATGGGGGGTCGTATCGCACAGCAAGGGGGCGCAAGAATAACCCAGCCCGGCCGCCGCGCCGCTTCACGCCAGCGGCGGCTGCTCCTGGACAGGGGCCTGCAGGGCGCGCTGGCGCAGATGTTCCCAGTACCAGAACACGAAGCCGGCGGCGAAGAAACCGGCCTGGCCCAGCGCCAGGTGCAGGGGGCTGGCACTGAGCAGCGGCGAGACCACACCGGCCACCACGGTGCTGATCATCAGCTGCACGAAGGCCTGCAACGACGAGGCCAGGCCACGCTGGTGCGGGTACATGTCCAGCACCGCCAGGGCCAGGATCGGGAAGATCAGCGCCATGCCGGTGCCGCCCAGGAAGATCGGCAGCACCGCCCAGGGCAGTGCCAGCTGCGGCGCCAGCGCCACGTAACCGATGTTCAGCAGCGCCGACAGCGCGCACAGGGTGAAACCGATGCTGATCTGGCGGGTCGGCAGGGTCCGCCCGGCCATGCGCCCGGACAGGAACGAGCCCAGGGTCATGCCGCCGATGGTGGGAATGAACAACCAGGCAAAGCCGCCTTCGCCCAGGTGCAGGTGCTGCATCACGAACACCGGCGCCGAGGCGATGTACAGGAAAATGCCACCGAAGTTGATGCTGCCGGCCAGCGCCAGCCGCAGGAAGCGCGGGTTGAAGCCGATGCGCACGTAGTCGCGCAGCAGGCCGCGCGGTGACAGCGGTACGCGGGCCTCCACGGGGTGGGTTTCGGGCAGGAAACGTGCCGCGGCCACCAGCAGCAGCAGCGAGAACACCACCAGGAACCAGAAGATGAGCGGCCAGCCGGCGCCGCTGAGCAGGATCCAGCCGCCGATGATCGGTGCGATGGCCGGGGCGATGCCGAACAGCATGGACACCTGGCTCATCAGCCGCTGCGCGTCATGGCCGTGGTACAGATCGCGGATGACCGCGCGGCCGACGATCATGCCCACGCCGGCCGACAGGCCCTGCACGGCGCGGAACACCAGCAGGGTGCTCAGATCGGTGGACAGCGCGCAGCCCACCGAGGCGCCGACGAACACCACCAGACCGCCCAGGATCACCCGCTTGCGCCCCCAGGCGTCGGAGAGCGGGCCGTGGGCCAGGCTCATCAGGCCGTAGAACAGCAGGTACACGCTGATGGTCTGCTGCACCGCCACTTCATCCACGGCCAGGCGCTGGGCCAGCTGCGGAAAGGCCGGGAAGATGGTGTCGATGGAGAACGGCCCGAACATGGCCAGGCCGGCCAGCAGCAGGGCCATGCGACGGGTGGAGGGTGCAACGGCGGCGGTCATCGGCGGGCGTCCGGCAGGGCCGTGCGCAGCATGCACGGCAGGCGCCGCTTCCCCGTGGCAGGGACGGCGCCAGATGAATACGAGAGTCCGCCCATGATAGGCGCCCCAGCCTGCCGGCGCCATGCATGAACGCGGTCGCTCACGGTCAGGGCCATCCTTCATTCAGCCCCGTCAACGCGGCCGCGACCCACTGCGCCGGCCCGGCAACCGGCTATAATCGGCGGGCAACACGGTGGGAGAAGCGGAACACCGCTGCCGAAGGCGCAACGCCCGTAATCGCTCAGGCCCGATACCACCCGTAACACAACTCTGGAGAGACCGGTTCGATCCGGCGCCGAAGGGGCACGAAGCTGCGGTTTTCCGCGCTTTTAAACTCTCAGGCAAAAGGACAGAGGGGCGCCCCGCAGACCGCCGACCGGCGGCTTGTGCCCGTGCGTGTGCCCTTCCCTGACGGATCCTTCGCCATGTCCCAGAACACCCCCTCCCTGCGTGAGCTCGAGCACCACAGCGCGTTCGTTGAACGCCACATCGGCCCCAACGACGCCGAGATCGCGCAGATGCTCGACGTGGTTGGCCACGCCACGCTGGATGCGATGACCGATGCCATCGTGCCGGCGAAGATCAAGTCGCCCGCGCCGCTGGCCCTGCCCGAATCGATCACCGAAGTGCAGGCACTGGCCAAGGCCCGTGCGATCGCCGACAAGAACACCGTGCTGCGCAGCTTCATCGGCCAGGGCTACTACGGCACCCACACGCCGAACGTGATCCTGCGCAACATCCTGGAAAACCCGGCCTGGTACACCGCCTACACCCCCTACCAGGCGGAAATCTCGCAGGGCCGCATGGAAGCGCTGATCAACTTCCAGACCCTGTGCGCCGACCTGACCGGCATGGAGATCGCCAACGCCTCGCTGCTGGACGAAGCCACCGCCGCCGCTGAAGCGATGACCCTGGCCAAGCGTTCGGCCAAGTCGAAGTCGGATACCTTCTTCGTGCACGACGCGGTGCACCCGCAGACCCTGGAACTGCTGCGCACCCGCGCCGAGCCGATGGGCATCGTGCTGCGCGTGGGCACCCCGGCTGAAGCACTGGAAGCCGAAGCCTTCGGCCTGCTGCTGCAGTACCCCGATACCTTCGGCCAGGTGGGCGACTACAAGGCGCTGGTTGATGCCGTGCACGCGCGTGGCGGCCTGGTGGCCGTGGCCACCGACCTGCTGGCGCTGACCCTGCTGGCCGCCCCGGGCGAATGGGGCGCGGACATCGTGGTCGGCAACAGCCAGCGCTTCGGCGTGCCGTTCGGCTTCGGTGGCCCGCATGCGGCCTTCATGGCCTGCCGCGATGCCTACAAGCGCTCGATGCCGGGCCGCCTGATCGGCGTGTCCATCGATGCGCAGGGCAACCCGGCCTACCGCCTGACCCTGCAGACCCGCGAGCAGCACATCCGCCGCGAGAAGGCCACCTCCAACATCTGCACCGCGCAGGTGCTGCTGGCGGTGATGGCGTCCATGTACGCCGTCTACCACGGCCCGGATGGCCTGACCCGCATCGCCCGCCGCACCCACCGCCTGGCCTCGATCCTGGCCGCGGCGCTGCGCACGGTCGGCGTGCAGGTCGGTGGCGACTTCTTCGACACCCTGCACATCACCGGCGTGCACGCCGATGAGATCCACGCCAAGGCCCGCGCCGCCGGCTACAACCTGCGCGCGATCGACAGCGACTCGGTGGGCATCAGCCTGGACGAGACCACCACCCGCGCCGATATCGTGGCCCTGGCCGCCGTGTTCGGTGCCGGCCTGGACGTGGAAGCGCTCGATGCCAGCACCGCCGATGCGCTGCCGGCCGGCCTGCTGCGCCAGTCCGCGTTCCTGACCCACCCGGTGTTCAATACCCACCACAGCGAGCACGAACTGCTGCGCTACCTGCGTTCGCTGGCCGACAAGGACCTGGCGATGGACCGCACGATGATCCCGCTGGGCTCGTGCACCATGAAGCTCAACGCCACCGCCGAGATGATCCCGGTCACCTGGCCGGAGTTCTCGCAGATCCACCCGCTGGTGCCGGCCGACCAGGCGCTGGGCTACAAGGAACTGATCGAATCGCTGGAAGCCATGCTGGTGGAATGCACCGGCTACGATGCGGTCAGCCTGCAGCCGAACTCCGGCGCGCAGGGTGAGTACGCCGGCCTGCTGGCGATCCGCGCCTACCACCGCTCGCGCGGCGAAGGCCACCGCGACATCTGCCTGATTCCGGATTCGGCGCACGGCACCAACCCGGCCTCGGCGCAGATGTGCGGCATGAAGGTCGTGGTGACCAAGACCGATGCCAACGGCAACGTCGATGTCGAAGACATCCGCGTCAACGCCGAGAAGTACAGCGACCGCCTGGCCGCGATCATGATCACCTACCCGTCCACGCACGGCGTGTTCGAGGAAGAAGTGGTCGAGATCTGCGAGATCATCCACCAGCACGGCGGCCAGGTGTACACCGACGGCGCCAACATGAACGCCCTGGTCGGCGTGGCCAAGCCGGGCAAGTGGGGTTCGGACGTGTCCCACCTGAACCTGCACAAGACCTTCTGCATTCCGCACGGCGGCGGTGGCCCGGGCGTGGGCCCTTGTGCAGTGAAGGAACACCTTGCACCGTTCCTGCCGGGCAAGCTGGGCGACAACGGCCCGGTCGGCATGGTCAGCGCGGCCAGCTTCGGCAGCGCCTCGATCCTGCCGATCAGCTGGATGTACATCGCCATGATGGGCACCGAAGGCCTGCGCAAGGCCACCCAGGTGGCCCAGCTCAACGCCAACTACATCGCCAAGCGCCTGGCCCCGCACTTCAAGACCCTGTACACCGGCCGCAACGGCCTGGTGGCACACGAGTGCATCCTGGACGTGCGCCCGCTGGAGAAGACCAGCGGCGTGGGCGCCGAGGACGTGGCCAAGCGCCTGATCGACTTCGGCTTCCATGCCCCCACCCTGAGCTTCCCGGTGGCCGGCACGCTGATGGTCGAACCGACCGAAAGCGAATCGCTGCACGAGCTGGACCGCTTCATCGACGCGATGATCCAGATCCGCGAAGAGATCCGTGCGATCGAAGACGGCCGCCTGGACCGCGAGGACAACCCGCTGAAGAACGCCCCGCACACCGCCACCGCGGTGACGGCCAGCGAGTGGACCCACGCTTACCCGCGCGAACTGGCCGCCTTCCCGCTGCCCAGCCTGAAGCTGCAGAAGTACTGGCCGCCGGTGGCGCGCGTGGACAACGTGTACGGCGACAAGAACGTGATGTGCGCCTGCATCCCGGTCGATGCCTACAAGGACGACGAAGTCGAGGCATGATCGACAAACGGCCCGCGCAAGCGGGCCGTTTTCGTTCAGGGTAGCGCCGGGCCATGCCCGGCGAGCGCAGCGGCTGAACCGATCACGGGTCCGGCATCTGCCCCAGGCTCAACTGCCACGACACGCCGAAGCGGTCCTGCACCCAGCCATAGCGGTTGCTGAAATCGTAATCGCCCACCGGCATCAGCCAGTGCCCGCCCTCGCCCAGCACCCGCGCCGCACGCTCGAACTGCTCGGCGCCGGAACATTCCACGAAAAGGGAGATCGACGGGCTGAAGGTGAAATCGTGCACGTCCAAGCTGTCGAAGCACAGATAGTGCGTGCCACCCAGCAGGAAGATCGCCTGCCGCACCTGCCCCGGCACGCCCGCGCCGGCGCCTTCGGGATGGCGCTGCAGGGCCAGCAGGCGGAAATCGGCGAAGGCTTCGGCGTACAGCGCCAGGGCGGCCTCGGCCTGGCCGGTGAACATCAGGAAAGGACGGCTGCGCAGCATGCGGTGCTCCTGTTCGACGGGTCGTTCAGGACCCAGGCCATCAGGATCGCACCGCAGATGTAGGCAGCATGTATCGATCACGCCGGGCCACGCCCGGCGGCTTCGATCCGAAGGCGGCGGTCAGGCCTCGCGCAGGCGCCGTGCGATCGCGCTGCCGGCCGCGATGGTCGCCGTCAGCGCCACCATGGACAGGAACTGCAGACGGGTCTGCGCTTCGCTGAGCAGCAGGCCGAAGATCAGCGCCAGGATGGCCAGCGCGCACACCGTCAGCCACGGGAAACCGGCCATGCGGAACGGCAGGCGCGTGCCCAGGCGGTCGGCGCGGCGGCGCAGCACCAGCTGCGAGACCAGCGACAGCGTCCACACCAACAGGCAGGTGGAGCCGACGATGTTCAGCAGCACCGGCAGCACCTTGTCCGGGAACAGCAGTTCCATGATGGTGGCGGCGAAGCCGAACAGCACGCTGGCCAGCACGGCGATCACCGGCACCTGGCGCGGGTCGGTCCAACCCAGCACGGCCGGCGCTTCGCGGCGCTGGGCCAGCGAGAAGATCATGCGCGAGGCACCGTACAGGTTGGCATTGAGCGCCGACAGCAGGGCAATGACCGCGATCAGGGTGATGGCCGTGGCCGCGCCTGGAATGTTGGCGACCTGCAGGACGGCGGCAAACGGCGATTTCAGCGACTCGCTGTTCCACGGCACCACCGCGATGATGACGCTGAGCGAACCGATGTAGAACACCAGGATGCGCCAGGCCACGGTACGGATCGCGCGGGCGATGCTGCGCTCGGGGTCTTCGGTTTCCGCGGCGGCCACCGCCACGATCTCGGTGCCGCCAAAGGCGAACACCACCACCAGCAGGGCCGCACCGATGCCGGCCAGGCCCTTGGGCGCGAAGCCGCCGTGCTGGGTGAAGTTGCTCAGCCCCGGCGAGGTGACCTGCGGCAGCCAGCCCATCAGCAGGGCGATGCCGATGGCGATGAAGGCCAGGATCGCGGCGACTTTCAGGATGGCGAACCAGAACTCGAACTCGCCGAAGTTCTTCACCCCCAGCAGGTTGATGGCGGTGAAGAACAGCATGAAGGCCAGCGCAGCCATCGGTACCGGTACTGCGGGCCAGACGGTGGCCAGCAGCCCGGCCGCGCCCACCGCCTCGGCAGCGATCACGATCACCAGCTGCACCCACCACAGCCAGCCCACGGTGGCACCGGCGGTGGCCCCCATGGCATCGGCGGCATACACCGAGAACGCACCGCTGGTCGGCTTGGCCGCGGCCATCTCGCCCAGGGCGTTCATCACGATGATCACCAGCGCGCCGGCCACCAGGTACGACACCAGTACCGCCGGCCCGGCCGCCTGCACGCCTACACCGGAGCCCAGGAACAGCCCGGCGCCGATCGCGCTGCCCAGGCCCATCATGATCAGCTGGCGCGGCTTGAGCGAATGGCCCAGGCGCGAGGTCGAAGCGGTCGAAGAAGGGTTGGCGGGCATCGGCAGGGCTGGCGGCGGCTACAGGGGCGACACCTTACATTGTCCCCCACCCGGCGGGATAGGCACAGTGCAGCAGGGCGCTCAGGCCGGCAGCGGTTCGCCGATGCGGGCCCGGTAGGCGCGCGGCGAAAAGCCGGTTTCCGCCTTGAATTTACGGGTGAAGGCGCTCTGGTCGCTGAAACCGCAGGCCTGGCCGATGCAGGCAATGCTGTCCTGGCCGTGCAGCAGGTGCATGGCCATCTGGATGCGCAGGCGGGTCAGCACCTGCTGCGGGGTCATCTGGAACACCTTGCGGAAGCTGCGCTCGAGCTTGGACAGCGAGAAGCCGGTGATGTCCAGCAGGGTCTGCATGCGCACGTTTTCGGCGTAATGCGCGTTCAGATGGGCCAGCGCCAGTCGCAGCTGTTCGTACTGCGCGCCCAGGCTGTCCTTCTGCCCCAGATCGCGGGAGATACCGATCAGCCCCTGGATCTGCCCCTCCACCAGCAGCGGTCGCTTGCAGGTCAGGCACCAGCCCGGCTCGCGGTTGGCGAACAGGTGCAGCTCCATCAGGTTCTCGATCACTTCACCGCCCAGCACGCGCGCGTCCTGGTCCACGTAGTCGGCGCTCAGGCCGGTGGGATAGATCTCGGCGGCGGTGCGCCCGATCACGTCCTTGCGCGCACGCAGCCCCAGCCGCCGCAGCATGGTCTGGTTGACGTGGGTATAGCGCCCCTGCCGGTCCTTCATGAAGAACAGCACGTCCGGAATGGCGTCGAACAGGGCTTCGATGTCGGTGGGCTCGACTCGCATGCGGCAAGCATACCCGAGCCGGCTTTTGCCCGTACGTTCACCCGCGGCGGACCGTGGGTTAACGGACCGGGCGCGACTGTCATGCCCTGCCCCCTCGTACCCCGGAGATACCCTGATGGCCGCCAGCAAGCCCACCGGCAAGCGCGCAACCGCCCCGTCGCAGAAGACCCAGAACCCGCCGCGCGGTGAGGGTGACGAACTGCACCTGCAGGCCGGTGGCACGCACCCGGCCATGACCACCGCCCAGGGTATCCCGGTGGCCGACAACCAGAATTCGCTACGGCAGGGGCCGCGCGGCCCCACCCTGCTGGAGGATTTCATCCTCCGCGAGAAGATCACCCACTTCGACCATGAGCGCATTCCCGAACGCATCGTGCATGCGCGCGGCACTGCGGCCCATGGCTATTTCCAGTTGACCACGTCGCTGGGCAAGTACACCCGCGCCCGCGTGCTCACCGAGGTGGGCGCGAAGACGCCGGTGTTCACCCGCTTTTCCACCGTGGCCGGCGGTGCCGGCTCGGTCGATACCCCACGCGATGTGCGCGGCTTCGCGGTGAAGTTCTACACGCCGGAAGGCAACTGGGACCTGGTCGGCAACAACATCCCGGTGTTCTTCATCCAGGACGCGATGAAATTCCCCGACCTGGTGCACGCGGTGAAGATGGAGCCGGACCGCGGCTACCCGCAGGCCGGCAGCGCGCACGATACGTTCTGGGATTTCATTTCGCTGATGCCCGAATCGATGCACATGATCATGTGGGCGATGAGCGACCGCGCCATTCCGCGGTCACTGCGCATGATCGAAGGCTTCGGCGTGCACAGCTTCCGCCTGTTGAACGAGGCCGGTGATTCCACCTTCGTCAAGTTCCACTGGCGGCCGAAACTGGGAATCCAGTCCACCGTCTGGGACGAAGCGGTGAAGCTGCAGGCCGCCGACAATGACTTCCACCGTCGCGACCTGTTCGAGGCCATCCAGCGCGGCGACTTCCCCGAATGGGAACTGGCCGTGCAGCTGTTCAGTGAGGAAGATGCCGAGTCGTTCCCGTTCGACCACCTGGACCCGACCAAGATCATTCCCGAATCGCTGGTGCCGCTGCAGGTGATCGGCAGGATGGTGCTGGACCGCTGGCCGGACAACTTCTTTGCCGAAACCGAACAGGTGGCGTTCTGCCCGGCCAACGTGCCGCCGGGCATCGACTTCAGCAACGACCCGCTGCTGCAGGGCCGGTTGTTCTCGTACCTGGATACGCAGCTGACCCGGCTGGGCGGCCCGAACTTCCATCAGATTCCGGTCAATGCGCCCAAGTGCCCCTTCGCCAACCACCAGCGCGATGGGCACATGCAGATGCAGGTGCCGAAGGGGCGCGTGGCCTATGACCCCAGCTCGCTGGAAGACGACAGCCCGCGCGAGACGCAGGCCGGTTTCCGCAGCCACGCCACGGCCGACGACGGACGCAAGGGGCGCACCCGTGCGGAGAGCTTCGCCGACCACTACAGCCAGGCGCGTGCGTTCTTCCGCAGCCTGGAAAAGCCCGAGCAGGCACATCTCGCCTCGTCCCTGGTGTTTGAACTGTCGAAGGTGGAAACCCTGAAGGTGCGCGTGCGCACCGTCAGCCATCTGCGCAACATCGATGAATCGCTGGCCAAGCGCGTGGCCGACGGACTGGCCCTGGTGGAGCTGCCCGAACCTGCGCCGACCGCAACGCCCGCACGCGACATGCCCGCCGTTCCGGAAGTGCGCATCATCGGCCGTACCAAGGACACGCTGCAGGGGCGCTGCATCGGCATCCTGTTCGACGAAGGCTCGGACGCGGGGTTGATCGCCAGCCTGCGCAAGGCCGCACAGAAGGTCGGCGCCGAGGTGAAGCTGGTCGCGCCGAAGGTAGGCGGTGCGCGCCTGAGCGACGGCAAGGTGCAGGCCGCCGACGGCCAGTTGGCCGGCACGCCGTCGGTGCTGTTCGATGCGGTGGCGGTGGTGCTCAGCGCTGACGCCGCCAAGGCACTGGTCAAGGAAGCGGCCGCCGTGGAGTTCGTCAGCCATGCCTGGGCCCATCTGAAGGCAATCGCCAGCGATGCGGGCGGCCAGGCGCTGTTGAAGGCTGCACGCGTGGGCAACGATGCCGGCATCGTCGAGGCCGAGGACGCCAAGGGTTTCCTGGCTGTCGCGGCCACCCGCCAATGGGCGCGCGAACCCAAGCTGCGCCTGCTGGCCTGAATCTTCCTCCCCGGAGAAACGACATGTCCCAGGGTGACAAATCCGCGTACACCGACAAGCAGAAGCGCCAGGCCGCGCACATCGAAGAAAGCGAACGCGAGCGCGGCGCCAGCAAAAGCACGGCCGAGCGTATTGCCTGGGCCACCGTGAACAAGCAGGACGGCGGTGGCAAGCGCAGTGGCAGTGGCCGCAAGGACCACCGCTAGCGAACGGCGCGTCAGCCCGGCAGGGCCTTCACCCAGTTGGACACCACGGTGGCGGCCGCGTCGGTGCGCGCCTGCAGCAGCAGGTGTGGCCCTTCCAGGGTGACATGCCGGGCGTCCGGCAGCAGCGCCTGCAGTTCGGCCACGCTGGGCGGCCACAGCAGGCGGTCCTGGCGGGCCTGCAGGCACAACGTGGGCACTGCAATGCGCGGCAGCGCCTGCCGCGCATCCACGCGCAGGGTGGCGGCAGCACGCTGGCGCAGCGTGGCTGCTGGCACCTGGGCAAGCGCCAGGCGCAGCTCACGCACGGTCTGCCGGCTGCGCCAGCGCCCCAGCAAGAGCCGCGACAGCAGCAGCAACGGTGGCATCGGCCACGCCGGCAGTGGCCAGGCGGGCGCGAGCAACGCTGCACCGGCAGCCGGAACCGGCAACGGCCGGCGCGCGAAGGTGGTGCACAGTGCCAGTCCGCGCAGCGCGGGTGGCGCCTCGGCCGCCAACTGCATGGCCAACGGGCCGGCGAAGGATTCACCCAGCAGCACGAACGGCTGGCTGGGCAGCTGCGGGCGCAGCAGCTGCAGCAGGCTGGCGTAGTCCTGCGGGCCGTTGCTGGGCAAAGCCAGCGCGCGGGTTGGCACACCGTGCGCGCGGACGGCGGCCAGGAACGCGACCGACAGGTGGCCGGTGCCATCCAGCCCCGGCAACATCACCAGGCAGGGCGGCACCGGGCCGGTCAACGTTGCGCCCCCGGCGCGGGTGCGGCCGGCGCCGGCGTGCGCACCGCGACCGGCAGCGCCTGCAGCTTGCGCACGGCGGCGATCGGAATCGCTTCGGCACGCCGCTGCTGTGGCCACCAGACAAACAGGAACGCGCTGCTGGAACCGAGCAGGCGTGCGGTGCCCGGCAACGGTGCTGCATCGCCATTGAGCTGCAGCTGCACGACTTCGCCGCGCCCGTGGTTGCGGATCTGCTCGCTGCGCACCATCACATAGTTCGCCGCGCCGACGGCCATGAACCCGGCCACACCCAGGGTCATCGCGGTGAGGGCGCGCAGCCCCACTCCATCCCAGCTGGTCAGCACCGAGCGCGACAGCGCCACCCGCCACAGCATGCTGCGCTGGCGCAGCGTCTGCAGCTTGGCCGCATTGCGCGCGCGCAGGGTGTCGGGCCAGCTAACCAGCAGCACCAGCAACACGCCCAGCAGCAGCAACAGCACGTAGGCGGGGTCGCGCATGCCGGCCACCAGGAAGTCGCTGGGCTGCATGTAATCCAGGATCGACAGTTCAAAGCCTTGGTAGAACCAGAAACTGCACCACAGGCCCAGCAGTGACACCAGCAGATAGGCCACGGTGAACAGCAGCGCCGGTTCGCGGCGCATGCGCCGCAGGGCCCTCATCACCAGGGAATCATCGTCGCCACGGGTCAGCGGCAGCATCGACCAGTCGGTCGGTGGCTCGCGCGCGGCAACGGCTACGACCTCGATATCCTGCAGCCGTGGCACATCGCCATAGGCCGGTTCCGGTTCCCTGCTGTCCATGCGCGATCCCCCTTTGCCCCCGAGCATCGCCGAAAACGGCGCCCGGCGGTAGAGTCGAGCTTGCTCGACTGCCTGCGCGGGTAGATCAAGAGCAGTCGAGCAAGCTCGACTCTACGTTCTTGACCGCCGCAGTCCCGGTAGAGTCGAGCAAGCTCGACGCTACCGGGGGCGGCCGGTCAGGCCGCGCGCGCCATCGCAGCGCGGGCAGCGGTGCCCTGCTCCAGCTGGAACACCGCGACCGACGTGGCCAGCGCTTCGGCCTGTTCTTCCAGCGCGCGGCTGGCCGCGGTGGCTTCTTCCACCAGTGCGGCGTTCTGCTGGGTCACCTGGTCCATCTGCACCACCACCTGGTTGACCTGCTCGATGCCGGCGGCCTGTTCCTTGCTGGCCGCGGCAATATCGCTCATCAACTGGTTGGTGCGTGCGCTGGCCTGGGCCAGGCGCGCGATTGCGGCCTGCGATTCCACCGTCACGTCCAGGCCGCTGCGCACCTTGGCCGCCGAATCGTCGATCAATTCCTTGATCTCCTTGGCGGCCACGCCGGCGCGCTGGGCCAGGGTGCGCACTTCACTGGCCACCACGGCAAAGCCACGCCCCTGCTCGCCGGCACGCGCCGCTTCCACGGCGGCATTGAGCGCCAGGATGTTGGTCTGGAACGCGATGCCGTCGATGGTGGCGGAGATTTCCGAGATACGTGCCGAGGACTGGTCGATTTCACCCATCACCGTCGCCATCTGCGCCATGGCCTGTTCGGTGGCACGCACCGCGGCACCGGCCGCATGGGCTTCGCTGTCGGCCTGGCGGGCCAGCTCGGCATTCTGCCGCACGGTCGAGGTCAGCTCTTCCATCGAAGCCGCTGCTTCTTCCAGATTGGCCGCCTGCTGTTCAGTACGGCGCGACAGGTCACTGTTGCCGGCGGCCAGTTCCTGCGCCGCGTTGTTGATGCTGCCGGCCGCATCCTGGATGCCGCGCACGATGCCGGTCAGCTGCGCGGTGGTGGTGTTGGCATCGTCGCGCATGCGCGCGAACACGCCCTGGTACTGGCCCTCCATGCGCGCGGTCAGGTCGCCCTGGGCAATGGCCTGCAGCACGTCGGAGACATCGGAAATGCTGGACTGCGAGCTGGCCATCATCGCGTTCAGATGCTCGACCATGGCCTGGTACTGGAACTGGAACGCAGCGGCATCGCCACGCACGCTGAAATCGCCTGCGCCCGCTGCACGGGCCAGGCCGTCGATCTGCGCACTGATGGCCATCAGGCTCTGCTTCACCGCAGCCAAAGTGCGGGTAAACTCGCCCTTCTCGCCCGGGTACTGCGGCAGATCACGGCTGAGATCGCCAATTGCGTAGCGCTGCATGACCTCGGCCATCAGCAGTTCCACCTGCACGTGCGATTCCACCAGCGTGTTGGTGGCCTGCACCATGCGGCCGAAGTCGCCGGGGAAGGCGCTGGCGTCCATGCGGTAACGGATCGCGCCGGCCTCGTGCTGCTCGGCCATCTGCAGCTGCGCGCCGATGGCGGCCTGCACGCTCTGCCGCACGCTGGCCATGGCCTCGCCCAGCTGGGTCAGCTCATCGCGGCCACCCAGGCGGAATTCCTGGTCCAGTTCGCCCTTGGACAGGCGCTGGGCCAACTGCACGGCACGCGCCAGCGGCGCGGTCATGCTGCGACCGATCATCATCGAAGCCGCAATGCCGACCAGCAGCGCAACGCCGCCCAGCACCAACAACTGCAGCAGGCTGCGCTCGCCCAGGCGGATGGCTTCGGCGGCCGCTTCGCGGCTTTCCTTTTCCTCGTAGGCCACGCCATCGGCCAGGGCCTGGTTCCAGCCATTGGCTGCTTCCTGCACCGGACCCAGGGTCAGGGCTACCGCGCCGGGGAAATCGCCCTGCGACATCAGCTCGCTGGTCTGCTTGTTGAGGGGCCGTGCGATGGCGCGCTTTGCCACGATGGCCTCGCCAATCGCCTTGCCGTCGGCATCACCGGGCAGCGCCTGGTAGCGGGTCCAGCTGGTTTCGTAGCGCTTGACCAGGTCGGCAATGCGCTGCTCGTCGGCCTCGCGCGCATCGCCCTGGCGGATCAGCATTTCGCGGCGCACGACCATCATCTGGTTGTTGGCGTCCAGCATTTCCGAGAGCAGCCGCACCTTGGCCACGCTCACGTCCACCACCTGCTGCATGGCGTGCTTCTGCACGGCAGTGGCGGTGGCACCGGTGGCGACCACGGCCGCGACCAGCAACAACAGCAGGCCAAAGCCAAGGCCAAGGCGCCAGGCAACCCTGACGTTCCTCAAGTAGTTCATCGATGCATCCAAAAACGTGGGGGGTCCGACCTTATCGGCCCGCCCTCACGCCGCCTTGACGCGCGCAGTGTGAACGCTTCCGGTGCCGTTCACGTTGTGCGGCCGGTTCACCTCAGCCGGCGCTGGGCTGCAGCGGGCAGGCACTGGCCAGGCGGCCGGCCAGGTCATCGCGCAGCGCGCTGAGGGCATGGATGCGCGCATCGATGTCGGCCAGCTTCTGCTGCAGGGCGATGGCCAGCAGTGCGCCGGCATCCTCCTGCTGCCACAGCGCGGGCAGGCGCTGGCCGATCTCGGCCAGGGTGAAGCCCAACTGCTGTGCGGTGCGGATGTAGTGCACCAGCATCGCCGTTTCCGGCGGGTAGTCGCGGTAGCCGTTGCCCAGCCGGCGGGCGCCGATCAGGCCCTGCTTCTCGTAGAAGCGCAGTGCTTCGCGGGACAGCCCGCAGGCCTGGGCCAGTTCGCCGATGCGCATGGATTCTCCAACAAAGCTTGACCTTGAAGTTTACTTCAGGCCTGACAGTGGGCGCTCTTTCAGAGAACGAGTACTCCATGCAGCTCCCCTCCTATCTGCGAATCGTCCGTGCCAGCGCCGCCTACGACCTGCTGGTCACCCTGCCCTTCGCGCTGCCCTGGGGCTTTTCCGCCGTGCATGCGGCCATGGCCGCGCTGGCCGCCGCCTGGTCGCTGCCCGGCACGGTGCCCGCGCTGGACCCGCTGCACATGTTGCTGGCCAACCTGCTGGGATCGGTCGTGGTGGTGTGGTCACTGGCGCGCTGGTGGGCGCCCAGCGTGTTGATGGGGCGTCTGGATGCCGTTGCACGCGGCTTGTTTGCTGTCTGGCAGGTGTACGCCGTGGTACACGGGGCCAGCAGCATCGTGCTGCTGTTCACCGCGGCCGAAGTGGCGTTCGGCGTACTGCAGCTGCAACGGATTGCGCGGCCTGCGGTCGAGAAGGCAGACACGCCCTGACCGTCCCGCTTCACAGACCCAAGGCGGCGCGTTCACGCAGGCTGGCCGCGGGGCACAGGCATGGTGGATGCGTACCCCGCCGGAGTTTTCCATGCTTTCACCCCGTGTAGCCGTCCTTGCGCTCTCGTTGTTGGCCAGCCCTGTGTTCGCGCAGGCGCCACCCGCCGGTCTGCCCGCGCCCATTGCCGAACAGGCCGGCCCGGACACCGCATTGCGCTCGCCGCTGCACGCGCAGGTACTGCTGGACCGCGCCAATTTTTCGCCCGGCCAGATTGATGGCGAAGTGGGCAGCAACCAGCGCCGTGCGGTGTCGGGCTTCCAGGCGGCGCACGGGTTGACGGTGACCGGCGAACTGGACGATGCCACCTGGAAGGCGCTGCAGGCCGATGCCACCGCGCCCCTGACCAGCTACACGCTGACCGCCGAAGACGTGGCCGGTCCGTTCCAGCCGGTACCGAAGACACCTGCTGCGCAGTCCAAGCTGAAGGCCCTGGGCTATGCCAGCGTGGAAGAAGCGCTGGGCGAGCGCTTCCACGCCTCGCCCGAGCTGCTGAAAGCGCTGAACCCCGGCGTGGACCTGGGCAAGGCCGGCAATCGCATCCAGGTACCCAACATCGCCCCGGCGCCGCTGGCGAAAGCGGCCAAGGTGCTGATCGACAAATCCGATTCCACCCTGCAGCTGCTGGATGCGCAGGGCAAGGTGATCGCGCAGGTGCCGGTGTCTTCGGGCAGCGAGCACGATCCACTGCCGATCGGCGAATGGAAGATCCTCGGCGTGTTCCGCGACCCGCCGTTCCACTACAACCCGAAGCTGTTCTGGGATGCGCGCAAGGGCGACAAGAAGGCGACGCTGCCGCCGGGTCCGAACAATCCGGTTGGCCGGGTCTGGATCGATCTGTCCAAGCCGCACTACGGCCTGCACGGCACCCCCGAACCCGGACACGTGGGCAAGACCGAATCGCATGGCTGCGTGCGCATGACCAACTGGGATGCGCTGCGCGTGGCCGATGCGGTGGACGAATCGGTGCCCGTGGTGATGCAGGAGTAATGCCATGCGGCTTTCGCAGCTGATCGTGCTGGGGGTGGTGTTCGGCCTGGGGTTGGGATGGTGGCTGCGGCGTGATGCCGAGCCTGCGCGTGCTTTCGTACCAGCGCCAACGCAGGCCACGGCGCAGAACGCGCCAGCGGCGTTGTCTGCGCCTGCGCCGGCCACTGCGCCGACGCCCGCGCCCACCGTGGCGCCAACCGCTGCCGCCGCCGCTGCGCAACCGATCGGCCTGCTGCTACCGGTGCAGGGCGTGCAGCGCGCGCAGTTACGCGACACCTTCACCGATGCGCGCAGCGAAGGCCGCGTGCACGATGCCATCGACATCATGGCGCCGGCCGGCACACCGGTACTGGCGGTGGCCGACGGTACGGTGGAAAAGCTGTTCGACAGCGAACGCGGTGGCCTGACCGTCTACCAGTTCGAACCCAGCGGGCAATGGTGCTACTACTACGCGCACCTGCAGCGCTACGCCGACGGCCTGGCGGAAAAGCAGGCAATCAAGCGCGGCGATGTGATCGGTTATGTGGGCAGCACCGGCAATGCCAGCGCCGATGCCCCGCACCTGCATTTCGAGGTGCATGTGCTGGGGCCGGAGAAGCAGTGGTGGAAGGGTGAATCGATCAACCCGTACCCGTTGTTCTAAAGCCCGCTGTTCTAGAGCCCAGAAGCAACCCGCACCGCCTCGCACGCGGCAATCAGGTCTTCGACCAGGCGACCGCTGACATCCAGCTCGCCCTCGTACTCGGCCAGGTTGCGCTGCTGGTGGCACTTGTCCAGCACGCGCCAGACCTCCGGGCCCACGCCCAAGGTGTGCTTCAGTGACTGGAACACGATGTAGCGGTTGCTGGGCCGGTAGCCCTGCCCGCGCAGTGCCGCCAGGCTCAGCGCGTGGGCCGCGTTGTAGGCCAGGTCGAAGCGGCTTTCCAGCGAAAGCGTGCCATTGCGTGCATCGCGCAGGCGCGCCAGGCCGGAACGCTGCAGTCCCTCGACCTCGCGCGCGTCCGGCGGTTCCAGCGAAAGCGGCTTACCCGGCCCGACCAGATTCTGCAAAGGCGAGGTCATCCTTTCCTCCAATCACCCACAGCTTGGGTTGTTCCAGTACCCGCTGCAGGAAGGCATTGCCTTTGCGCAGGCGCTCGCTCAGTTCGTCGTGCGTGTACAGCGTCGGGTTCACGGGCCGCCCCAGGCGTTCCTCCAGCGGGTCCAGCGCGGCCATCAGGTCAGCATAGCCCAAGGTGTTGGACACCAGCAGCAGATCGATGTCGCTGTGCGCGGTGTCGCTGCGCTTGGCCACTGATCCGTAGACGAATGCACAGGTGATCTGGTCCTGCAGCGGCTGCAATGCGTCGCGCAGCGGACCGGCCAGGCCCACGGTCTTGTGCACCAGCGACACCAGTTCGGCGTGGATGGGCGACTGCGCGTTGGCCCGGTAGCGCTTCTGGTTGCCCACCTTGCGTTGGTTCACCAGACCGCTGGCGACCAGCTTGGCCACTTCGCGCTGCACGGCGCCCGAGCCGGCGCCACTGCCGCTGATCAGTTCGGAAATGCTGAAATCGCTGCGGTCCTGACCGAACAGCAGGGCCAGCACCCGTTGCTGGGTCTGGGTGAACAGCGCGTCGGCCAGGCCGATGGGGCCGGATGAAGAGGCAGTGGCGGCGGATATACCCATATTGGGCATTATTGTGCCCATATTGGGTATTTGGCAAGTGCCTCGCCAGGCATGGCCCGGCGCTACCGGGCGGATACGCGGCGGCGCCAGCGGCGCAGGGCGATGCTGGCGATCGCCAGCCCGGCGCCGACGATCAGCAGGCCCAAGGCCAGCGGCTGCCAGAAGAAGAACGGCCACAACCATACGTAATCCAGATCGGTCAGCTTCAGCACGTCCATTGGCGGCAACAACTCCACCGAAGCCGCACGTCCAGCCAGCGCCGGCTCGACATCCAGCACGGTCACCCGCAACCAGGAACGGCCGCGCGGCAGCGCATCGCCGCGGCCGTAACCGAAGTACGCGTCAAACAGTCCCCCGCCCGCGATGGTTTCCAGCCGGCGCACGACGTCCGTGGTCGGAGGGCCGGCACGTACGCTGATGCGGAACTGCGCCTGCTGTGTGGGGGTTTCCACGCTGAAGCGCACCGTGGGGTCCAGCGCCGGATCCGCTGCTTCGGGCAGATAGCGCAGGCGCAGCCGCAGGCGATCATCAATGAAGCGGTAGACCGTCACCTGTGCAGAGGCGCCCGGCTGCAAGCGCAGCGGCAGCGTCTGCGTGCGAGACGCGAGGTGGTTGGCGACCGCGCCCAGCAGCAGCACAAGGCAGGCCAGCCCCCACAGGCTCCACAACACCCACAGGGTGATCCGCGCGACCGTCTCGCCCTTCACCGTTGTCCTCGTCATTGCACTACTTCCCTGCAGGCATGGCCCACACAGTAACGAAAAAGCCCCGCATGCGCGGGGCTTCTCCTTGCAACGACGCCGGGCATGGCCCGGCGCTACCGGTCAATCGCTCAGGCGAACGGGTCCTGCAACACCATGGTGTGGTCGCGGTCCGGGCCGGTGGAGACGATGCTGATCGGGCAGCCGGCCAGCTCTTCCAGCGAACGCAGGTAGGCGCGTGCGGCCGGCGGCAGGTCGTCCCAGTTGGTGATGCCGTGGGTGTTCTCGCTCCAGCCCGGGAACTCCAGGTACACCGGGGTGCAGTCTTCCCAGCCCTGCGCGTCCAGCGGCGCGTACTCGGTACGCTTGCCGTTGTATTCGTAGGCAATGCAGACCTTCAGCTTTTCCATGCCGTCCAGCACGTCCAGCTTGGTGATGCACAGGCCGCTGATGCCGTTGATGGCCACGGCGCGCTTCAGCGCGACGATGTCCATCCAGCCGCAGCGACGCGGGCGACCGGTGGAGGCACCGTATTCGGCGCCGCGGTCACGGATGCCCTGGCCGATTTCATCGTCCAGCTCGGTCGGGAACGGGCCGCCGCCGACGCGGGTGGCGTAGGCCTTGGCGATGCCCAGCACGTAGTCGATCGAATCGGCGCCCACGCCGGTACCGGCCAGCGCACCACCGACGGTGGTGTTGGAGCTGGTGACGTACGGGTAGGTGCCGTGGTCGATGTCCAGCAGGGCGCCCTGCGCGCCTTCGAACAGCACGCGCTTACCCTGCTTGCGCAGGTCGTGCAGGATGCCGGCCACGTCGGACTTCATCGGCTGCACGTATTCGCCGAAGGCCAGCGCTTCGTCGTAGGTCTTCTGGAAATCGACCGCTTCGGTGCCCAGGTACTTGGTCAGCACGAAGTTGTGGTAATCCAGCGCGGTGCGCAGCAGTTCTTCCAGCTGCTTGGGGTAATGCAGGTCGGCGATGCGGATGCCGCGACGCGCCACTTTGTCTTCGTAGGCCGGGCCGATGCCGCGACCGGTGGTGCCGATCGCCTTGCCACCGGCAGCGCGCTCGCGCGCCTGGTCCAGGGCGATGTGGTACGGCATGATCAGCGGCGCGGCCGGGGAGATCTTCAGGCGCGAACGCACTTCCACGCCAGAGGTTTCCAGCTCGGCGATTTCCTTCTGCAGTGCGGCCGGCGAGATCACCACGCCGTTGCCGATCAGGCACAGCGCATCGTCACGCAGGATGCCCGACGGGATCAGGTGCAGGACGGTCTTCTTGCCGTTGATGACCAGCGTGTGGCCGGCATTGTGGCCGCCTTGGAAGCGCACGACGGCGCCGATTTCCTCAGTGAGCAGATCGACGATCTTGCCCTTGCCTTCATCGCCCCACTGGGCACCCAACACTACGACAGACTGACCCATGACGGGCTCCTCGATTTTGTTGCGGCCATCGGGGCCGCGGACGGTTGACCCGTGGCGAGGCTGGCCAGCGCGTGGGTGGCGGCTCCAAACGGGGAGCGGCCGGCGATGGATGGCCCAGACACGGAAAAAGCCGAACGGGGAGGCCCGTCCGGCTTTTGTGCATTATCCGGGTTTCCGGGGTCCGCTGCCACCCTTCCGACGGACGGCTTCACCGGCCGGTCAGGCGCCCCGCCCGGTCGCGCCGGCCGCTGGCCGGCAATGCCAACCAAGGTTGGCATCTACCAAAGCAAGACCACGCATGTGAACGCAGGCGGCCCGGCAGGCCCTTCAGTGCCGGGCCCACCACAGCAGGCTCAGGCCGGCCAGCAGCACCAGCCCGCCGAAGCTGCGCAGGGCCGGGCTGGGCAGGTCCAGCAGGCGCTCGGCCATGCGCTTCCAGGCCAGCGGCGCGGCGAACAGCAGCAGCCCTTCCAGCACGGCCACCAGGCAGAGGGCGGCGAACAGGTCTTTCATGGGGGTACTCCGGAAAAAGCACGGGGCCCGGCTGTTGGCCGGGCCCCGTGGGTCATGCGTGAAACTCAGCGGTCGTTCTTCAGGTACTGCAGGAACGGGTCGTTCTTGTCCAGCACGATCACGCCGTTACCGTCGGTCATGGAGCCACGGTAGGCCTCCAGGCTGCGGTAGAACGCATAGAACGACGGGTCGGCAGCGCCGGCCTGGCCGTAGATGCGTGCGGCATCGGCATCGCCTTCACCGCGCAGGCGCTGGGCATCACGCTCGGCCTCGGCGATCAGCACGGTGCTGTCGCGGTCGGCCTGGGCGCGGATGGTCAGCGACTGCTCTTCGCCCTCGGCGCGCAGCTTGGCCGCTTCCTGCTTGCGCTGGGCGCGCATGCGCTCGTACACGTCGTTGATCACCTGGCTGTCGGTCGGCAGGTCCACCTGCTTGATGCGCAGGTCGATCATCTGCATGCCCAGCCCGGCCACCGCTTCGTTGATGCCCTTGAGCTGTTCGGCAATCAGTTCGCTGCGGTCGCCGGAGACCAGCTGCTGCAGGGTGCGCGAGTTGATCTGGTTGCGCAGCGAATCGGTGATGATCGGCGCCAGGCGGGCATTGGCCACGCGCGGGTCGCCACCGGTGGCACGGAAGTAGTCGCCCACGTTGGAGATGTAGCCGATGGCGAAGAAGTCGACGCTGACGTCCTTCTGTTCGGCGGTGAAGTAACGTGCCGGGGCGGTGTCCAGCACCTGGAAGCGGCGATCGAACACACGCACCGTCTCCACCACCGGCAGTTTGAAGTGCAGGCCCGGCTTGATGTCCGAACGGACCACCTTGCCCAGGTTCAGCACCATCGCCGTCTGGTCTTCACGCACCACATAGACCGAGCCCAGCAGGCCCAGCAGGGCCGCTACGGCGACCGCAATCCACATCGAACTTCTCATCGGCTGCCCTCCTCACGGCCACTGGGTCGCCCGGTCGGGCGGCCGACCGGCCGGCCCGGGTCACGGGAAGCTTCCACCGCCGTGGCGCCCGGCAGCGACGGCATCACCACCTCCGGGTTCACCACCGGGGCCGGCGCCGAGGCGCTGGGGCGGGTATCGCCGGTCATCGGCACGTAGATCAGCTGGCGGCCATCGCCACCGATCACCTTGCGGTTCTCGCTCAGCACCTGCTGCACGGTCTCCAGCCACAGGCGCTTGCGGGTGACTTCCGGGGCGTTCTTGTACTGGGCCTGCAGCAGGCTGAAGCGCTGCGCATCACCCTCGGCCTTGGAAACCACGGCCTGCTTGTAGCCTTCGGCGGTGGTACGGGCACGCGAGGCCTGGCCACGCGCTTCGGGCACCACCTTGGCGGCGTAGGCCTGGGCCTCGTTGATCAGGCGTTCCTTGACCTGCTGGGCGCCGTTGACCTCGTCGAAGGCCGGCTTGACCTCTTCCGGCGGACGGGCGTCCTGCAGGGTCAGGCCGGTCACGGTCAGGCCGGTCTTGAACGCCTTCAGCAGCGCCTGCAGGCGTTCTTCGGCGGCCACGGCCAGCGGACCACGGTTGTTCAGCACGGCATTGAGGTCGGCACGGCCGACTTCCTCACGCACCGCGCTCTGCGCCGACTGCTCCAGCACCTGGTTGGCATCGACCGTGCCGAACAGGTACTGCTGCGGGTCGTCGATGCGGTACTGCACGTTCAACGAGACATTGACGATGTTCTCGTCGCGGGTCAGCACCGGTACCTGGATCGAGAAGGTCTTGATCTCGGTGGCGTTGACCTTGGTGACCGACTCGATCGGCCACGGCAGCTTGAAGTTCGGGCCAGGGGTCAAGATGCGCGAGAACTGGCCAAAGCGCAGCACCACGCCGCGCTGCTGTTCGCCGATCAGCTGGAAGCTGGAG
Organism: Stenotrophomonas sp. B1-1; assembly: GCF_010894375.1. Taxonomy (NCBI): domain Bacteria; kingdom Pseudomonadati; phylum Pseudomonadota; class Gammaproteobacteria; order Lysobacterales; family Lysobacteraceae; genus Stenotrophomonas; species Stenotrophomonas sp. B1-1. The sequence goes on along the minus strand of NZ_JAAIUZ010000011.1, from coordinate 271,123 downwards.
AACAGCACCAGCAGCACCACGGCCGCCGCCACCCAACGCAGGATGCCCCCGTCGAACAGATCCTTCAGCGGCCCGGGCAGACCGCCCCAGCCACCGCCATTGCCACCGCCGCGTGACCGGAACGGCCCACGTCGATTGTCCTCGGGGCCTTGTCCGCCCTTGTTGCCGCCGGGTGTATTCCAGGCCATGCACGCTCCATCAAGATATGGGCTGCGACGCGGGCCCTTCCCGCAACGCCAGCCGTGAACCATCTCCGATCATACAAGATGGGGCGGACCGGCAGGATTGAAAGGGTGGTGACGCGGTAAGGTTGTGTTTTCCTCGAAGTCAGGCAACGCCGATGGCCCCCACCCCTCCGTTCACCGCCTTCCGGATCGAAAACGACAGTGCCGGCTACCGCAGCGGCCTGACCCAGCTGGGCGTGGACGACCTCAACCCCGGCCAGGTGCTGATCCGCGCCCACTGGTCATCGGTGAACTATAAGGACGCCCTGGCCGGCACTGGCAAGGGCCGGATCCTGCGGCGCTTCCCGCTGGTGGGGGGCATCGACGTGGCCGGCACCGTGGTGGCTTCCAGCGACCCGGCCTGGCGCGAGGGCGATGCGGTGCTGGCCACCGGCTGCGGCCTGAGCGAGACCCGCGACGGCGGCTACAGCCAGTACGTGCGCCTGGAATCGAGCGCGGTGATCGCTCAACCCAGCGGCCTGACCCCGCGCGAGGCCATGGTGCTGGGCACCGCCGGCTTCACCGCCGCGCTGGCGCTGCTGCGCCTGCAGGACAACCGGCAGACCCCCGGGCACGGTCCGCTGGCAGTCACCGGCGCCAGTGGCGGTGTGGGCGCGCTGGCCGTGGATATCTTCAGCCGCGCCGGCTACAGCGTGCATGCCATCAGCGGCAAGCCCGAACAGGCGGGGTTCCTGCGCGACATTGGTGCGGCCGAGGTGCTGCAGCGTGACGCATTGGCTGATACCGCCCCGCTGCAGTCGGCCCGCTTCGGCGGCGGCCTGGACAATGCCGGCGGCCCGATGCTGGCCAGCCTGCTGGCGCAGACCGTGCCCTACGGCAGCGTGGTCAGCGCCGGCCTGGCCGCCAGCCCGGCGTTGGAGATGACGGTCATGCCGTACATCCTGCGCGGCGTGTCGCTGCTGGGGGTGTCCTCGGCCAGCGCCCCGCGCGATCTGCGCGAAGCGGTGTGGGCCAAGCTGGGCGGCGCATGGAAGCCGCAGCACCTGGACCGCATCTGCACCGCTGAAGTGGGCCTGGACGAACTGCCCGGCGTGTTCGAACGCATGCTGGCCGGCGGGTCGCTGGGGCGCACGGTGGTGCGGATCGACTGAGCGTTGCAGGCAGGCGACGGACGGCAGGGCGCGGCCCTCCCGCCATCACGTTGCCCGCACTACACTGCGGGCAACACATGGGGAACAACATGGCACGCATTCTGATCGTCGACGATTCACCGTCGCAGCTGTTGGGGATACAGCGCATCGTCGAGAAGCTCGGGCACCAGATCCTGACCGCCACCGATGGCGCGGCCGGCGTGGAAACCGCCAAGGCCGAGCTGCCTGACCTGGTGCTGATGGACGTGGTGATGCCCAACCTCAATGGCTTCCAGGCCACCCGCACGCTGGCCCGCGACGAGGCCACCCGGCATATTCCGGTGATCCTGGTCACCACCAAGGACCAGGACACCGACCGCATGTGGGGCATGCGCCAGGGCGCCAAGGCCTACATCACCAAGCCGTTCTCGGAAGACGAACTGTCCGAAGTGCTGGAGCGGGTGTTCGCCGGCCAGGGCTGAACCCGTTTCTGTAGAGTCGAGCCATGCTCGACTGCTCTTGGTTGCAGCAGTCGAGCATGGCTCGACTCTACATTTCATGGCGCCAGGGCGATCTCAGATCGTTTCGCCGAACGCCTTGGCCAGGTTGCGATAGGCCTTCTTCTGCGCATCGTCGGTCGCGGCCGGGGCCACGATCTCCAACTCCACGATCTGGTCGCCGTCGGGGTTGCCCGGCAACCCGCGACCGCGCAGGCGCAGCTTGCGGCCGGCATCGGAATCGGCCGGGATCTTCAGCTCCACGCTACCGCCCAGGGTCGGCACGCTGATGCTGGTCCCCAGCGCCGCCTGCCAGGGCGTCACCTGCAGGGTGTACAGAATGTTGCGCCCGTCCACCTCGAACTGCGGGTGCGCGGCATATTCCACTTCCAGCAACAGGTTGCCGCCGTGGTTGCCCTGCCCGGCCAGGCGGATCACCTGCCCCGGCCGGATACCCTTGGGCACGCGCACGTCCAGCTGCCGGCCATTGACCGTGATGCGCAGGCTGTCGCCCTTGTAGGCCGCTTCCAGCGGTACCGACAGCTTGGCCCGGGTATCGCGGTTGGGCGCGTGGCCCTGGCTGCTGAAGCCCGGGCCGGCGCCCGGCCCCTGGCCGCCGCGCTGGCGTGCGAACAGGCTTTCGAAGAAATCGCTGAAGCCGCCGCCGGCACCACCGCCGCCGCCGAACACTTCCTCGAAGTTGAAACCGCCGCCACCATAGTTGGGCGGCACGTTGAATTCCTCGCCGGGCCGGTAGCCCTGCGCGCGCAGCTGGTCATAGGCCGCGCGCTTTTCGGGGTCGCGCAGCGCCTCGTAGGCCTCGTTCACCGCCTTGAACTTGTCTTCCGCCCCGGCCTCCTTGCTGACGTCCGGGTGGTACTTGCGTGCCAGGCGGCGATAGGCGGTCTTGATTTCCGCATCGCCCGCGCTCGGCTCCACCCCCAGGGTGGCGTAGTAATCCTTGAATTCCATCCAGCTACCTCGATCTGCTTCGGCCGCGCCGGTGGCGCCGCCCCGGGTTCATTCTACGCGCCGGCGATGCTACGCCGCGCACCGTGCGGCCCTGGTGAGGCCGACTGATCCTGCGCAATGCAGCCGCCCTGCCGGTGCGGCAGGCTGAGGCTGGCGGCCCCCGCCGCAACGTTCCAAGATGGGGCGTGCACGCCGGGTTTCCAATGTCTTGACGCGTTCATCCCACCCACCCTTCTAGCCTGCCCCCGCAAGGAGTTCCCATGACCATCCACGTCGGCGACCGCATTCCGGAAGTCACCCTCAAGCGCATCCGCGAAGGCGTCGAGACCCTCGATACCCACGCCCTGTTCGACGGCCGCAAGGTCGTGCTGTTCGCCGTGCCGGGTGCCTTCACCCCCACCTGTTCGGCGCGCCACCTGCCCGGCTACGTGGAGGCGTTCGATGCGTTCCGCCAGCGCGGCATCGAGGTCTACTGCATGGCGGTCAACGATCCGTTCGTGATGAAGGCCTGGGCGGCCGACCAGCGCGTGCCCGACGGCCTGCTGATGCTGTCCGACGGCAATGCGGGGCTGACACGTGCGCTGGGCCTGGAGCTGGATGCCAGTGCCTCGGGCATGGGCATCCGCGCGCGCCGCTTCGCCCTGTACGCCGACGACGGCGTGGTGCAGGCGCTGTGGATCGAGGAACCCGGTCAATTTGAAGTGTCTTCGGCGCAGTACGTGCTGGAGCATCTGCCCACCTGACACCCCACCCAGAGGAAACGGCCAGCCATGTCCACCAAGCCAGCCAAGACCAGCAAGCCCAGTGCCACCGTCACCGCCATCAGCGACCGCAAGGCGCTGCGCGAGCGGGCCCGCCGCAACATCGAAGACGGTGCCATCACCGACAGCTACAGCGCCGACCGCAAGGCGGTGATCAAGCTGCTCAACGATGCATTGGCCACCGAGTATGTGTGCGTGCTGCGCTACTACCGCCACTACTTCATGGCCAAGGGCATGCTGGCCGATGCGGTGAAGGCCGAATTCCTGGAGCACGCCCAGCAGGAACAGGCCCACGCCGGCAAGCTGGCCGAACGCATCGTGCAGCTGGGCGGTGAACCCGACCTCAATCCGGACACGTTCTCGGCGCGCTCGCATGCCGAATACAAGGAAGGCAGCGATCTGCGCGACATGGTGCGGGAAAACCTGGTGGCCGAGCGCATCGCCATCGACAGCTACCGCGAGATGATCAATTTCGTCGGCGACCGCGACACCACCACCAAGCGCATCCTGGAAGAGATCCTGGCGCAGGAAGAAGAACACGCCGATGAGTTCGCCGATCTGCTGGATGGCTGGATCGGGAAATAGCGGCCCGGCAACCGCTCTGGTAGATGCCCACCTTGGTGGGCAGTTGTTCCGGGGTGTGCCAACCAAGGTTGGCACCTACCGTAGATGCCCACCTTGGTGGGCAGTTGTTCCGACGTGTGCCAACCAAGGTTGGCACCTACCAAAGCAGGTCGCGGCGCTACCGCAGCACGTTGAACCGCACCTGGGTCCAGGCGCCGTCGGACGCCAGCGCGGTCAACGTATGCGCGCCGGGCTCGGCAAATTCGCGCTGCATCAGCTGCGCACCCTGCGTCTGCGCGATCCAGCGGCCATCCAGCAGCCAGTCCACGTGCTGCTCGCTGCCCAGCGCGCGCAGCTGCAGGCGCACGCCATGCTCGGCATTGGGCGCACGCGCCAGTGCGGCGCCGTCGTTCAGTCCATCGATATGCAGGGCCACGCTGGCCTCGCGACCGTCGTCGCGACAATCCGGTGAGAGCGCCGGCAACTGCGAGGCGTCGCGCGTGGCCTTGGCCAACCACGGTGACAGCAACGCCGGCCAGCGCGCGATCTCGCCCGGCACTTCCACATGCGGCGCGCTGCAGTCGGCGGACAGGCGCAAGCCGCTGCGCGCATCGGCCACGTAGCGCTGCCGCCCCGGTTGCCAGCGCCGCGCGTCGCGCTCGGGGAAGGTCAGCGGCGCCGCACCGTCCAGCAGGAAGGCTGGCATGCGCCGCTGGCACAGCGACGCCGGCAGCCCCTCGGCGCGCTCACCGGTGGGCCAGCACACGTCTGCCTCGCTGACACTGGCCGGCATCGGCGCGGCCGCCGAATCACCGCGCTGGCGCGGCAGGCTGTCCACCACTTCGAACATCAGCGGCAAGGCGGTCACCGCACCGTACTGGCCGGGCAGCGGCGTGCCATCGGGCCGCCCCACCCACACGCCCACGGTGTAGTGGCGGGTGCCGCCGATCGCCCAGGCATCGCGGAAGCCGTAGCTGGTGCCGGTTTTCCACGCCACGCGCGGGCGCCCGCCGACATCGAAGGTGCCCACGCCGTAGCCTGGCCGTGGATTGGATTCAAGCATCTCGCGCACGATCCATGCCGCGCCCGGCGACACCAGTCGGCGCTCCACCATCGGCTCATCGGCGGTATAGCGCACGCGACCGGCAATGCCATTGCGATTCAATGCAGCGAACGCGCCCACCAAGTCTTCCAGGCGCGCGCCGGTGCCGCCGAGAATCAACGACAGATTGGGCTGCGCGCCCGGCGGGAATCGCAGCTGGATGCCGGCGTGGGACAGACGGGCGGCGAAGCGTGCAGCCCCCACCCGTTGCAGCAGGTCCACCGAAGGCACGTTCAACGACAGGCGAAGCGCGGTGGCCGCACCTACCGGGCCGTTGAAGGCCATGTCGAAATTTCCGGGACGGTAACTGCCGAAGCTCTGCGGCGCATCCACCAGCAGGCTTTCCGAATGGATCAGCCCATCGTCCAGCGCCATGCCGTACAGGAAGGGCTTGAGGGTGGAGCCGGGCGAGCGCCAGGCCTGCACCATGTCCACGTGCCCCAGCCGCTGCCGATCACCGAAGGACAGCGTGCCCACGTAGGCGCGCGCCTGCAGGGTCTGGTTGTCCACCACCAGCAGCGCGGCGGAGGTGCGCTCGGGCAGGCCGGAAAAATAGCTGGCCACGCGCTCTTCCAGGGTGCGCTGCAGGCCGATGTCGATGCCGCTTTCAATGCGCGCCTGGCCGGGATAGGTGGCGTGCAGCCGCTGCGCCAGCAGGGCCGCATGCATCGGCGGCCGCAGCGAGCGCGCCACCACGTTTTCGACGCGTGCATCAGACACCTCGTCGGCCGACCACACGCGCTGCTGGGCCATGCGCGCCAGCACCTTGTCACGTGCTTTCTGCGCCGCTTCCGGGTGCCGGTCCGGGCGCAGCCGGCTCGGTGCCTGCGGCAGCACCGCCAACAGGGCCGCCTCGGCATGCGAAAGCTGCGCCGCCGACTTGCCCAGGTACGCCCAGCTGGCTGCCTCCACACCTTCGATGGTGCCGCCGTAGGGCGCCCGTTCCAGGTACAAGGCCAGGATCTGCGCCTTGGACAGGTGCACTTCCAGCTGCACCGCGCGCAGCATCTGCTTCAGCTTGCCCCATGGCGTACGCGAGTGCGGGTCGAGGATGCGCGCCACCTGCATGGTCAGGGTGGAGCCACCGGACACGATGTGGCCGCCGCGCAGCAGCTGGGCTCCGGCACGCAGGATCGCCAGCGGATTGATGCCAGGGTGCTTCCAGAACCAGCGGTCTTCGTAGGTCAGCAGGGCCTGCAGGTACAGCGGCGACACGCTGTCCACCGTGGCCGGGTAGCGCCACACGCCTTCGGCATCGGCGAAGGCCCGCAGCGGACTGCCATCGGCGGCCACCACCAGCGTGCTGGTGTCGCGCTGCTTCGGTAGCGGCGGCGGGAACGCCCAATCCAGTACCAGCAGCAGGGCCAGCAGCGCGGCGGTGCCCCAGCGCAGCCACGGCCACAGGGGCCGCAGCCGGCGGCGCAGGGCCGCCAGCCGCATTCTGATCGATCGCTTCATGGTCTGCGGTCAGCAGGACGGGCCGCGCCACCGCGGCCCGTCCGCGCCATCACGGCTGCACCACCGTGATCGTGGTCGGGTTGCTGCGACCAACGCCACGCAGCTGCGGGCGGTACATGTCTTCCACCAGCGGCGGCGGCACTGTGTAGGTACCCGGGGTGACCGCGCGCACCAGGTAGAAGACGTTCGCCTTGCTGCCACGGGACAGCTTCAGCGCCGCCACGTAGCGGTCATCGCGGAACTCCTCGTGCTTGGTATCGGCCGCTTCGCCACGGTCGCTGATGGTGATGCCATCGACCACCACGTCGGCCCACTGCTTGGCATCGCCCAGGTTGAAGTTCTCGATTTCCAGGCCGGCCGGCAACAGGTCGGTCAGCAGTGCATCGGGCATGGTGGTATCGGCGGTGACGGTAACGCGCACGATCAGTGCCTCGCCTTCCTTCAGCGGGCGCGGCGTCCACGGCTTGCCATCGGTGCCGTAGTAGCTGCGCTCCACGCCCAGCACGCTGTTGTCCGGTGCCGGTGCCGTGCGCGGAATGCCGGCCACGTCGATGCTGGCGAACATCGGCGGCTGCCCCTGCGGGCTGAAGCGCACGCCGCTGGCCAGTTCGCCAGCGCTGAAGTTGCGACCGAACAGCTTGCGCTCGCCAATCGCTTCGGTGTTGCCACCGATCACCAGCTCACCGGCGACCAGCGCCTTCTGGTTGGCCGACAGCGCCTTGCCCAGGCGCGCGATGGCGACCTGTTCCTGGGTGCTCAGCCACATCCAGCCGGCATTGCGGCGCGCATCCAAGCCGCGGCCCAGATCAACGGCGCGGGCATCCCAGGCCGGCTTGGCCAGCTTGTTTTCATGGGTCAGCGCGATCATCAGCGCGTCGTCACGGATGGCACTGCCGTAGTCGCCGAAGTACGACGGCCGTTCGCTGCTGGACTTGGCGAACGCCGCCGCCAGTGCCGCCTGGCCACGCTTGGCATCGCCCTGCAGCGACAGCGCCACGCCCAGGTGGACCAGCGACAGGCCACCGACCGCCTTGCTGCGCTCGTTGTCGTACAGCGTGCGCAGGGTGCCCAGCGGGGCACGGTTGACCCGCGCCAGCACGTACCCCGAATAGGCCTGGTTGGCGAACTTCAGCTTTTCGCGTTCGTCCTGGCCATAGAACTGGTTGCCACCGGACAGCAGGTCCTCGCTCAACCGGTTCAGCGCCTTCTGCAGCACGTTGTCCGGCACGGCGAAGCCGGCGTCCTTGGCATCGAGCAGGAACTCGGTGATGTACGGGGTCAGCCACGGGTTCACGTAGCCATCGTCACCCCACATGGAGAAGTTGCCGTTGGCCACCTGCATCGATGCCAGTCGGCCGAACGCGCCTTCCATGCGCTCGCGACGGGTCTTGGCATCCAGGCCATCGGCACCCAGCATCGACGAGGTGGCCTGGTCCAGGATCAACGCCGCGTAGCCCTTGCTGGTGGTCTGCTCGGCACAGCCATACGGGTAGTTCAATGCGCCCTGCAGCGCACTGGCGAACGGAATGGGCGGCAGCGGGCTGACCAGCAGGCGCGCGTTCACCGATTCGGCCATCAGGCCCTCGGTCAGGCTGCCATCCAGGCTGACCGCGGCCAGCGGATCGAGCGTGCGCACCTGCGAGCGCACGACCTGCGGCCACGCCGCACGCACCGGAAGCTCGTAGCGGCGGTCGGCCTTGAAGCCGTTGCCGTCCACCCGCACCCGCACCTTGGCCACGCTGTGCCCCTCGCGCGCCGACAGCGGGAAGCTGAGCGTGCTCTTGGCATCGGCATTCAACTGCACGCTGCGCGTGCCTTCGGCCAGCGACAGCGGACCTTCGGTTTCCACCCGCACGTTGAACGCGCCCGGCTTGCCGGTGAAGTTCTGCACATCCAGGGTGACCGTACTGCGGTCGCCCGGGGCGAGCACGCGCGGCATGCTGGCTTCGGCCAGGATCGGTGCGCGCACCACGGTTTCCACGTCGCGCTTGCCGTACTGGTCGTCGCTGTAGACCACCGCCGACACGCGCAGGGTGCCGTTGAAGTCGGGCACCTTCAGGCGGATGCGGGCAATGCCCTTGGCATCCAGCTGCACCGGGCCGGAGAACAGGTCCACGGTCTGCACGCGCGCGGTCGGCCGCTTGGCCTGCGGCAGCGCCTGCAGGCCCATGTCGCCGCCGAACTTCAGCTTGCCACTGCCGCCATCGAAGCTTTCGATCACCCGGCTGTAGATGTCGTAGGCATCGATGCCCAGGCGGCGTTGGGCGAAGAAATGCGCGCCGGCATCGGGCACCGGGAAGCGGGTGATGTTGAGGATGCCCACGTCGACGGCCGAGACCGTGACATGCGCGGTCTTGCCGGCCAGCTGCGGTGCGCTGACCGTCACCGGCAGGTCCTGTTCCGGACGCATCTGCTTGGGCGCGACCAGGCCCACGGCCACGGCGCGACCCTTGCGGTCCATCGGCACGTGTACCACGCCCACCGCGCGCGCCGGGGTGATCTTGCTGGGCGCGGTACCGCCACGGAACACCAGCGCGGTGATGTAGACATCGTGGCGTTCCCAGTTGGCCGTGACCGGAATCTTGAAGGTGGCGCCCGGCTTGGCGTCGATCTCCTGCACGTACAGCATGCGATCGGATTCGACCATCAGCAGGCCCTTGCCGGCGTGCGGCGGGGTAACCGTCACCTGCAGGGTGTCACCGGCCTTGTAGCCGGTCTTGTCCAGGCCCAGCTTGACCTTGTCCGGGCGGGCGTCCAGGCCGCGGTTGTCATCGCCCCAGCTCCAGCCGGCACGGAACGGATAGCGACTGGTCAGGCCGGTGGACGGATCGAACACGTCCACCCGGTACTCGCCCCACTCCACCGGGAAATCGAAGGCCACCGCGCTGCTGCCGGCATCGACGGTGCGCGTTTCCTTGTTCTCGAAGCGGCGGGTGAAATCGTAGTCCCAGCGGTTGTCGTTGAAGGTCCAGTGGTAGTCGCGCAGCTCGCGCACCAGGGTTACCTTCAGGCCCTTGGCCGGCTTCGGCGTGCCCGCCGCATCCACGCGCAGCAGCTCGAAGCGCGCATTGCCGTTGGAATCAGCGCCATCATCGGGGTTGAACAGCGGGCGCACGCCGACCAGTGCATCGGCAGGCCACATCACCCGCTTCAGGGTGCGGGTGACCGTGCGGCCACCGGTCTCGTACAGGCTGCCCGACAGCACCACGGCAATCGGCGCCTTGGCCTTGGCCGCCTCTTCGGGCAGTGCAACGTCCTGGCGCAGCTGGCCGTTGGCCGGCAGCGTGGTATCGATCACGTCCTTGGCATCACGCGGCAGCTGCAGGGTCGCGTCGCCGAAGAAGTAACCCGGCAGGCCCTCCACCGGCTTCTGCTCAGCCGCTACGGCCATGCGCGCGGTGAAGCGGTTGCCATCGGCCGGCGCACCATACAGATAGGCGCCGTTGGCCAGCAGGCGCAGTTCCTCGCCCGGCTTCAGCGTCTTCTGCGCGCTGTCCAGGTCCAGCTTCATGCGCTCGGGCAGGAACTCCTCGATGCGCAGGGTCATGCCCTGGATCGCTTCCTTGCTGGCCGGGTCGGTACGGAACTCGACCTGCCAGCGCCCGGTCGGCGCCTCGGCGGGAATGACCTGCTCGAAATTGATGTAGCCCTGCTCGCCCGGCTGCAGGCGGGTCTCGCGGAAGGTCTTGCCGTCGGGCTGCTTCAGGCGCAGGAACACCGGCTGAGGCTTGACGGGCTTGCCGTCGTTGTCGCGCAGCAGCGCCGACAGACGCACGGTTTCGCCCGGGCGATACAGATCGCGCCCGGACCAGGCGTAGACATCGAACCAGGCGTTGTCACGGCCGGCCACGGCGAATTCGCTCAGGTCCAGCGCGGGCTGGTTGAACGGCAGGAAGCTGGTGTCCTTGCCACTGCTGGCCACCAGCACATGGGCCGCGTCCAGGGTGTAGTTCAGCAGGGCGTTGCCGTTGCCATCGGTGCTGCCCTTCAGCACCACCTCGCCCTTGGCGTCCAGCACGCGCAGGTCCACGCTCTTCAGCGCGGCGCCATCCTTCAACGAGGCGGTGTGGACGAACAGCTTGTCCTTGTAGGCGCGGGTATGCAGGCCGATATCGCTGACCGAGAAGAACGCGGTGTCGAATTCGCCTTCGTAATCACCGGTGCGCTTGAGCAGGGCGAAGTACAGGCCCGGTTCCTGCAGTTCCTTAATGTCCTGGGTTGGCAGATACGTCAGAACGCGCTCGTTCTGCTTGCCGCCCAGGATGAAGCGGTTGACGTAGACCGGTTCGGCCAGCTTGTTGATCGGGCTGCGCTCGTAATCGCTGCTCAGTTCCCAGCTGCCGCGACGGCCGCCGCGCTGGTACTGGCTGAAGAAGGTCGGCAGGTCCTTCTCGCGCACGCGCAGGAACTCGACGTCCACTTCCGGCACGTTCACCGACACCACCGGCAGGCCGCGGCTTTCCTTGGCCGGCAGCACGCTGCCCTGCGAGGCAAAGCCGGCCACGGGCTTCAGTTCGCCACTGAACACCTTCTGCTTCAGCTCCTTGCCCAGGCGATTGCCATCGGCGGCCAGCAGGTCCGGGGACACGACCAGGCTGTATTCCTTGCCGGCCTCCACGAACGGGTAGCGCAGGGTCAGGCCGTCATCGGACAGGGTCCAGCTGCTGTCTTCGGTGCCGACCTTCTCTTCGAAGCGCACCAGCTTGTCGAAATCCTGGGTGCCGACCAGCGGGCGCGAGAACTCCAGTGCCAGCGACAGGCCGTCATTCTTCTGGTCCGGATAGGCGCGCAGCAGGGTGAAGTCCTTCACCTGCTCGGCCTGGGTGGTGATCGCTTCACCACTGGCCTTGGGCAGCTGCCCACTGTCGTTGCGGCAACCGGCCAGGCCCAGCAACAGGCCTCCTGCCAGAACAGCCGCCGCCCAACCCCACCGCTTCCGCCGTGCCGGACCGCTCATGTCGTCACTCCTTGATCGAGGCGGCCATTATAGGGCCGCCGCGTCAAGGTGTTGACGGCGGGTGGCCGGTAGTCGCCAAAGTTGGTTGGCGCTGGGCCCCACGCACGCGCTGGCTGCCCACCAAGGTGGGCAGCTACCAGGCCCCGTGCAACTACCGGGGCCTCATTCGGCCGGCACCCGTACCTTGCCTTCCATCAGCACCCGGGCGCTGCGGCTCATGATCGCCTTGGTCACCGTCCACTGGCCGTCCACCTGCCCGGCCTGGGCGCCGACCCGCAGGGTGCCGGAGGGGTGGCCGAAGGTGACTGCCTCACGCTGGCCGCCACCGGCCGCGCGGTTGACCAGGGTGCCCGGAATTGCCGCGGCCGTACCGATGGCCACTGCCGCCGTACCCATCATCGCGTGGTGCAGCTTGCCCATCGACAGCGCGCGCGCATGCAGATCGATGGCCGAGGCCGGTATGGCTTTGCCGCTGGACGACACGTAGTCCTGTGCCGGCGCCACGAAGGCCACCTTCGGCGTGTGCTGGCGGGTCGCCGCGTCTTCCACCTTCGCGATCAGGCCCATGCGCAATGCACCGTGGGCACGAATGGTCTCGAACTTCTGCAGGGCCGCCTTGTCTTCGTTGATGGCCGGCTGCAGTTCGGTGCCGGTATAGCCCAGGTCGGCCGCGTTGAGGAAGATGGTCGGGATGCCAGCGGTGATCATCGTCACCTCGAAGCTGCCCACACCCGGCACGTCCAGAGTGTCCACCAGGTTGCCGGTGGGGAACATCGCGCCGGCATCGCCGTCATCGGACGGATCGATGAACTCCAGCTGGATCTCGGCCGCCGGAAAGGTCACGCCATCCAGCTCGAAATCACCGGTTTCCTGCACTTCGCCGTTGCACATCGGCACGTGGGCGATGATGGTCTTGCCGATGTTGGCCTGCCAGATGCGCACCGTGCACAGGCCGTCGCGCGGCACGCGGGCCGGGTCGACCAGGCCATTGGCAATGGCGAACGGCCCCACGGCCGTGCTCAGGTTGCCGCAGTTGCCGCTCCAGTCGACGAAGGCGGTATCGATGGAGACCTGTCCATACAGGTAATCCACGTCGTGATCCGGCACCGAGGCGGCGGAGATGATCACGCACTTGCTGGTGCTCGACGTTGCCCCGCCCATGCCGTCGGTGTGCTTGCCATACGGATCGGGCGAACCGATCACCCGCATCAGCAGCGCATCACGCGCGGGGCCCGGCACCTGCGCCGCTTCGGGCAGGTCCTGCAGGCGGAAGAACACGCCCTTGCTGGTGCCACCGCGCATGTAGGTGGCGGGAATACGGAGTTGCGGGAGGAAGGTCATCGTCGGATCCAAGCGTTTGAATGTCAGGAGATGTCTTGCATCAGCCCATCAAGGCCACGGTCAACACACCACACGCGTATGACGTGCACGCGCGCAGGCTGGTCAATGTAGTAAACGAGATAGCGTTCAAATGACGATACCGGGATGAAACGCAACGTGCCCGGCAACTGCGCGGCAAGATCGGCGTGTCTGCTGGAGCCCGAAGCGGGAAACAAGGCAATGCGCTGCAGGGTGGCCTCCAACTCGACCAGGAAACGCGTACCTAACGCGGCTCCTCCCTGTCGCGCAAACCACAGCGCGGCATCTGCAGCGTCGGTCTCTGCCCTCGGCCTCCAGTCAATCGCCTTCACGCTCCATCCTTTCGGTCAGTTCGCGACGCATGCGCTCGAACGTGTCAGCGGTCACAGGCGTGGCAGGCCCTGAGGCCAAGCCCTCGGCGATCAACTGTCGAAGCAATGCTTCCGCCTTGCTGCGCTGGCGCTGGCGGATCAGGTCGCGCACGTAGTCGGAGGTGCTGGAGTAACCGCCTTCGCGCACTTCCTCGTCCACGAACTGCTTGAGCGGATCGGTCAGCGAAATGTTCATGGTGGCCATCAGACTCTCCTTTGGCAGTTTTTGCCAAGTCAGTGTGCGCCCCACCCTGGTGTCGGACAAGCCCGCCCCCGACAGTCAGGGGCAGGCATTCAGCCCGGCCTCACGCCACCTTGGCGCCTTCCAGGAAGTCCTGTGCGAAGCGCTGCAGCACGCCGCCGGCCTCGTAGATCGCCACTTCCTCGTCGCTGTCCAGGCGACAGGTAACCGGCACCACCACGTCCTGGCCGTCGCGGCGGTGGATGACCAGGGTCAGGTCGGCGCGCGGGGTGCGCTCGCCCACTACGTCGAAGGTCTCGGTGCCGTCGATGCCCAGGGTCAGGCGGGTGGTGCCCGGCTTGAACTCCAGCGGCAGCACGCCCATGCCGATCAGGTTGGTACGGTGAATCCGCTCGAAGCCCTCGGCCACGATCGCTTCCACGCCGGCCAGGCGCACGCCCTTGGCGGCCCAGTCACGCGAGCTGCCCTGGCCGTAGTCGGCACCGGCGATGATGATCAGCGGCTGCTTGCGGTCCATGTAGGTTTCGATGGCCTCCCACATGCGCATCACCTTGCCTTCCGGCTCCACCCGCGCCAGCGAACCCTGCTTCACGCTGCCGTCGTCGTTGCGCACCATTTCGTTGAACAGCTTCGGGTTGGCGAAGGTGGCGCGCTGCGCGGTCAGATGGTCACCACGATGGGTGGCATAGGAATTGAAGTCTTCTTCCGGCAGGCCCATCTTCGCCAGGTATTCGCCGGCGGCGCTGGAGGCCAGGATCGCATTGGACGGCGACAGGTGGTCGGTGGTGATGTTGTCCGGCAGCACGGCCAGCGCACGCATGCCCGCCAACGTGCGTTCACCGGCCAGCGCACCCTCCCAGTACGGCGGGCGGCGGATGTAGGTACTCTGCGGGCGCCAGTCGTACAGCGGGCTGACCGCCGCGCCATGCTCCACGCGCACGTTGAACATCGGGTTGTAGACCTTGCGGAACTGCTCGGGCTTCACCGAGGCCTTCACCACGGCATCGATCTCGGCATCGCTCGGCCAGATGTCCTTCAGGCGGACTTCGTTGCCTTCGGCATCCACGCCCAGCACATCCTTTTCGATATCGAAGCGCACGGTGCCGGCGATGGCGTAGGCGATCACCAGCGGCGGCGAGGCCAGGAAGGCCTGCTTGGCATACGGGTGGATGCGGCCATCGAAATTGCGGTTGCCCGACAGCACGGCGGTCGCGTACAGGTCGCGATCGATGATTTCCTGCTGGATCTTCGGGTCCAGCGCGCCACTCATGCCGTTGCAGGTGGTGCAGGCGAAGGCCACGATGCCGAAGCCCAGCTGCTCCAGATCGGGCAGCAGGCCGGATTCTTCCAGGTACAGCTGCACGGCCTTCGAGCCCGGTGCCAGCGACGACTTCACCCACGGCTTGCGCTGCAGGCCGCGCGCGTTGGCGTTGCGCGCCAGCAGCGCCGCGGCGATCACGTTGCGCGGATTGGAGGTATTGGTGCAGCTGGTGATGGCCGCGATGATCACCGCGCCATCGGGCATCAGGCCCTGCGCCTGTTCGCCACGACCGGCCTCCAGCTTGGCTTCATCGGCAATGCCGCGCTCGGCCAGTTCGGCGGTGGCCACTCGCTTGTGGGGGTTGCTCGGCCCGGCCATGTTGCGCACCACGCTGGACAGGTCGAAACGCAGCACGCGCTCGTACTGGGCAGTGACCAGGTCGTCGGCCCACAGGCCGGTGGTGCGCGCGTAATTCTCCACCAGCGCTACCTGCGATTCCTCGCGACCGGTCAGGCGCAGGTAGTCGGTGGTCTGCGCATCGATGTAGAACATCGCTGCGGTGGCACCGTACTCGGGGCACATGTTGGAAATGGTGGCGCGGTCACCGATGGTCAGTGCCGCAGCGCCTTCGCCATAGAACTCAAGCCAGGCGCCGACCACGCGTTCCTTGCGCAGGAACTCGGTCAGTGCCAGCACCACGTCGGTGGCGGTGATGCCCGGCTGCGGCTTGCCGGTCAGCTCCACGCCGATGATGTCCGGCAGGCGCATCCACGAGGCGCGGCCCAGCATCACGTTCTCCGCTTCCAGACCGCCCACGCCAATGGCGATCACGCCCAGCGCGTCCACATGCGGGGTGTGGCTGTCGGTGCCCACGCAGGTATCGGGGAAGGCCACGCCGTCCTGCACGTAGACCACCGGCGACATCTTCTCCAGATTGATCTGGTGCATGATGCCGTTGCCCGGCGGAATCACGTCCACGTTCTGGAACGCCAGCTTGGTCCAGTCGATGAAGTGGAAACGGTCTTCGTTGCGGCGGTCTTCAATGGCGCGGTTCTTCTCGAACGCCTGCGGATCGAACCCACCGCATTCCACCGCCAGCGAGTGATCGACGATCAGCTGCACCGGCACCACCGGGTTCACCTTGGCCGGATCGCCGCCCTTGTCGGCGATCGCATCGCGCAGGCCGGCCAGATCGACCAGGGCGGTCTGCCCCAGGATGTCATGGCAGACCACGCGCGCCGGGAACCACGGGAAATCCAGATCGCGGCGGCGTTCGATCAGCTGCTTCAGCGAATCGACCAGCGTGGCCGGCTCGCAGCGGCGCACCAGGTTTTCAGCCAGCACACGCGAGGTGTACGGCAGCGTGGCGTAGGCGCCGGGCCGGATGGCATCGACGGCGGCGCGCGCGTCGAAATAGTCCAGCGTGCTGCCGGGAAGGTTCTTGCGGTAGTCGGTATTCATGGGCTGGCGGAATGCTTGGGGCGGGCCGGGTGCCGGCGATGCGGCGGCGAAATCACCCGGCCGGCAACGAGCCGGCCGGGTGCAGACAGCAGGTGGATCAGGCGCGCTTGTCGATGGCGACGAACTCGCGGTCTTCCGGGCCGATGTAGTTGGCACTCGGGCGGATGATCTTGCCGTCGATGCGCTGTTCGACGATGTGCGCGCTCCAGCCGGCGGTGCGGGCGATCACGAACAGGGGGGTGAACATGGCCGTCGGCACGCCCATCATGTGGTAGCTGACCGCGCTGAACCAGTCCAGGTTCGGGAACATCTTCTTGATGTCCCACATCACCGATTCCAGGCGCTCGGCGATGTCGTACATCTTCATGCTGGACTGCTCTTCGGACAGCTCGCGGGCCACGTCCTTGATGACCTTGTTGCGCGGGTCGGACACGGTGTAGACCGGGTGGCCGAAACCGATCACCACTTCCTTGCGCTCGACGCGGGCCTTGATGTCTTCCTCGGCTTCATCCGGGCTGTCGTAGCGCTTCTGCACTTCGAAGGCCACTTCATTGGCGCCGCCATGCTTGGGGCCGCGCAGCGCGCCGATGCCACCGCAGATCGCGCTGTACATGTCGCTGCCGGTACCGGCGATGACACGGCAGGTGAAGGTGGAGGCGTTGAACTCGTGCTCGGCGTACAGGATCAGCGAGGTGTGCATCGCACGCACCCACGAATCCTGCGGCTTTTCACCGTGCAGCAGGTGCAGGAAGTGGCCACCGATGGAGTCGTCGTCGGTTTCCACGTCGATCGCGCGGCCGTTGTGGCTCCAGTGGTACCAGTACAGCAGCATCGAGCCCAGGCAGGCCATCAGCTTGTCGGCGATGTCACGCGCGCCCGGATGGTTGTGGTCATCCTTCTCCGGCGCCACGCAGCCAAGCACCGATACACCGGTGCGCATCACGTCCATCGGGTGGGCCGACGGCGGCAGTTCTTCCAGCGCGGCCTTCACCGCGGCCGGAATGCCGCGCAGCGACTTCAGCTTGGCCTTGTACGAGACCAGCTCGGCGCGGGTCGGCAGCTTGCCGTGCACCAGCAGGTAGGCGATTTCCTCGAACTCGCTGGTATTGGCCAGGTCCAGGATGTCGTAGCCGCGGTAGTGCAGGTCATTGCCACTGCGGCCCACGCTGCACAGCGCGGTGTTGCCGGCGGCGGTGCCGGACAGGGCGACGGACTTCTTCGGCTTGAAGGTCGGGGTTGCGGTCGTATCGTTCATGTTTTCCCTCCGAAAACTGATGGTGCAGGGTACTGCTTATTTCTTGGCGGCGAACAGGGCGTCGAGCTGCTGCTCGAAGGCGTGGTAACCGATGCGGTCATACAGCTCTTCACGGGTCTGCATGGCGTCGACCACGTTGCGCTGGTGGCCATCGCGGCGCACCGACTGGTAGACGTTCTCGGCAGCCTTGTTGGCGGCACGGAAGGCCGACAGCGGGAACAGCTGGATGGCCACGCCGGCCGAGGCCAGTTCGTCGCGGCTGAACAGCGGGGTGGCACCGAATTCAGTGATGTTGGCCAGCACCGGCACCTTCACCGCATCGACGAAGCGGCGGTAGGTGTCCAGGTCATAGGCGGCCTCGGCGAAGATGCCGTCGGCGCCGGCCTCGACGCAGGCGATGGCGCGTTCGATGGCCTTGTCCACGCCGTCCACCTGGATGGCGTCGGTACGCGCGATCAGGAAGAAGTCCGGGTCGGTCTTGGCATCGGCGGCCGCCTTCACCCGGTCGACCATTTCACCCTGCGAGACGATTTCCTTGCCCGGGCGGTGGCCGCAGCGCTTGGCACCGACCTGGTCTTCGATATGGCAGGCGGCCGCACCGGCCTTGATCAACGACTTCACCGTGCGCGCGATATTGAAGGCGCTCGGGCCGAAGCCGGTATCGATATCCACCATCAGCGGCAGGTCGCAGACATCGGTGATGCGGCGCACGTCGATCAGCACGTCTTCCAGAGTGTTGATGCCCAGGTCCGGCAGGCCCAGCGAGCCTGCGGCCACGCCGCCGCCGGACAGGTAGATGGCGCGGAAGCCGGCGCGCTTGGCCAGCAGCGCATGGTTGGCGTTGATCGCGCCGATCACCTGCAGCGGCGATTCGGCAGCCAGGGCCTGGCGGAAGCGGGCGCCGGCGGAAACAGGGGTGGAAGCAGTCATGCGGCAGTCCAGTAGATAAGTCAGGGGTACAGGCGCAAACACCGTGCCAAGGTGCAAGCCATTGATTTCAAAAGGGTGACCGTGCAGGCAACCTGAAACATATGAAACATTGAAACAGGCGTATCATGAAACATCCTCAGTAACCGCCGCGCCATGTACCTGCCCCGCTCGCCCCTGCCCCCTGTCGATACCGACCGCCCGGTGATCTGGACCGTCAGCGTTTCGCGCCTGACCGGCCTGCTCGGCGATGTCATTCCCGAGTTCGACCGCCGCGCGCGCATCGAACAGATCAACCTCGGCTTCGAGGAGGCGGTGGAGGTGATCGGCCAGCGCCTGCGCCGCGAGCATTGCGACGTGGTCATTGCCGGTGGCTCGAACGCGGCCTGGCTGCGCGGCCGACTGGAGCTGCCGCTGGTGCCGATCCAGGCCAACGGCTTCGACCTGATGGAAGCGCTGGCGCGGGCGCGGCGCATCGCCAGCCGCATCGGGCTGGTCACCCACGCCAGCGACGTGCCGGTGTTCAGCAACTTCCAGCACAGCTTCGGGCTGGACATCGAGCACCGCCGCTTCGTCACCCGAGAGGACGCGCGCGACTGCATCGCCGATCTGCGCGCCAACGGCATCGAGGTGATCGTGGGCACCGGCATGGCCATCGACCACGCCGAGCAGATGGGCCTGCCCGGCGTGCTGCTGTACTCGGCCGATTCGGTGCGGCAGGCGTTCGAACATGCGCTGGAATTGACCCAGGCCCTGGCCCGTTCCGGTGGCCCCCCCCCCGCGCCGCGCCGGCGTGCAACGGCGCGCAGCGAGGCGCACGAGCTGCTGGGTGACAGCGATGCAATGGCACAGGTGCGTGCACAGATTGCGCTGTATGCGCCCCACGACAGCACCGTACTGGTGACTGGCGAGACCGGCACCGGCAAGGAACTGGTGGCACGCCAGCTGCACGCCGCCAGCGGCCGCCGCGGTCGTTTCGTGGCACTGAACTGCGGAGCGATCAGCGAATCACTGCTGGAGTCGGAACTGTTCGGTTACAGCGATGGTGCGTTCACTGGCGCACGCCGTGGCGGCCGCGTGGGCCTGGTGGAAGCGGCCGATGGTGGCACCTTGTTCCTGGATGAAATCGGGGAGCTGCCGCTGCCCCTGCAGACACGGCTGCTACGGGTGCTGGAAGAGCGCGAAGTGCTGCGGGTGGGCGCCACCGAGCCCACCTCGGTTGACCTGCGCGTGGTGGCCGCCACGCTGCAGTCGCTGGAACAGCGCGCGGCCGCAGGCAGCTTCCGTCGCGATCTCTATTACCGACTGGCTGCACTGCGCATTGCCCTGCCCGCGCTGCGCGCGCGGCGCAGCGATGTGCCACTGCTGGTCCAGCACTTCTTCCGCCAGCTGCGCGGCATCGATGCGCCGTTGGCCGAGGACGCCATGACCGTGCTCACCACTGCCGGCTGGCCGGGCAACGTGCGCGAGCTTCGCAACCTGGTGGATCGCCTGCGCATCCACTGGCAGCCAGGCGAAGGGCTGATCGACGCCGCGCGCCTGCTGCAGCTCGCACCTGAACTGCTGCGCGAAGGCACACCGGCCCTGCCGCTGGAAAACAACGGCAAGCGCCCGCCCCGCGCCCAACTGGAAAGCCTGCTGCAGGAACACCGCAACGACCGCGAAGGCATGGCCCAGGCACTGGGTGTATCGCGCACCACGCTGTGGCGCTGGCTGCGCGCGGAGGGGTTGTAGAGTCGAGCTTGCTCGACTTATCGAAGACCCGAGACGCTCCTTTGCCGTCCCCACCGCGCTTCGACGGCCAACCGGCCACTGCCCGCCGTGGCAATCCACAACAGCAACATACCCAACGCAACTTCGCTCAGATAGAAGAACCAGCTCAACCAATCCAGCACGCCCAGCCCCGCCGGAATCCGTGCAATGCCATCGGTCAGCGCCGCCACCGCGCATATCGCCGCGAGCATCAGGGCCGAGGGGCGGCTCAGACCCCCCAGTACCAGCAGGCCGCCCGCAATCCATTCAATCGCGCCGAGTACCGGCGCACTGAACACCGGGAACGGGATGCCGGCATCGACCAGCGTATGCACCATACGCTCGCGCCCCTCGTCGGTGAACACCTTGTTCCAGCCGGACACGCTGAACATCACCCCCGCCACGATGCGTGCTGAAAGCAGCAGCAGACCTTCAATACCACCGCGCGGGGACGGCACGGCAAACAGACAGCGCCAGGACGGCATGGCAACTCCGGAGCAGGGAACATCATCCCGAGTGTGCCGAGTGGCGGCCATCTCGGAGATGAAGCTCGCCGGTCCATTGGCGACATCTTGTTCCCTGCAGAACCGCAGAGGTGCGAGAGGGACCGAATGATCAATGCTATACCCGTTCCCAGAGGATTCCGCATTCGCGCCTTTGCACGACGGAGACCCACCAGCACTCCCGCACGACTGTTATATGCTCGAGAATCCTGCTCGTTGATGGAAGCTGCGGCTAGCGCATGCTCGCGGATGGAACGAACTGCCAAATAGCTCACACAGGACTACACCGGCACGCGATATCAATCAGAACCATGACGTTCAAAAAATCACTCCGCCAATCCCGATGAAAGGACGTCATATCCACGTACACCCTGACAATCGATAAGGACATCCAGTGAAAACCTCATCCGGATCACGCAACATCCTGACTGCATCCGTCACCCTGCTTGCAGCATCTGCGATATTCAATCTGAACGCAGCGACTCAGAACAGGGACATGGTTTCTGAAAAGTACGCAGACACTTACAGGACGTCCACCGAGGAGGCAACACAACGAATCGCCGCGTCGAGAGACGCCGGTCGACTGCAGCAACGCATCGCGACGGAAAACCCGGAAACGTTCGCAGGCCTCTACATCGAGCACTCGCCCGAATTCCAGATCGTCGTGCTGTTCACCAAAGATCCAGAGCGGAATCTAGCCAGGTATACGCAGAGCAGATTGTATTCCGCGAGAGTCGCGCCACGCTCCCTTGAAACTATACGGTCGGCACAAGAAGAAGTGGGCGAACAGCTGTCGAGATCGGAAATTCGTTTCGAAAGCGGAATCGACATCAGAAGGTCGGAAGTCGAACTACGGGTATTGGATGCCAGAAGAGCGGGAGAGGTGCTGGCAAAACTCCTTGCTGCAACAGACTTCATCAGGATCCACGAAACAACGGGGTTGCCTCAACCAACGGCACTTATCGGCGGATCCAAGGTCAGCGGCTCCAGAATGCACTGGACCATGGGACTGAACGTCGAAGAGCACGACATGCGGGTACCGGGGATCGTAACGGCCGGGCATTGCGAGAACAATCTGACATACTCGAACTCCGCTCTACAGTCGGTCACGGCCCTCTTGGCGGATAGGACGGACCTGTAGAGTCGAGCTTGCTCGACTGGCCCAAGCAGTCGAGCAAGCTCGACTCTACAAAGGCGGCCCCGCCCCCTGTCCGGTTGCGCACGCAACCTGCGTAGGGCTATCGGCATAGGGGGGGAAGCCTGATGAGCCACGCCGTACCGGGTCCGCGCCAGTTCCGCATCCGTGTCCATATCACCGCGCTGACCATGACCTGCATGGCCCTGGTCGCCGCACTGCTGATCGGCTGGGGCGTGATTGCCACCTACCAGCGCCTGGGCGCGGATGCCCGGCAGCGCGCCATGCGCGATACCACCCTGCTGGCCGAACAGTTGCGCCTGCAGTTTGCCCCGGCACAGGTGGCGCTGGGCCAGATCGGCGCCGGCCAGCTGCCCGCCCTGGCCGACGAACGCAGCCGCCTGGAACACGCCGCGCCGCTGCTGGCCGCACTGCGCGCGGCGCCAGTGGCAGCCTCGGTGTACGTGGCCTACCCCAATGGCGATCTGCTGCTGGCCCGATCACTGGCGGTGCCGGCCGTGCGCGAAAGCGTGGCGGCGCCCAGTACTGCCGACATGCTGCTGCAGACGCTCAGCCAACAGGTCGACGGCACGCGCGTGGCACGCTTCCACTTCCTGGATGCGCAAGGCCGGCCGCTACCGACACGCCCGTGGCCCAGCCACGACTTCGATCCGCGCCAGCGCAGCTGGTACCAGCAGGCGTGGCAGCGCCCGGGCAGCGTGCATGTCTCGGCGCCGTATCGCTTTGCCACCACCGGCCGCATGGGCGTCACGCTCAGTGAACGTGCCAGCACCGCCGATGCCGTGGTCGGTGTTGATGTGGCGCTGGACGATCTGGCCCAGGTGCTGGCCACGCTGCGGGCCACGCCGGGCACCGAGCTGGCGCTGCTGCATGGCAACGGCGAGATCGTTGCCAGCACGCTGGCCGCGCAAGCAGGCCACACCCCGCTGGCGCAGGCCCAGATACGCGCCACGCACAGCGGCCTGCCCGTGCAGTTCAACACCGCAGGTCGCACCTGGATCGGGTTGCGCTCGCGGCTGCAGACCGGGCACGGACAGACCTTCGATCTGCTGGAAGCGCTGCCGATGGACGAGCTGGCGGCCGACGCGCGCCGGCGTGCCGCGCAGACGCTGGGCCTGGCGCTGTTGCTGACCCTGCTGCTGCTGCCGCTGGGCTGGCTGGCCGGGCGTGCCCTGGGCCGCAGCCTGGTCGGCCTGCGCGAACGCAGCCTGCGTATTGCCCGCTTCGATTTCACCGGCGCACCCCTGCCTGCCAGCCGCGTGCGCGAGGTGAGCGAGCTGTCGCAGGCCATCCAGCATATGGGCGGCACGATTGCCGCGTTCCTTGACCTGACCGAATGCCTGGCCACCGAGCCGCAGATGGAGCGCATGCTGCAGCGGGTGCTGGAGCAAATGGTCAAGGCCACCCAATCGCGCGCGGCGGCGGTCTATCTTCCAGATGCACCCACCGGTGCCCTGCACCGCGCGGCTCTGGTGGGCACGCTGCACACGCCCTTGCCGGCGCACATCGCGTGGCCGACCGACGCGGCGCACGACCAGCCTCCGGCCGGGCAACTGCGACTGCCCCTGCGCGGCCGGCAGGGCAACCTGCAGGGACTGCTGCTCCTGGAGCACCCCACCGATGCCGCCCACGATGATGCCGCCTTCCTGCAGTTCACCCAGCGCCTGTCGGGCATGCTGGCGGTGGCCATCGAGACCCGCCAACTGTCCGAGGCGCAACGGCAGTTGTTCGAGGCACTCATCCGCCTGCTGGCCGATGCGATCGATGCCAAGAGCCCCTACACCGCCGCCCACTGCGAGCGCGTGCCGCAGATGGCCATCGAGCTGGCCGAGCACCTGCACCAGGCCGAAGACGGGCGCTACGCTGCGTTCCGCATGAGCGAAGGCGAGCGTGAGGCGTTCCGGCTTGGCGCCTGGCTGCACGACTGCGGCAAGGTCATCAGTCCCGAGCACATCGTGGACAAGGCCACCAAGCTGGAGGTCATCCGCAACCGCATCCACGAGGTGCGCCTGCGCTTTGAGATCCTGTGGCGCGATGCGGAACTGTCCGCCGCACGTGGCGAAACCAGTGCAGCCCAGCTCGCCAGCCGACAGCAGCAGCTGCAGGATGATTTCGCGTTCGTGGCCGGCTGCAACCTGGGCGGCGAATTCATGGCCGATGAAGCCATCGCGCGGCTGCAGGCCATCGGCCAGCAACCCTGGCAGCGCAACTTCGACGACCGCCTGGGCCTGTCGGCCGCCGAGCTTCGCCATCTGCAAGCACAGCGCCCGCAGGCTCCGTCCCTGCCGGCCGCGGCCACCCTGCTGCAGGACCTGCCCGAACACCGCGTGCCGTGGGGCAGCGACCGCCCGGCCGTGGAAGCAGGCGACCCGCGCAATACGCTCGGCTTCAACATGGAACTGCCCCCGTGCCAGCAGAACATCGGCGAGCTGTACAACCTGGGCATCCGACGCGGCACGCTCACCGACGAAGACCGCTTCCGCATCAACAACCACATCGTGCAGACCTACGTGATGCTGAAGGCCCTGCCCTGGCCGCCGGGCCTGGAAATGGTGCCGGAGCTGGCCGCCACCCATCACGAGCGGCTGGACGGCAAGGGTTATCCGCGGCGCCTGCCCGGCGACCAGCTGGGGTTGCTGGACCGGGTGATGGCACTGTGCGACGTGTTCGAAGCACTCACTGCCGCTGACCGGCCCTACAAGCCGGCCAAGCCGCTCAGCGAAACGCTGCGCATCATGGCGATGATGTGCAACGAGCAGCATCTGGATGCCGAGCTGTTCCGCTTCTTCCTGCGCAGCCGGTTGTGGGATGTGTTTGCCGAGCGATTCATGACGGCAGCACAGCGCGACCCTGTGGACGTGGAGGCGCTGGAAGGCCTGCTGACAGCCCCCCGGTAGGTGTCGACCTGGGTCGACACGGCGAAAGGCCAACCAAGGTTGGCCACTACCAGAGCAATGGCACCGCGCAGCCCGGTAGGTGTCGACCTTGGTCGACACAGCAAACCGCCAACCAAGGTTGGCGACTGCCAGAGCAGCGCGGCCCCGGCGTCGATCACGGGTACAGCAGGCGCTTGCTCCAGCGCCCTTCGGCACCCACTTCGTAGCACCAACGCTCGTGCAGGCGGAACTGCGCGCCGTACCAGAACTCGATGCGGTCGGGCACCACGCGCAGGCCGCTCCAGCCGTCCGGGCGCGGCACGTCCTGGCCTTCGAAGCGTGCTTCCACCTCGGCCACGCGCGCATCGAATTCTTCGCGGCTGGCTAGCGTCTTCGACTGCAATGACGCCCATGCGCCGATCTGGCTCATACGTGGGCGACTGGCGAAATAAGCATCGGCCTCAGCATCGGCCACCTGCGCGACCCGCCCTTCAATGCGCACCTGAATGCCGGCCTCGCGCAGGCTGCGCCACAGGAACAGCAGGGCCGCCTGCGGGTTGGCCTGCAACTCGCGGCCCTTGTGGCTGTCCAGATGCGTATAGAACACGAAGCCACGTTCATCGAAGGCCTTCAGCAGCACGGTGCGCGCCGACGGACGGCCCTGCGTATCGGCGGTGGCCACGGTCATCGCATTGGGCTCGACCTCGCGGCTCTGCCTGGCCTCCTCGAACAGGGCGGCAAAGGTGGACAGGGCTTCGGCGTAAAGGTCGCTCATGGTTCGCTTCTTCTCACTCGGATTGGGCTATTGTGGCGGCATGGTTGCTGCTGCGTACATGCCCGTGGTGAAAGGATTCCCCGAAACGCTTGCCGAGCAGGCGCTGGATGACGCGCTGGCCAGTACTGCCACGGTGCCAGTATTGGCCATCAGTGGCGTGCAGGGGAGCGGCAAATCGACGCTGGCCGCGCAGGTAGTTGCGCGCGCGCGGTCACGCGGCCTGAACGCGGCGGCCCTGTCCATCGACGATGTCTACCTGACCCGGGCGCAGCGCCAACGTCTGGCCCGCCAGGTGCATCCGCTGCTGATCACCCGCGGCCCGCCCGGCACCCACGACCTGCCGCTGGCCCACACAGTGCTCGACGCGGTGGCCGCGCGCCAGCCGCTGGCGCTGCCGCGCTTCGACAAGCTGGCCGATGAGCGCCTGCCCGAAGCGCAGTGGTCGGCGCTGGACGCACCGCTGGACCTGCTGGTGTTCGAAGGCTGGTTCCTGGGCACGCCCGCGCAGGCCGATGCCGAACTGGACAGCCCCTTGAACGCGCTGGAGCAGGAGGCCGACCCGGACGGGCGCTGGCGGCGCTGGTGCAACCAGGCCCTGGCCGACCACTACCCGGCGCTGTGGCAGCGCTGTGACCGCCTGTGGTTCCTGCAGCCGCCGGATTTCTCGGTGGTTCCGCGCTGGCGCTGGCAGCAGGAACAGAACCTGCAGGCGGCGCAGCCTGGTCGCCATGGCATGACCCGCCCACAGCTGGAGCGCTTCGTGCAGTACTACGAGCGTGTCAGCCGCCAGGCGCTGCGCGCCCTGCCAGCGCTGGCCGACCACGTGGTGCAGCTGGACGGGCAACGGCAGGTGCAGGCCGTGCGCTGACAGCGCCGCGCGGATGCTTCCAACCGCAACCATCGTGCCGGGCCCGGGGCGTGAAGGTGTTAGCATCACAGGGCATGAATCCTGCTCCGAACCTGATCCTGATCGGCCCGATGGGCGCCGGCAAAACCTGCATCGGCCGCCGCCTGGCCGAACGCTTCACGCTGCACTTCGTGGACGTGGACCAGGCCATCGTCGATACCGCCGGCGCCAGCATTCCGACCATTTTCGAGCACTCCGGCGAAGCCGGCTTCCGCGCCCATGAACGCCAGGCCCTGGCCCAGGTGCTGGCTGGCCAGGGCCAGCTGGTATCGACCGGCGGCGGCGCCGTGCTGGACCCGGACAACCGCGCCCTGATCGCCCAGCGCGGCTTCGTGGTGCACCTGCATGTGAGTGTGGCGGCCCAGCTGGAACGGCTGGCCCGCGACAAGGGGCGCCCGCTGCTGCAGCGCCCGGACCGTGAGCAGGTACTGCACGACCTGGCCGCCGTGCGCGACCCGCTGTACCACGCGCTGGCCGACATCACGCTTGACACCGACCCGTACACCGCCGCCGATGCGACCGCCCAGCTTGTCGTCAAGCTGGCCGCGCAATGGCAGCGCCAGGACCTGAACGCATGACCACCCCTTCCCTGCTGCAGGTCGCCGTTGCCGGCGACCGTCCCTACACCATCACCATCGGCACCGGCGCCCAGGCCGACGGCGCTGCGCTGGCCTCGCACGTGCGCGGCCGCCACGTACTGCTGCTCAGCGACAGCGGGGTGGCGCCGCTGTACCTGCCTGCCCTGCGCGAGGCCCTGCTGGCCGCACGCCCGGACCTGATCGTGGGCGAACACGTGCTGGCCGCCGGCGAGGCATCCAAGACCCTGGCCGAATTCGGCCGCGCCATCGAAGCACTGGCCGCGCTGGGTGCCACCCGCGATGCCTGCGTGTTCGCCCTGGGCGGCGGCGTGGTCGGCGACCTGGCCGGCTTTGCAGCGGCCTGCTGGATGCGGGGCGTGGACTGCGTGCAGCTGCCCACCACCCTGCTGGCCATGGTGGATTCGTCGGTGGGCGGCAAGACCGCGGTGGATATTCCAGCCGGCAAGAACCTGGTCGGCGCCTTCCACCCGCCGCGCGCGGTGATTGCCGATACGCGGGTGCTGGCCACGCTGCCGCCGCGCGAACTGCGCGCGGGCCTGGCCGAAGTGGTGAAGTACGGTGCGCTGGGCGATGCGGTGTTCTTTGAATGGCTGCAGCAGCACGCCGAGGCTCTGGTGGCCGGTGAGCAGGCCGCGCTGGCCGAGGCCATCGCACGCAGCTGCCGGCACAAGGCCGCCATCGTCGAACGCGATCCCTTCGAGAAGGGCGAGCGTGCGCTGTTGAACCTGGGCCACACCTTTGGCCACGCCATCGAGACCGAGCAGGGCTACTCGGCGCCCGGCCGCGATGCCCTGAACCACGGTGAGGCGGTGGCGGTGGGCATGGTGCTGGCCGCGCGGCTTTCCACCGATCTGGGCCTGGCCGACGATGCCGACCGCGTGCGCCTGCAGGCGCTGCTGGAACGGCTGGGGCTTCCGGTGGCCATTCCCGCCGGGCTGGACCCGCAGGCCCTGCTGGGCCGCATGCGGCTGGACAAGAAGAACGTGGCCGGCCGCCTGCGCCTGGTGCTGTGGCGGGGCATGGGCCGCGCCGAAGTGGTGCCGGATGTGGATGAAGCGGCGGTGCTGAAGGTCCTGGGCGCGGGCTGACCGTTTCCGGCGTCGCCGGGCATGGCCCGGCGCTGCCGACGGCGCGTTGCGGCAGGGCTCACCCCTGCCCCGCTACAATCGGCCCATGCATGTCTACCTGCAACATCCCGATGCCGGTGCGCAGGCGCCGCGCTTCCTGCGCCTGACCCTGCTGCCGGACCTGTTCGGCGGCTGGGAACTGCTGCGCGAGAGCGGCCGCGTCGGTGCGCGCTCGCAGCTGCGGCGCGAGCTGTTCCTGCAGGCCGATGAAGCCCGCCATGCCTTCGACAAGGCCCGCGATGCCGAACTGCATCGCGGCTTCCAGATTCTTTCGCACGGCGATTGAGCCGCTGCCCCTCTTCGCCCAAGGAATGCCCATCGTGACCAGCCCCCTCCGCAACGATCGCCTGCTGCGCGCCCTGCGCCGTGAACCGGTGGACTGCACCCCCGTCTGGCTGATGCGCCAGGCCGGCCGCTACCTGCCGGAATACCGCGCGACCCGGGCCAAGGCCGGCAGCTTCCTGGGCATGGCCAAGAACCCGGAAATCGCCTGCGAAGTGACCCTGCAGCCGCTGCGCCGCTTCCCGCTGGACGCCGCCATCCTGTTCTCGGACATCCTGACCATTCCCGATGCGATGGGCCTGGAGCTGTACTTCGTCGAAGGCGAAGGCCCGAAGTTCCGCCATCCGGTGCGTGACGAAGCGGCCATCGCCAAGCTGGCCGTGCCGGACATGGAACAGGACCTGGGCTACGTGATGGACGCGGTGCGCCTGATCCGCCGCGAACTGGACGGCCAGGTGCCGCTGATCGGCTTCTCCGGCAGCCCGTGGACGCTGGCCTGCTACATGGTGGAAGGCGGCGGCAGCAAGGATTTCGCGCGCATCAAGGCGATGGCGCTGAACCACCCGCAGGCCCTGCACCGCTTGCTGGAGGTGACCACCGAGGCGGTGATCGCCTACCTGGGCGCACAGCGTGCCGCCGGTGCGCAGGCCCTGCAGGTATTCGACACCTGGGGCGGCGTGCTGTCGCCGGCGATGTACCGCGAGTTCTCGCTGCGCTACCTGCAGCGCATTGCCGAAGGCCTGGAGCGTGGCGAAGGCAGCGAGCGCACGCCGCTGATCCTGTTCGGCAAGGGCACCGGCCTGCACCTGGAAGCGCTGTCGCAGACCGGTGCCGATGCACTGGGCCTGGACTGGACGCTGGACCTGGACGAGGCGCTGCGCCGCACCGGTGGCCGGGTTGCCCTGCAGGGCAACCTGGACCCGACCACGCTGTACGCCTCGCCCGATGCGATCGCCGCTGCGGCTGCGCGCGTGCTGGACACCTACGCCGCCGGCAACGGCGGTTCGCGCGAGGGCCACGTGTTCAATCTGGGCCACGGCATGTCGCCGGACATGGATCCGGCGCACGTGCAGGTGCTGGTGGACGCGGTACACAGCCACAGCCGCCGCTGATCGAGTCAAATACGTCACGGCGCGACGTTTATCGCGCCGTGACTTCACATGGGCGATCATGGCCGCCCCGCTCCACCGGCTCCCCACGCCATGTCCGATCCGTCCGTGCCGGCTTCGCCGTCCGACTACGCCCGTTTCCGTCCCCTGCTGTGGCTGGTTTCACTGGCCATCTTCATGCAGATGCTGGACTCGACCATCGTCAACACCGCGTTGCCGGCCATGGCCGCCAGCCTGGGCGAAAGCCCGCTGCAGATGCAGTCGGTGGTGTTCAGCTACGCGCTGGCGGTGGCCACGTTCATTCCGGCCTCCGGCTGGATCGCCGACCGTTACGGCACGCGCCGCACCTTCCTGGTGGCGATCATCCTGTTTACCCTGGGCTCGCTGGCCTGTGCGCTGGCCCAGCACCTGCATCAACTGGTCGGCGCGCGCGTACTGCAGGGCATCGGCGGCGCCATGCTGCTGCCGGTCGGTCGACTGGCAGTGATGCGCTCGGTGCCGCGCGAGGATTTCCTGCGCGCGATGAGCTTCATCGCCATTCCCGCGCTGATCGGCCCGCTGATCGGCCCCACCCTGGGCGGTTGGCTGGTGGAGATCGCCTCGTGGCACTGGGTGTTCCTGATCAATCTTCCCATCGGCGTGATCGGTTTCATCGCCGCCATGAAAATCATGCCCGACCACTACGCCAGCCACCGCGTGCGCTTCGACCTGCGCGGCTACATCATGCTGGCCTTCGCCATGGTGGTGCTGTCGCTGGCACTGGATGGCATTTCCGGACTGGGCACGCCGCACGCACTGGTGATGCTGATGACCGTGGCCGGCCTGGCGGCGCTGGTGGGCTACTGGCTGCACGCGGCCAATTCCACCGCGCCGCTGTTCTCACTGGCGCTGTTCCGTGTACCCAGCTACCGCATCGGCATCCTCGGCAATCTGTTTTCGCGCATCGGCAGCAGCGCCATGCCGATGCTGATTCCGCTGCTGCTGCAGGTGGGCCTGGGGCTGGGTCCGATGCACGCCGGCCTGATGATGGTGCCGGTGGCCGCCGCTGGCATGGTGTCGAAGAAGCTGGCGGTGAAGCTGGTCGAGCAGTACGGCTACCGTCGCGTGCTGATGGTGAACACCGTGCTGGTGGGCCTGGCGATGGCCAGCTTCATCCTGATGACGCCGGGCCAGCACCTGGGTTGGCGCCTGTTGCAGCTGGCGTTCTTCGGCGCGGTCAATTCGCTGCAGTTCACCGTGATGAACACCGTGACCCTGCGCGATCTGGATCGCGAGTTCGCCAGTTCCGGCAACAGCCTGTTGTCGATGGTGATGATGCTGGCGGCCGGTTTCGGTGCGGCGGCCGCAGGCAGCCTGCTGGCAGCGTTCGGCACGCACCTGGAAGGCCATGGCGCCACAGCGGCGCTGCATGCCACCTTCATCTGCGTGGGTGCGATCACCCTGACCTCGACGATGATCTTCTGGCAGCTGCCCGACACCAAGCCCGAACCGCGCCAGGTCGAATCGGTCGCGGAGTAGTTTTTCGGCAGGGCTTGCAGCCCTGCACCTGCTGTAGAGTCGAGCCATGCTCGACTGAAGCAACGTCAAAAGCAGGCATTCCGTGGGATGGCGGGATGGGTCCGGTTGCGGGGGACGCCGTAAATACGTCCCTGTAGGCTCGGTCGCGCCATCCATGGCGCTCACGCCCCCGCAACCGGCCCCACCCCGCCTTCGACAGTTGGCCGCGATCTGGCGGAACGGCACGGGGTCGGATCCCGTTGCTACGCAACGGGCTCTGACCCAAGGGAAAATTCGATATCTGACAGAGTGTGTCGACCAAGGTCGACACCTACCAACAGCAGAGTTGCCCCAAGCAGGTGCAGGGCTGCAAGCCCTGCCAACACACCCTACCGCCCCAGCACCCGGGCGATGGCTTCGACCAGCAGCTCACCGGTCACGGGTTTGCGCAGGAAGCCTTCGATGCCGGCCGCTTCCACCTGCTGCTGCAGATCCGGATCGGTGCGCGCGGTCACCGCCAGCAGCGGCAGGGTGTAGCCCTGGTTGCGCAGGTGCTGGGCCAGTTCGAAACCACTCAGGCCGGGCAGGTCCAGGTCCAGCAGGCCCACATCGAATTCGCCCGCGCTGATCTCGCGCAGCGCCGCCAGCGCATGCTCGGCATGCACCACCTCGTGCCCGCGCGCGGTCAGCAGGCCCGTCACCACGTCCGCCACGGTGCCATCGTCTTCCACCAGCAGCACACGCAGCGCCGGCAGGGAGCTGGCCGTGCCATCACCCTGCAGAGCGGCAGCGGGGTCACTGCCCTCCTCCAGGGCCAGCGGCAACGGCAGCCAGACCGCGAACGCGGTTCCCGTGCCCAGCTGGCTCTCCACCCGGATGCGCCCTTGCATGGCCAGGGCCAGTTCGCGGCAGATCGCCAGGCCCAGCCCGCTGCCGCCGTACTGGGCGGCGGTGCGTGCGCCATCGGCCTGTTCGAAACGGCGGAACAGACGCTGCTGCTGCTCCTGGCTGATGCCCGGACCAGTATCGCGCACGTCGAAGTACAAGCCATCATCGTCGTAGCGCGCGTGCAGGGTAATGCCGCCGCGCGAGGTGAACTTCACCGCGTTGGACAACAGGTTCAACAGAATCTGACGCACGCGCATGGCATCGCCGGTGGCCTGCAGCCCTGGCGGCAGGGCGTTGTCCAGGCTGAAGCGCAGGCCCTTCTGTGCGGCCAGCGGCCCCATCAGCGCCGCCAGGTCCTGCAACAGGGCGTTCAATGCGAACGGACGCGACTGCAGTTCCAATCGCCCCGATTCGATCCGCGCCAGGTCCAGCGCGTCGTTCACCAGGTGCAGCAGGTGCTCGCCAGCGTGCCGGATGGACTGGGTATAGCCGCGCTGCTGCGGATCCAGCGGCGATGACAGCAGCAGTTCGCTCATGCCCAGCACACCGGTCATTGGCGTGCGGATCTCATGGCCCAGGTTGGCCAGGAAGCGCGTCTTGGCCGCCGATGCCTGCTCGGCCAGTTCCTGTTTGTGCAGCGCCAGCTGGTAGGCGTGGCGGCGCTGCAGGCGGCGACGGTACAGCCAGGCGAACCAGCTGGTCAGCAGCAGCGCGATCGAGGCCAGCACCAGCAGCCCGGACAGGCTGCGCCACCACGGCGGCTGCACATGGAATTCCAGGCTCTGCACCCGCGACCAGACATGGTCGGCCGAGCGTGCCTGCACTTCCAGGCGATAGCTGCCCGGCGGCAGGCGCGAGAACAGGCGCTCGCCGGCCGGGCCCACTTCCACCCAGTCCGGATCGTAGCCAGCCAGGCGGTAGCGGTAGGTATTGGAAGCCGAATCGGCAAAGGACAGCAGTCGCGCGACGATACGCAGGTCACGGTCGCCGTCGGCAATCTGCAGTGGCGTGTCGTGGGTCAGGTCCAGCACCTGTTCGTTGCGGCGCACTTCCACCCGCTCGATCACCAGCGGCGCGCGGCGCGTGGACGGGCGTACCTGTTCGGGGTCGTACACCACCACGCCTGCCGGGGTGCCTGCCACCATGCGCCCGGACGCGGTGCTGATCAGCGTATGTTCGCGGAACTCCTGGCTGGGCAGGCCGTCGTGTACGCCATACAGGCGCACGCTCTGCCCGTCGGCGCCTACGCGCACCAGACCGCGGGCGCTGCTGGCCCAGACCACGCCCTGCGCGTCGACCACCACGCCGGTGGCGGAAATGGCCGGATAGCCCTGCTCGGCGCCGATCACCGCCTGCCGCTCCAGCCGCCCCTGGCGCCATTGGTAGCGGGCCAGTCGACCATCTTCGGACAGCCAGACCTGGCCATCGTGGCCCACATGCATGGCGTAGACCGCCGACGCAGGCGCGCCGGGCACGGGCTGGAAGCGGCCGGTCTCCGGCAGCCATTGCAGCAGACCGCGGCTGCTGGCCAGCCAGATGTGGTCCAGCGGGCCGCACTCCACGTCCAGGTTCAACTGCCCCAACTGCAGGCCGTCGCGACCACTTTCCAGTTCGCGCCGCACATGGCCATCCAGATCGCGCTGCTGCAATCCCGACGGCAGCATCAGCCACAGGCTGTCGCCATCGCAGGTCATCATCGCCTCGACCGTGCCCTCCATGGGCGCGTCGGTGGCCGCCTCACGTCCCCAGCGGCGCAGTTCGCGGGTGCGCGGGTCATAACGCATCACCGCATCGCTGGACCCGATCCAGACCTGGCCGCGTCGATCCTCGCGTACCGAGGTCAGCCAGTGCATGCCGTTGACGAAGGTGCGGTGCTGCTCGATCTGCCCGGTCAACGGGTCGAAACGGTCCAGCGCGCCATGGCTGCCCACCGTCCACACCCCGCCGCTGCTGGACGGGCTGGTACCCAGCACGAAGGCATTGCGCAGCGATGCGGGCTCGTCTTCCAGCCGCGAAAACACCGAGAACTGCCACCAGCGCGGCAGCAGGTGCCACAGGCCAGCATTGGTGCTGGCCAGCCAGATGCCGCCTTCGCGGTCTTCATACGCGCCGGTCCAGTTCGGGCGTACCCGGCCGCGGGCAATGGCGCTGTACAGCGGTACGTTCTGGAACTTGCCGTCCACGCCCCGGCCCAGGCCACTGCGGGTGTCCAGCCAGTGCCCGCCCTGTTCGTCGCGCAGCATCATGCCCAATACCTGGTCGCCGGCCGGCAGCGCCCACGGCGGTGCTTCGAAACGCCCGTCGGGGCGCCGCACGATGGCGCCGGCCAGCGTACTGATCCACAGACTGCCATCGGGTTCGGTACTGAGCCCGTTGATCATCGGGCTGGGAATCACATCGCTGCCGATCCGCTCGAAATCGGTGCCGGTCCAGCGCGCCACGCCATGCTTGGTGCCCACCCACAGGCTGCCGTCGGCCAGCGTGGCCAGGTAGGGCACGGACACGGCCGGCACGCTGCGCGGGTTGTTCGCTTCGGGCAGGAAGCGCTGCAGCCGTTCATTGCGATCCAGCCGGTACAGTCCGCCCTCATGGGTGCCGAACCAGATCGCGCCATCGGGCGTGGTCGCCAGGCTCCACACGGTGTTGCTGCCCATCAGGGGCTGGCTGCTGCGGTCGTAGAAGCGCAGTTGCCGGCGGTCGGCCGACATGCGCACCAGCCCGGCGTTCTCGGTACCGATCCACAGTTCATTGTGCGCGTCGACCAGCACGCTCCAGATACGGTTGTCGCGCAGGCCATCCTCGGAGCGCCAGATCCGGTAGTTGCGGCCGTCGTAGCGTGCCAGCCCGTCGTTGGTGGCGATCCACAGATAACCGTAGCGATCTTCGGCCATGCGATTGACCGTGTTCGATGGCAGGCCGTCGAACACCGTCACCTGGCGGGGCGTGGGCGCCACCGGCTGGGCCAGCGCGGGCACCAGGGCGAACAGGATCAGCAGCAGCGTCGCCGCCCGCAGATACGCCACCGATTGCCTCCTCACGCGTCCATGGATGGTGCCCGCAGGGCGGGCGTCGGCATGGTAAACCGAAAGGCGCGCAATTCACGCCATTAAGCTGCGCAACTACGCCGTGATCTGACGTTTGTTGCGCGCATGGGCGATGGCCGACACCAGCAGATCGCCGGTCACCGGCTTGCGCAGGAAGCCATCGAAACCGGCGGCCAGCACCTGTGTTTCGGCGTAGGCATCCGATCGCGCCGTGACTGCCACAAGCGGCAACTCGTAGCCCATCGCCCGCAGCTGGCGCGCAATGGCGGTGCCATCCAGGGCCGGCAGGTCCAGATCCAGCAGCCCCACATCGAAGCCGCCGGTGGCGATTTCGGCCAGCGCGCCCAGGCCATGCAGCACATGCACGACCTGGTGACCCCGTGCGCGCAGCAGACCCGCAATCACCTCGGCCACGGTGGTGTCGTCTTCCACAAGCAGGATGCGCAACGCCGGCAGCACCGGAACGACGGCAACCGATTCGCCGGCCGGTGGCGACGCCTGCGGCGCCCACGGCAACGGCAGGCGGACACGGAAGCGCGCACCGCGCCCCAACTGGCTGTCCACGTCGATACGACCGCCCATCGCCACCGCCAGCTCCTGGCAGATGGCCAGGCCCAGCCCACTTCCGCCGTAGCGCGACGCCGTGCGCGGCCCATCTGCCTGCTCGAAGCGGTGGAACAGACGCTGCTGCTGCTCGGTGCTGATGCCGGGCCCGGTGTCGCTCACTTCGAACACCAGCACGCCACCATCGTCCTGCAGCTGCACGCCGAGTGCGACGTGGCCGCGCTCGGTGAACTTGATCGCATTGCCCAGCAGGTTCAGCAGGATCTGCCGCACCCGCATTTCATCGCCACTCACACTCACCGGCCCGGGCAGGCGGTCTTCGCGCAGGAAGCCGAGCTGGCGCTGGTGGGCCATCGGCTGCATCAGCGCCTGCACCTGGTCCAGCAGCCCGGTCAGATCGAACGGGCGGATATCCAGCTCAAGCCGGCCGGCTTCGATGCGGGCCAGGTCCAAGGCGTCGTTCACGAGCCGCAGCAGATGGCTGCCGGCCTGCTGGATGGAGCCCGCGTAACTGCGTTGCACCGGGTCCAGTTCGGTGGCCAGCAGCAGTTCGCTCATGCCCAGCACACCGGTCATCGGCGTGCGCACTTCGTGGCCCAGAGTGGCCAGGAAGCGGCTCTTGGCCTGCGACGCCTGCTCGGCCAGTTGCTGCTTATGCACGGTCAACTGCCATTGCTGGCGCCGCCGCAGCCGGCGCCGGATCGACCACACCAGGGCCAACAGCAGCAGCGAGCCCAGCATCACGTAGCCGAAGATGGCCATGCCGCTTCGCCACCACGGCGGCAGCACCTTCACCTGCAGCTGTTGCGAGGGAGTCCAGGCACCGCTGCTGCTGGCCGCCTGCACTTCGATCAGGTACGGCCCGGGCGGCAGCCGCGACAGCGTGCGCTGGCCGTCGCTGCCCTGCTCCACCCAGTTCTGGTCGTAACCACCCACGCGGAAGCGGTAGCGGTTGCCCTGCGGGTTTGCATAGGACAACAGCCGCGCATCGATCTGCAGGTCACGGTCATCCGGGCCCAGCAGCAGCTCGCCGCCCGTCGGCAGCGGTTGCCACCCGCGCGCGTCGTCGCGGCGCACGCGCACCTGCGCGATCACCAGCTGCGATGCGGGCAGCGCGACGTCAGCTGCGTTCGGGTCGAACCCCACCATGCCGGTCTGGGTGACGGCCAGCACACGACCGTCGGCCCCCACCGCCGGCGGCCGCCCGGTGAATTCGGCGTCGGGCAGGCCGTCGCGTTCGTTGATCTGCTGCAGGCGCCGCTGCCTGGGGTCCCAGCGCAACAGGCCGCGTGGCGAGGTCGCCCATACGCGCCCATCCTCGGCCAGGGCCAGGCCGCCCATGCTGACCGGCGGCATGCCGTGGCTGGCGTCGATGCGCTGGATCAGGCGCAGGGTCAGCCCGTCCCACTGGTAGCGCTCGAACGCGCCCTGCCGGGCCAGCCACAGCTGCTGCGGATCGACCCACACCAGATCGTAGATGGCGCCACTGGATACCCCCGGCACCGCTTCGAAACGGTCGGCCTGCTCGCGCCACAGCCCCATTTCGCCCATGGCCCAGACCCGGCCGCGCGCATCGAAGCGGATCTGTTCGATCGGCACATCCGAGGCGCCGTGCAGGGCCGACAGCGGAACGGTGCGCAGCAGGCGGCCGTCAGCGGCACGCTGCTGCAACCCCAGGTTCATCACCGAAATCCACACCGACCCGTCCGGTGCCTGCCGCATCAGGTCGATGCGCTGGCGCAGGTCAGCGCCGCCGCCGATCGGCAGGTTGCGCAGTGCGCCGCTGGCCGGGTCGTACACGCTCAGTCGACCGGCACGCCCCAGCCACAGGCGTCCCTGCGGGCGCGGCAGCACCGACCAGACCGCACCGCTGCCCAGCTCTTTGTCGCTGGCCAACAGACTCAAGGTGCCCTGCGCATCGATGCGATAGACGCCATGGGCCGAACCCACGTAGTAGTTGTTGCCATCACTGGCGGCACTCAGCAGGTACTGGCTGTCCAACGGCTTGCCGTCCAGCTGGTACCAGGTGGAAAAGCGCCGCCAGTCGGGAGGCAGATAGGCCAGGCCCTGGGTCAGCAGGCCCACCCACAGCCCGCCTTCGTGGTCCTGCAGCATGTCCAGCACGCCGCTGTGACCGGTCAGGAAGCCACTGCCGCGGTCGCCCTGCAGGCGCCACAGTGCATCGGCATCGCCGCGCAGCAGGCCATCCGCAGTACCGGCCCAGTAACCGCCCTGGCGATCCGGAATGACCAGGGCCGCGCGCAGGGCCGGGCTGTCAGGCCACGCCGGCCGGCTGACCGCATCGTTGGCGTCGACACGATAGAGCCCGTCGTTCTGGGTGCCGATCCAGACCGCGCCATCGGTGTCGCGGCTCAGCCGCAGCACGCTCACATGGCTCAGCGCGCCCGCCGCGATGGCCTTGAAGCGGGTGCCATCCCAGCGCGCCACGCCGGCTTCGGTGCCGATCCACAGCCGCCCCTGCGCATCCACCAGGCTGCTGTAGATGGTGTCGCTGGGCAGGCCGGAAGGATCGGACGCATCGTGCCGGAACACCTGCAGCTGGCCATCTTCGGCCAGCCGGCACACACCGTGGGTGCTGGTGCCGATCCACAGTGCGTCGCCGGCATAGGCCAGGGTCCAGAACTGCCCCTGGCACTGCGCATCAATGCCATCGAAGGTACGGAAGCGATCACGGTCGGCATCCAGGCGGGCCAGGCCCTTGCCGTTGATGCCAAGCCAGACGCGGTCGCGCGGATCGATCAGCAGGGTTTCGATTTCGTTGCCCGGCAACGACCCGGCCTGTTCGGGGTCATGCTGCCAAACCCGCAGGGCGCTGCCGTCGTAACGGGCCAGGCCGCCATCGGTGGCCGCCCAGATGTGTCCCTGGCGGTCTTCGGCCAGTGCCACCACCATGCGCGAGGGCAAGCCTTCGGCCGCACCGAAGCGGCGCAGTCGCGGCGTTTCCCCTGCCATCTCCTGTGGTGTGGCCGCCGCCGCGAGCGACACCACCAGTGCCAGTGCGGCCAAGCCACGGCACCACCTGTGCCAACCGGTCTTCATCCTGAACCCCCTGTCCTGGCCCCGATTGTCACACAGCACCGGCGGCACTGCTGCAACAGCCTGTTTCCAGCCGCATTGCCACCACGAACTGTTGCAGCCGTGCACACGTCCAGAGCGCGGTGCTGTGCGTATGATCGGGGCTTCCTCCAACCGAGTACGTGCCCGATGCGTTTACGCCTGGCCCTGCTGCCCCTGCTGCTTGCGGTTGCACCGGCCTGGGCCGCACCCGACGTCTGGCGCATCGACCCGGTGCACACGCGCGTGCTGTTCGCCATCGACCACGCCGGCTATTCGCAGGCCCTGGGCACCATCTCCGGCAGCCAAGGCAGCGTGCAGTTCGATGGCGACAGCTGGCGCGAGGCCACGCTGGAGGTCGAGATTCCCGTGGCGCGGCTGGACCTGGGCGATGCCAAGTGGAACAAGGCAACCCTGGCCAGCAGTCTGCTGGATGGCGAACGCTTCCCCAGTGCGCGCTTCGTATCGACCCGGGTGGAACCGATCGATTCCACCCATGCGCGCGTGGTCGGCACCCTGACCCTGCGCGGTGTCAGCCAGGAGGTGGTGCTGGATGTGACCCTCAACGCGGTCAAGCGCTACCCGCTGCCGCCGTTCCGCCGCACCGCCGGCTTCTCGGCCACCACCACGCTCAGCCGCCGCGCCTTCGGCATCACCGCCTGGCCGGGTGTGATCGGCGACAGCGTACAGATCAGAATCGAAGCCGAAGCGGCGCTGGACCGCAGCGCGCGCCCGGGAACTCCCGCCCCCGACAGCCACTCCGACAGCCCGACGGCCCCGAAGGACACGCCATGACCGCCAAGAACACGCCCGCTGCCTGGGGCAGCGTCAGCCAGACCCTGCACTGGTTGATCGCCCTGCTGATCCTCGCCTTGGGCATCGTCGGCCTGACCATGGGCGAACTGCCGAAGACACCGAAGTATTTCTGGGTCTACACCGCGCACAAATCCATCGGTATCACCGTGCTGGCCCTGGTGCTGCTGCGCCTGGTGTGGCGCCTGTACGCCGGCGCGCCCAAGCCGGTGCCGGGCACGCCCAGCTGGCAGGAACGCATCGCCGGCGCCACCCACGTGCTGCTGTATGTACTGATGTTCGCCATTCCCCTTTCCGGCTGGCTGTACGACTCGGCCAGCGGCCTGCGCCCGTTCCGCTGGTTCGGCCTGGTGGATGTGCCCAAGCTGAGCGGGCCCGATCCGCAGGTGGTGGCCGTCTCCCACGCCCTGCACGAATATGGCTTCTGGCTGTTGATCGCGGTGGTGCTGGCCCATGCCGGCGCTGCCTTCTACCACCACCTGTTCCAGCGTGATGCCACCTTGTCGCGGATGCTGCCGCGTGGCTGGCTCGCCACCCCACAGAAGGACTGACCGATGACCCTGAAACTGACCACCCCGGCCGCCGTGGCCGCTGCCCTGGCCGGCCTGCTGGCCACTGCCCCGGTGCTGGCCGCCGATTACACCCAGGCCGCCGGCGCCGGCTCCATCCTGGTGTTTGCCAGCAAGTACGACGGTGAAGTGTTCACCGGCACCTTCCCGGGGTTCAGCACCAAGCTCAGCTTCGACCCGGCCAATCCGGCCGCAGGCTCGCTGGACGTGACCATTCCGCTGGCCGGCGCCAAGAGCGGCAACAGCGACCGTGATTCCACTCTGCAGGGCGCCGACTTCTTCGATGTCGGCAAGTTCGCCACCGCCCACTTCACCGCCAAGGGTTTCCGTGCCGTGGGCAACGACCAGTTCGCCGCCGACGGCACGCTGGAGCTGCGCGGGGTGAGCAAGCCGGTCACCTTCACTTTCAGCTGGAAGCCGGGCACCCAGCCGGTGCTGACCGGCAAGGCCACCGTGAAGCGCCTGGACTTCGGCGTGGGTGGCGGCGACTGGGCCGATACCAAGACCATCCCGGACGAAACCGCGATCAGCACCATCGTCAAGTTCGACGCGAAATAATGTGGGACCGCCGCCGGGCATGGCCCGGCGGCTTCACTGCACGGCCAGCCAGGCCTGCACGGTCACGGCATCGAACGGCCAGTCCAGCTCGCGGCCGCTGGCCTCATGCCGCAGCACCGGCACCCGCGTGCCGTAGCGGCTTTCCAGCGCCGGCTGGTCATCCAGGAACACCGAATCGAACTCCGGCGCCCGCGCCTTGGCCAGTTCGGCCAGGGCCAGGTCGCACAGATGGCAATCGTCTCGCTGGAACAGGGTCAGCACGATTCAGGCTCCGCCGGCGGAAATGCTGCGCCGCAGGCATGGCCCTGCAGCACGAACGGCTAGAATAGCGGCCTCTTCCGGTACCCGCAGTACGGCAACCATGGCTGTCAGCACGTTCGACGTTTTCAAGATCGGCATTGGCCCGAGCTCCTCCCACACCGTCGGGCCGATGAAGGCCGCCGAACGCTTCATCCACCGCTGGCTGCTGGACCCGGGCCGCCTGCACGAAGTGGCGCGCATCCGCGCCGACGTCTACGGCTCGCTGGCCCTGACCGGGCGCGGCCACGGCACCGACAAGGCCATCCTGCTGGGCCTGGAAGGCCAGCGCCCGAACCTGATCGACCCGGACATCATTCCCGCCACGCTGGAACGCATCCGCAGCAGCAAGCGCATCCTGCTGATGGGCCAGCACGAGATCGCCTTCGACGAGAAGCGCGACCTGGGCATGAACAAGCGGCAGAAGCTGCCCTACCACACCAACGGCATGCGCTTCACCGCCTACAACGCCGACGATGAAGTGATCGCCACCCGCGACTATTACTCGGTGGGCGGCGGCTTCGTGGTCAACCAGGACGATGCCGCCGACGACCGCATCGTGCCCGACGAAACGCCGCTGCCCTACCCGTTCAAGAGCGGCGACGAACTGCTGGCGCAGACCGCGCGCAGCGGCCTGAGCATTGCCCAGCTGATGTTCGAGAACGAGAAGTGCTGGCGCAGCGAAGAGGAGATCCGCGAGAAGCTGCGCGAGATCTGGAGCGCGATGCAGTCGTGCGTGGCGCGCGGCATCCGCGAGGAAGGCGTGCTGCCCGGTGGCCTGAAGGTAGGCCGTCGTGCACCGGCGCTGTACCGCGAGCTGTCCTCCAAGCCCGAGGCCGCCATGCGCGACCCGCTGACCACGCTGGACTGGGTGAACCTGTACGCGCTGGCGGTGAACGAAGAGAACGCTGCCGGTGGCCGCGTGGTGACCGCGCCGACCAACGGCGCCGCCGGCGTCCTGCCTGCCGTGCTGCATTACTTCGACCGCTTCTGCCCGGGCGCCAACGAACAGCGCGTGTTCGATTTCCTGCTTACTTCCGCAGCAATCGGCATTCTGTACAAGGAAAACGCCTCGATTTCCGGCGCCGAAGTGGGCTGCCAGGGTGAAGTGGGCGTTGCGTGTTCGATGGCCGCCGGCGGCTTGGTCGCCGCGCTGGGCGGCAACCCCAGCCAGATCGAGAACGCTGCGGAAATCGGCATGGAACACAACCTGGGCCTGACCTGCGACCCGATTGGCGGGCTGGTGCAGATTCCCTGCATTGAACGCAACGCCATGGGGGCGGTGAAGGCGATCAATGCCTCGCGCATGGCCATGCGTGGCGACGGCAAGCACAAGGTGTCGCTGGACAAGGTGATCAAGACAATGCGCGATACCGGCCGCGATATGCAGGACAAGTACAAGGAAACCAGCCGCGGTGGCTTGGCGGTGAACGTGATCGAATGCTGATCGCGTGTGGGGGGGGGGCGCGCGCTGCGCGCGATAGTCGAGCAAGCTCGACTCTACCTGCAGGTTGCGTGAACCCGCGCTGCGCGCGGTGGCGGTAGAGTCGACTGTCAGTCGACTGCTCTACCGACAGGCTGCGAGAGCCCGCGCTGCGCGCGGTAGTCGACTGACAGTCGACTCTACCGGCGGAGGCCGCGGCGGCAACGTTTTGCGGTTACGCTCGGGGTTCCCTGCCACGGAGAACCCCATGCGTCTGGTCGCTGCCGCCCTGCTTTCCTGCCTGCCCCTGTCCGCACTGGCCGCGCCGCCCCCGACCTACGGTGCGCGGCTGGAGGGCTTCGACTACGGCTACCCGGTGAAGACCTTCAGCCTGGAATCGCAGCAGCAGCCGCTGGAGATGGCCTACC
This sequence comes from Stenotrophomonas sp. B1-1, assembly GCF_010894375.1. Lineage (NCBI taxonomy): Bacteria > Pseudomonadati > Pseudomonadota > Gammaproteobacteria > Lysobacterales > Lysobacteraceae > Stenotrophomonas > Stenotrophomonas sp. B1-1. The sequence goes on along the minus strand of NZ_JAAIUZ010000011.1, from coordinate 228,419 downwards.
TGGACATCGCGCCGAAGAAGACTCCCGTCGGCGTGGTCGTGCTGCTGCATGGCAAGAACTTCTGCGCCGCTACCTGGAAGGAAACCATCAAGCCGCTGGTGGCCGCCGGCTACCGGGTCATTGCCCCCGACCAGGTCGGCTTCTGCAAATCCAGCAAGCCCGAGCGCTACCAGTATTCGTTCGGGCAGCTGGCAGCCAACACCCACGCCCTGCTGCAGCACCTGCAACTGGGCGAACTGCCGGTCCACCTGGTCGGCCATTCGATGGGCGGCATGCTGGGCGTGCGCTACGCGCTTACCTATCCGCAGGATCTGCGCAGCCTGTCGCTGGTCAACCCGATCGGGCTGGAAGACTGGAAGGCGCTGGGTGTGCCGTGGCGCAGTGTGGATGCGTGGTACGCCGGTGAAATGAACATCAGCTATGACAGCATCCGCCGCTACCAGCTGGACGTCTACTACGACGGCAAATGGAAGCCGCCCTATGAAACCTGGGCACGCATGCAGTCGGGCATGTACGCCGGCCCTGGCAAGCAGGCGGTGGCCTGGAGCCAGGCGCTGACCTCGGACATGGTGTTCAACCAGCCAGTGGTCTACGAACTGAAGAACCTGCAGGTGCCCACCACGCTGTTCATCGGGCAGAAGGACCGCACCGCCATCGGCCGCGACCAGGCACCGGCGGAATTGAAAGCGACGCTGGGCAATTACCCCGCACTGGGCAAGGCGGCGGCGGCCGCCATTCCCGGGGCGACGCTGGTGGAATTCGCCGCGCTGGGGCATTCGCCGCAGGTGCAGGACCCGAAGCAGTTCAATGCCGCGTTGCTGAAGGCGTTGAAGACGCGTTGATGGCGCTCCGCCGGGCATGGCCCGGCGCTACCGTTGCAAGATCGGGGTAACGCCGGGCCATGCCCGGCGATGCCTCAGCCCACGATGCGCAGCACATCATCCAGCAGGGCGGCCGCCGTCACTTCGGCACCGGCACCGGGCCCCTGGATCAGCAGGGGCTGATGGCGGTAACGATCACTGTGGATGGCCACGCGGTTGTCGGTGCCAGCGCCCTGCGCCAGCGGGTGGTCGGCGGCCAGCTCGCGCAGGCCCACCTGTGCGCCCTGCGCATCCACACGGCCAACAAAGCGCAGCAGGCGGCCCTGCGCGTGCGCCTGCTGCCAGCGCGCCTGCAGCGGCGCATCCAACTGTTCCAGTGCAACCAGCGCCTGTTCCAGCGGCAACGCGGCCAGTGCTTCAGGCACCAGCGATTCCACCTGCACCTGTGCGGCATCCAGCGCCAGACCACTGCTGCGCGCCAGGATCAGAAGCTTGCGTCGCACATCCTCACCGGACAGATCCACCCGCGGGTCCGGCTCGGTGTAGCCGGCCGCCAGCGCCTCGCGTACCGCGGCCGAGAACGGCGATTGGCCGTCGTAACGATGGAACAGCCAGGCAAGGGACCCGGACAGCACGCCCTCGATGGCATGGATGTGGTCACCGCCGGCCACCAGCGCGCGCAGGCTGCTGAGCAGCGGCAGGCCGGCACCGACCGTAGCGCTGTCGCCGTAGCGCGCACCACTGTCGGCGCAGCTGTGGGCGATGGCCTGCGCACGCGCCAGCTGTGCACCACGGCCCAGCTTGTTGGCGGTGACCACGTGCACGCCACGCGCCAGCCACTGCACGTGGCGTGCGGCCACCTCTTCGCTGGCCGTTGCATCGACCACCACGTCGCCGCGTTCCAGGCCTTCGGTACCGGCCCAGCGCGGCGCGCCCTGGCCGTCGCGTGGCGCACGCCGCGCCAGTTCCAGCGGCACCGCCAGATCGCGATCGATGGCCAGCGCGGTGCGCGAATTGGCCAGCCACTGCACGCCCGGCAGTGTCAGCCCGCGCGCCTGCAGCGCCTGGTAGCGCTGCACGAAGGCAGTGCCCACCGTGCCGGTACCCAGCAGTGCCAACCGCCCGGTGGCAACGGCGGGAAGTTCAGCGGCCAATGCGCTCATGCATCCACCACCTGTTTGCGGCGTGCGGCATGGTCGATCGCCGCTTCGGCGCGCTGCAGCGCCGCGTCCAGGTCGGCCAGCAGGTCCCGTTCGGCCTCGATGCCGACCGACAGACGCAGCAGGCCCTCGCTGATCCCGGCCGCGGCACGGGCTTCGGCGGTCATCGCCGCATGGGTCATGGTGGCCGGGTGTGCGACCAGGCTTTCGACGCCGCCCAGCGATTCGGCCAGGGTGAAACAGCGCAGGCCATCAACGAAGGCGCGCACCGCCGCGTGCGGATCGTCGCCTTCGCAGTCGGCCAGTTCGAAGGACAGCATCGCGCCGAAGCCACTCTGCTGGCGCGCGGCAATGGCATGGCCGGGATGATCGGCCAGGCCCGGGTAGTAGACCCGCGCCACCGCCGGGTGCGCGTCCAGCAGCGCGACGATGGACGCGGTGTTTTCCTGGTGCACGCGCAGGCGCGCATCCAGCGTGCGCAGGCCGCGCAGGGTCAGGAAGGCGTCGAACGGCGAGCCGGTCAGGCCCAGCGCATTGCCCCACCACACCAGCTGTTCATGCACGGCCGGATCGCGCGCAATCACCGCGCCGCCCACCACATCGCTGTGGCCATTGATGTACTTGGTGGTGGAATGCAGCACCAGATCGGCGCCGAAGGCCAGCGGCTGCTGCAGTGCCGGCGACAGGAAAGTGTTGTCCACCACCACCAGCGCGCCGGCCTTGTGCGCGGCTTCGATCACGAAGCGCAGGTCGGTGATGCGCAGCAGCGGGTTGGACGGCGTTTCCACCAGCACCAGCTTCGGCTGGGTGGCCAGGGCCTGGGCCAGCGCGCGCGGATCGGTCAGGTCAGCGGTGACCAGTTCGAAGTGGCCTTTCTTCGCCAGCGCGTTGAACAGGCGCCAGCTGCCACCGTAGGCATCGTGCGGCACCACCAGCGTATCGCCGGGCTGCAGCAGCGCGTTCAACACCAGGTTGATGGCGCCCATGCCCGTGGCGGTGACCACGCCACCCACGCCGCCTTCCAGCTCGGCCAGGGCTTCGCCCAGCAGATCGCGGGTGGGGTTGCCGCTGCGGGTGTAGTCGTACTGGCGCTTGTTGCCGAAGCCTTCGAAGCTGAAATTCGAGGACAGCACGATCGGTGGGGTGACCGCCCCGTGGGCGGTGTCGCGGTCGATCCCGGCGCGGACCGCGGCGGTGGTGCGGCTACAGGACGGCTCGGTGGCGTGCAGGCTCATGCGGTCTCTCCAGAAGTGCGGAAGGCGGTAGCGAGGATCGCGTCGATGCGATCGGTTTCTTTCAGGAAGGCATCGTGGCCGTAGGGCGAGCGCAGCACGCGCAGGCTGCCGCGCGGGCCCAGGCCCTCGACCAGGCCGACCAGGTCGGCCAGCGGCACCAGGCGGTCGCCTTCCACGGCCACCACCACGGTGGGCGGCAGGATGGCGGCGGGGTCCACCCGATGCAGGTCGATCGATTCGGACAGGCGCAGGTACGCGGTCACCGGCGTGCGCGCCACGTACTGCGCACCGGCCGCGTCCAGATAGTCTTCGGCCGCGACCCGCACGCGCCCGTTGACCACTTCCGGCGCAGCGTCGAAGCGCTCGCCAAACTCTTCCGGGGTGCGGTAGCTGAGCATCGCGAACTGACGGGCCAGGGCCAGGCCGTGGTCTTCGCCACACTGCAGCTGGCCCAGCGCAACGGCACGGCGCTGCAGCGCGCGCCAGGCGGCGGCATAGGGATGCGGGCGGTGCGCACCGCTGGCCAACACCAGCTGGCGCACCCGCGCACGGTGGCGCACGGCGAACTGCTGGCCCACCAGCGCGCCATAGGAATAGCCGACGAAGGCCTTCAGCGTGCGCACACCCAGGTGGTCGAGCAGCAGGGCCAGGGCGTCGGCCTGGTCAGCCGTGTCGATCGGCACATCCAGCGCGCCGTCGGCGCCGATGAAATCGAAGGCGAGCACGCGCAGCTGCTGCGGGTCCAGCGCGCGCCCGGCGCCGACCAGGCCTTCGGCCCAGCCCTTTTCGCTGAACTGCGGGTTGCTGGCCACATGGCGGTGGGCGGAAATGCCACCGGCCAGCACCACTACCGGCGCGGTGGCCGGGCCGACCCACTCGTAGCGCAGGCGCACCGGGCACGGGCCGGCGTGGCGCATCGACAGCACCGCGGCGAACTCGCCGCGCTCGGCGTGCACGCGGTCATCGACCGGCACGCTGACGGGGGCAAAGGATTCGGGGCGAAGCACGGTGCTGGGGGCGAAGCTCATGGCGGGATCCAGTTGGGAATCGGCCATCGAGCCTTCGCGGGGCTCGCGTTCAAGATGCACCGGCGGTGCACGCTCGAACCATCTTTCGGTGGACGCCACGGTCCCCGCAGGATTTGGCACCTACGCCGGCATTTGCATGCCTGCGGGCTGCCCCGGCTTCAAAGGGCCTGTCCCTCTGCCGGTCTCGATGGTGGAACCACGATGCCAGCGGATTCCGGGCGTGTCAATCCCTTCATGCGGATAAAGCGATGAATGAATGCAGGACTGTGAAACGGGAAGCAGTACCGCCAGCGCCGTTCAGGATCGGCTACAGTCCGGCGCCCGCCCCGCCGGAACCGCTGATGCCCCGCCTGCCCCTGTGCTGCCTGCACCTGTGCTGCCTGTTGTCTGCGCTGCTGGCCGCAGCCCCTGCCCACGCCAGCGACTGGCGGCAGGGCTGGGGGCTGGTGTCGACGGGCCAGGCCCCTGCGGAACGCGGCGCGGCGCCCCACGCCGCGCCGCTGGCCCAGCTGCGGCTGCAACCGGTTGGCGAGCAATGGCAGGCCCGGATCGACAACCCCTTGGCCGGCCCGCTGCAGATCGAACTACGCGCCGCGCCCGGCCAGGCCATCGAAGGGCTGCCCGTGCAGTCGCTGGTGCAGGGCGGCGGCACCCTGGTGGTCGGTCATCTGGCGGCCCCGGCCGATGGGCGCCCCCTCGAAGTACGCATGAATGCCGTGCCCGGCACGCCAGCGGCGCAGGCCGAGGACGTGGCGTATCGCCTGCCCTTCGAAGCCACGCAGCTGCGCGTGGACCAGGCGCCCAATGGTCGCTTCAGCCACCAGGATGAGGAAAACCGCGATGCGGTGGATTTCGCCCTGGCCGAAGGCACCCTGGTCATGGCCGCGCGCGAGGGCACGGTGATGCAGGTGCAGGACGGCTTCCAGGCCAATGGCCAGGACCGCCAGCGCGATGGCGCCCGCGCCAACTTCATCCGCGTGCTGCACAGCGACGGCAGCATGGGGCTGTACGCGCACCTGCAGGCCGGCGGCATGCGGGTGCGGCCCGGCCAGGCGGTGCAGGCCGGGCAGCCGCTCGGCTTGTCGGGCAACAGCGGCTTCAGCACTGCCCCGCACCTGCACTTCGTGGTCCAGGTGAACCGCGGCATGGGCCTGCGCTCGGTGCCGGTGCGCATTTTCACCGCGCAGGGGCAGCTGCAGTTCGCCCGTGACAGCAGCACCGAAGCCAGTGCCGGGCGCTGACCGGCCCCGGCCGGTATAATCGGCCGCTTATCTCTTTGAAAAGCGCCCCGGGCGGGCGCCACTGCCATGTCCGAAGTCGCCACCGAAGCGTCGCGCCGCCGCACCTTCGCCATCATTTCCCACCCTGACGCCGGCAAGACCACGCTGACCGAAAAGCTGCTGCTGTTCGGGGGCGCGATCCAGATGGCCGGTTCAGTGAAGGGCCGCAAGGCCGCCCGCCATGCCACCTCCGACTGGATGGCACTGGAAAAGGAACGCGGCATCTCCGTTACGTCGTCGGTGATGCAGTTCCCCTACGAGGGCAAGATCGTCAACCTGCTCGACACCCCCGGCCACGCCGACTTCGGCGAGGACACCTACCGCGTGCTGACCGCGGTGGACTCGGCGCTGATGGTGATCGACGTGGCCAAGGGCGTGGAAGAGCGCACCATCAAGCTGATGGAAGTGTGCCGCCTGCGCGACACCCCCATCATGACCTTCATCAACAAGCTCGACCGCGAGGGCAAGGACCCGATCGAGCTGCTGGATGAAGTGGAAACCGTGCTGGGCATCCAGTGCGCCCCGGTCACCTGGCCGATCGGCATGGGCCAGCGCCTGAAGGGCGTGGTGCACCTGCTGACCGGCGAAGTGCATCTGTACGAACCGGGCCGCAACTTCACCCGCCAGGATTCGACCATCTTCCCGTCCATCGATGCGCCGGGCCTGGCCGAAAAGATCGGCGCACAGATGCTGGCCGAGCTGCGCGACGAACTGGAACTGGTGCAGGGCGCCAGCCACCCGTTCGACCTGGACGCCTACCGCGCCGGCAAGCAGACCCCGGTGTTCTTCGGTTCGGGCGTGAACAACTTCGGCGTGCAGCCGCTGCTGGACTTCTTCGTCGAACACGCCCCCGCCCCGCAGGCGCGCGCCACCACCGGCCGCGAGATCGCCCCGCAGGAAAACAAGCTGACCGGCTTCGTGTTCAAGATCCAGGCCAACATGGACCCGCAGCACCGCGACCGCGTGGCCTTCATGCGCATCTGCTCGGGCCGCTTCAACGCCGGCATGAAGACCTTCCACGTGCGCACTGGCAAGGAGATGAAGCTGGCCAACGCGCTGACCTTCATGGCCAGTGACCGTGAAATCGCTGCCGAAGCCTGGCCGGGCGATGTGATCGGCATCCACAACCACGGCACCATTTCCATCGGCGATACCTTCACCGAAGGCGAAGCGGTCACCTTCACCGGTATCCCGAACTTCGCCCCGGAACTGTTCCGCCGCGCGCGCCTGCGCGATCCGCTCAAGCTGAAGCAGCTGCAGAAGGGCCTGGCCCAGCTGTCCGAAGAAGGCGCGACCCAGTTCTTCCGCCCGCTCACCAGCAACGACCTGATCCTGGGCGCGGTGGGTGTGCTGCAGTTCGACGTGGCCGCCTACCGCCTGAAGGACGAGTACGGCGTGGAAGCGACCTTCGAGCCGGTCAGCGTGACCACCGCACGCTGGGTCACCTGCAGCAACGAGAAGAAGCTGGAAGATTTCCGCGAGAAGAACGCGCTGAACCTGGCCCTGGATGCGGCCGGCCAGCTGGTCTACCTCGCCCCGACCCGGGTGAACCTGCAGCTGGCCCAGGAACGCGCGCCGGACGTGCGCTTCTCGGCCACCCGCGAAGCCGCCCACACCGTCTCGGTGGCCTGACCGGCCGGGGTCGGATCGGCGCCCGGTAGATCCACGCCATGCGTGGATGGGTGCCGATTCACCCACCATACGGTGGCGGGGGTGCAAGCAACCGCCATCGCGGCGATGATAGGGGGGCTGCGGGTCCCCCTCCCCGCGAACCACGTCATCGCCATGTCCACCACGACTGTTGCTTCCATCCGCGAAGAAATCGCCAGCGCCCTGACCCACGGGCTCGGCGCCGTATTCGCGTTGGCCGCCGGCGCCGTACTGATCACCCTGGCCGCCATCTACGGCGACGGCTGGCAGCTGGCCAGCGCCATCGTGTTCGGCATCGCCCTGCTGCTGCTGTACACCGCCTCCACGCTGTACCACGCCATCCAGCACCCCACGGCCAAGGGCCGCCTGAAGGTGTTCGACCACTGCGCGATCTACGTGCTGATCGCCGGCACTTACACCCCGTTCACCCTGATCGGCCTGCGCGGCCCCTGGGGCTGGGGGTTGTTCACGGCCATCTGGGCGCTGGCGCTGGGCGGGGTGGTGTTCAAGCTGTTCTACACCGGCCGCTTCAAGGCGCTGTCCACCGGCATCTACATCGCCATGGGCTGGCTGGTGATCGTGGCGATCAAGCCGATGTGGGCCTCCATCGACGGCAGCACCCTGGCCTGGCTGTTCGGCGGCGGCCTGTCCTACACCCTGGGTACCTATTTCTACCACCGCGAATCGATTCCCTATTCGCATGCAATCTGGCACCTGTTCGTGATCGGCGGCAGCGTCTGCCACTTCGTGGCCGTCACCATGCAGGTGCTGTAACCCTGCCGTCCGGCGCTCCTGTGCACACCATGCACATGAGCGCTTCGCGCCCCGTCCACTTCGGTGGGGCAACGATGGCAGCGTGAATGCTGCCCCTTCCCCTGCGACGCCGCGCGCTTCGCGCTGGCGCCTCCGCCGCCCCGGCCGCCGGGGCCAGCGCTGGCTGGCCGCCCTGGTTTTCGTGCTGGCCGCGATCCTGGTCCTCATCGCCCTGTGGGACTGGAACTGGTTCAAGGGCCCGGTAGAGCGTGCCGTGCAGGCCCGCACCGGGCGCGCCCTACACATCGGCAATCTGGACGTGGACCTGGGCCGCACCACCACTGTGCGCGCCGATGCCATCTCCTTCGCCAACGCCGCCTGGGCCCGGCAGCCGAACATGGCCAGCGCCGACCGGGTGGAGATCGACGTGCGGGTCTGGCCGCTGTTGCGCGGCAGCGTGCAACTGCCTGAGGTACGCCTGAGCCGCCCCGATGTGCTGCTGCAGACGGCGCCGCGTGAGGGCGAGCCCGGCAACTGGGATTTCCTCGGCGACAGCAGGGGTGGCACCGCGCCGCAACTGAAACGCCTGTTCATCGACGACGGACGCCTGCAGTTTTCCGATGTGCGTGGCCGCACCGATATCCGCCTGAACGTACGCAGTGGCCAGCCGCGCCAGGGCGACGCCGCGCCGCCCCTGCTGGTGGCCGGCAAGGGCCGCTGGCAGGGCAACGCGTTCTCCCTCAGCGGCGGCACCGAATCGCCCCTGCAGCTGACCGACAGCGCTCATCCCTTCCGCATCCACCTGGACGGCCGTGCCGGCGGCACCCATGCCGTAGCCAGCGGCACGCTGACCAATCCGTTCGCACTTCAGCTGTTCGACCTGCAGTTCGCCCTCAGTGGCCAGGACCTGGCCGACCTCTACCCGCTGCTGGGCATCGCCATTCCCCCATCGCCGCCGTATGCCCTGAATGGTCGCCTGAAGCGCGACCACAACGTGTGGCGCTACGAGCGCTTCACCGGCAAGGTCGGAGACAGCGACCTGGGCGGCAACCTGCAGTTCGACGTGGGCCGCGACCGACCGCGCCTAACGGCCACGCTGGAATCGCGCCGACTGGATTTCGATGATCTGGCCGGCTTCGTCGGCGCTCCGCCCAGGACCGGCAGTGGCGAGACCGCCAATGCCGAGCAGAAAGCCGAAGCAGCGCAGGTGGCGGCCAGCAGCCGCGTGCTGCCGGACACGCCGTACAACCTGGGCAAGCTGCGCGCGATGGACGCCGACGTGCGCTGGAAAGCGCACCGCATCAATGCGCCCTCGCTGCCGCTGGACGACATGGACGCGCACCTGCTGCTGGACGACGGCGTGCTGCGGCTGGACCCCTTGAATTTCGGTGTGGCCGGCGGCGATATCCGCAGCACGATCCGCATGGATGCACGGCAGCCGCAGATTGCCACCTCGCTGAAGGCCAGCGTCCGCGGCGTGCAGCTGGGGCAGCTGTTCCCCGATGCAAAGCTGGCCGAGCAGGCCAAGGGCGGCATCAGCGGACAGATCGACCTGAGCGGTCGCGGCAATTCGATCGCGGCGATGCTGGGTGGCAGCAGCGGCGACGTGGGCGTGGCGATGGGCCGCGGCCACGTGGGCAACCTGGTGATGGAGCTGGCCGGGCTGGACATCACTGAGTCGGTGAAGTTCCTGTTCACCGGTGACCGGCAGATTCCCCTGCGCTGCGCCTTCGCCGATTTCGGTGTGCGCGATGGCGTGATGACCAGCCGCGCACTGGCGGTGGACACCACCGATACCATCGTCATTGGCGAGGGAACGGTGAACCTGCGCGACGAATCGCTGGACCTGCTGCTGCGGCCACGGCCGAAGGACAAGAGCATCCTGGTACTGCGCTCTCCACTGCGCATCGGCGGCACCTTCAAGGACCCCTCGTTCCGCCCGGACTTCAAGGCGCTGGGCCTGCGCGGCGCAGTGGCCCTGGCGCTGGGCAGCATCGCCCCGCCGGCCGCGCTGCTGGCAACGATCGAGACCGGCCCGGGCAAGGACGCCAACTGCGGTGGGCAGTATGCGAAGTAAGAGCGGTTGTTCGCGGCGCCGCGTTTGATCTTCGTTTGAGTGGGGCGGGTGGGCCAGTCAGGACACGCCGTAAACCCATCCATGGGGGCTCGTAGGCGCCTTGCTCGTGCGCGCTGTCCTGCGCGCACGGCAAGACCGGGGTTGGGCGTCCTGCCCAACCCGCCCGAGGCATGCCTCGGGCCCATGGCGCCTGCGGTCCTGCCTGGCCCACCCGCCCCACTCTCGACAGTTTCCTGCGCGCGCGGAACGAGAGCGGAAATTCAAAATCAAGATCAAGATCAAGATCAAAAGCTGTGCCAACCAAGGTTGGCACCTACCAGAAGCGGATGATCGGCACTGAAATGCACCGCGCTCGCAGGACCGTGTCCAGAGGCGGAGGGCATGGCCGTGCAGGACCGTAGGCGCCAAGGACGGCGCCTACGAGCTACATGGACGTATTTACCGCGTGTCCTGCACGGCCATGCCCTCCGCCTCCCCACGCATCAGGAAGGCGCTGTTCTGAAGCCGTTGCTCTTGCTCTGGCCCTGGCTTCTCAAAGCGGGCCGGCGGGCTGCCAGCCCGCCAGCGAAAAACTACCCGGCCACGATGTACTGCTGCAGATGATCCAGCTCGCGCCGCTGCGCATCGATCACCGACTTCACCAGATCGCCGATGGATATCACCCCCAGCACCTGCCCGCCTTCCACCACCGGCAGATGGCGGATACGGTAATCGGTCACCAGCTGCAGGCAATGCTCCACCTGCTCACCCGGCGCCACGGTCACCACCTGCGCGGTCATGATTTCCGCCACCGCGGTATCGCGCGAGGAGCGGTCACGCAGCACGATCTTGCGTGCATAGTCACGTTCGGAAAGGATGCCGACCAGGCGCGGGCCGTCCATCACCAGCACCGCACCGATGCCCTTTTCGGCCATCAGCCGGATCGCATCGATCACCGCGGCGCCAGGGGCGACCGCGTGCACTTCAGGGGACTTGCCGTCCAACAGTTGCCGTACCGACGTCATCTGCCTGCCCTCCCAGGGTGGGTTGCAGGGCCGATTCTGCCACGCCCGGTGCCAACCACGCGTCAACCAGGTACAGCGGTCGCTGCTTGGACTCTTCGTACAGCCGGCCCAGGTACTCGCCGATCAGCCCCAGGGCGATCAACTGCACCCCGCCCAGGAACAGGATCACCGCCATCATGGTCGGCCAGCCAGCCACGCGGTCGCCGTACAGGGCCGCCTTCACGATCACCCACACGCCGAACATGAAGGCCACCGCCGCCGTTGCCAGCCCCAGATAGGTGGCCGCGCGCAGCGGCACCGTGGAAAAGCCGGTGATGCCTTCCAGGGCGAAGTTCCACAAGCGCCAGAGGCTGAACTTGCTGGTGCCGGCCAGGCGCGCATGCCGGTGGTAGGGCACCGCCACGCGGCGGAACCCGACCCAGCTGAAAAGCCCCTTCATGAAACGGTGGCGCTCGCGCAGCTCACGCAGCGCCGAAAGCGCGCGGGGCGACAGCAGACGGAAATCACCGGTGTCGGCCGGAATCGGCGTGGGCGACAGGCGCCCGATCACCCGGTAGAACAGCGCCGCCGTCGCCCGCTTGCTCCAGCTTTCACCGTCACGCACCAGACGGGTGCCATAGACGTTGTCGAAGCCTTCGCGCCAGCGCGCGACGAACTGCGGCACCAGTTCCGGCGGATCCTGGCCATCAGCATCCAGGATCATGGCCGCGCCTTCGCGCACCTGGTCCAGGCCGGCAGTCAGGGCCGCTTCCTTGCCAAAGTTGCGCGACAGGCGCAGGGCCGACACCCGCCCATCCACCGCGGCCAAACCGCTGATCACCGCCCAGGTCTCATCGCTGCTGCCGTCGTCCACGTACAGCACGTGGCCGTCGATATCGGCCAGGCCATCGAGCACCGCGCACAGGCGCGGATGCAGCTGCGGCAGCGCCAGCGCTTCGTTGTGGGCGGCAATGACGAACGTCAGGCGGTCACGATTCATGCCCGGATTGTACGTCGCAGGCACGCCTGCGGCCCGCCGCTGCCCTACTCCTGCAGATATCCCGCGCCGCCCAGCTGCCGTGCCTGGCGCTGGATCCACGCCGCTCGCCGCTGCACGTACGGCCCGGGCTTGGCGGCGTTGTAACGGCGCGGCGCCGGCAGCACCGCCGCCAGGCGCGCGCTCTCGGCCGGACTCAGGCGCGCGGCATCCTTGCGCCAGAAGGTCTGCGCCGCCGCCTGCGCGCCATAGACGCCGTCACCGAACTCGGCAATGTTGGCGTACATCTCCAGGATGCGCTGCTTGGGCCAGAACGCTTCGATCAGCACCGTGTACCAGACCTCCAGGCCCTTGCGCACCCAGCTGCGGCCCTGCCACAGGAACAGGTTCTTGGCCACCTGCTGGCTGATCGTGCTGGCGCCACGCAGGCGCCCACCGCGCGCGTTGTGGTCACGCGCCTTCTCGATGGCCTGCAGGTCGAAGCCATTGTGGTCGGGGAAGCGCTGGTCTTCGGCGGCCACCAGCGAAATGGGCAGGCTGGGGGCCATGTCGTCCAGATCACGCCACTGGTAATGCAGCCGGTAGGACCAGTCAGCCTGGCCCAGGGCTTCGCCATAGCGCCACAGCATCACCGTGGACAGCGGCGGATCGATGAAACGCAGCACCAGCACCTGCAGGCAGCTGAACGCCACGAACAGCACCGGCAGCCACAGCAGCTGCCGCCAGCGCCAGCGCCGGCGCTGCGCGACCGGGGCGGCCGCCACCTTGTCCTGCTCTCCCCCTGCCCCCATTACTGGTGCATCCTTCTTCTATCTGGTTGTCGGCGCATTATCCGGCAACCGCCCCTGTTTCCGCGCGATGTGAGCCGATGACCGCCCAATCCGATTCCCTGATCCGTTTCCTGCTGCCCGACGCCGGCGTCCGCGGTGTCCACGTGCGCCTGCATGCCACCTGGCAGAAGATCCTGTCGCACGCGGTCTACCCGGACAACGCCGCTGAACTGCTGGGCCAGGCCAGCGTCGCCTCGGCCCTGTTCACCGGCCACACCAAGGTCGATGGCCGTCTGTCGATCCAGCTGCGCAGCAACACCGACCTGCGCGCCCTGTTCGCCGAATGCACCGCCGCCGGCACCCTGCGCGGCATCGCCCAGCTGGCCGACGGCGGCGATGCCCCGCGTGACCTGTCCACCCTGGGCGAGGGCGCGCTGCTGGCCATCACCATCGAGAACCCGGGCCTGGACCCGCGCGAGCCGCAGCGTTACCAGAGCCTGGTCGGCCTGAGCGCGGCCGAGCTGGACGAAGCCTTCGAGGACTACTTCCAGCAGTCCGAACAGCTGCCGACCCGCCTGCTGTTGGCCGCCGACCGCAATGGCGCCAGTGGCCTGCTGCTGCAGAAGCTGCCCGGCGACGAGGGCGATGATGATGGCTGGGTGCGCACCAGTGCGCTGTTCGAGACCTTGGGCAAGGCCGAGCTGCTGGCCACCCCGGCCGAAGACCTGCTGCACCGCCTGTTCCACGAGGAAAAGCCGGTGCTGGTGGGCGACAAGCCGCTGTCCTTCGCCTGCTCCTGCTCGCGCGAGCGGGTCGCGGCCATGCTCGAATCGCTGGGTGAAGAAGAAGCCCGCGCGGCCGCCGAGGACACCGGCGCGGTGGAAGTGCGATGCGAATTCTGCGGACAGGAGTATCACTTTCCGTTGACGGAGTTCGGCATACTGTTCCACGGTGCCGAGGGGAATGCACCGGCGCCTGAACGGCTTCAGTAAAACATACAGGTCTTGTGTTCTGGGGAGGATCAAGGCTTGTTAAGAATTCATAAACACCCTAGGATCGAGTTCCCGCCCCAGCGGGAACTTTCGTCGTCCGCCCCTGTCTGAACTGGTCCGATGCGTACCTTCCTGCGTCTACCGCTGGCCCTGCTGATCGCCCTTGGCGCGATCACGGGCGCGCATGCGCAGAGCAAGGACACCCGCACCGTCATTCCGGTGTGGAACAAGGGCAGCGGCAAGGTCGAAGCCCTGCTGTACCTGGAGCCCACCGGCGAACAGGCCGCGGGCGCACGCTGGCACTTCGGCCGCAACTCGCTGGATGCCGCGTTCGGTCTGTCCTCGGGCGACTCGCTGGGCCTGCTGTGCAACAGCAGCAGTGGTACCAGCATCAGCGGTCTGGCCAGCCATTGCATGCTGGCCAGCCTGGGCGATGAAGATGACGCGATCGGTGCCAACAACCGCCGCTTCACCGGTACCGCCGCACTCAACCGGGGCAGCAACCGCCTGGGCATCACCGCCGGTACCGGTCGTGAAACCCTGCCGGCGTGGCTGGCCTCGCCGAACAAGACCCCTGCCCTGCGCGCCGAGCAGAACGATCTGACGGTGTTCGCCCAGCGCAACATCGGCCGCGAGGGCTTCGTCTCCATTGCCGGCACCTACGCCAAGGCCCGCCTGGTGCCGCTGGCCGACGCCGCACCGGCCATCGTCGACCGCTGGGACAGCAAGAGCCTGAGCTTGGGCGCCGGTTACGGCAATTTCAGCGGCAGCATCATCGGCCGCGTGGTCGATGTGCCCGGCAAGCCGGGCAAATGGGAAGGCCTGGGCATCGGCCTGACCTGGCGCACCCCGTGGTCGGGCCAGCTGACCGTCGGCGCGGAAAACGTCATCAGCCGCGGCAAGAATCCGTTCTCCCCGCGCAACGAAAGCAACGACGACGGCACCGTGCCGTACGTGCGCTACGAACAGGATCTCTGATTCCACTCCTGGCCGGTAATCCGGCCATGTCACGACAAGGGCGCCTCGGGGCGCCCTTTTCTGTTTCCGCGCGCATCGTGTCGCGCCTCTGCCGGGCACAGCGGTTACACAACGACACGTCGCGACATGCATCAATTGAAACTTTTTACGCACCCACCGCCTGTCATAAACCGCCAGCGGTTGCGCAGTTAAACTCCAACCCATTGAAATAAAAAGACTTTCCTTGAATTCCGAGGAAAGTGAGACATGAATTAACACACCTTTAATTTTCCAACGAGGCTCGTTACTATCGGTTCAGCCTTGCGTTTTTGGGGCCCCTATTGGGTCCCGTCGCCAGGCACTACCCCAGCCAAGATTTCCTTGGAGAGAGAGAGCCAATGAATTTCAAGTCCAACAAGCTGCGCGATGCCGTTGTCATCGCGCTGGTCGCCGGTGCCTCCACCGCGACCGCCCATGCGCAGGAAGCCACCACCAGCGGCGCCACCAACCTGGATCGCATCCAGGTCACCGGTTCGCGCATCCGCTCGGTCGACGTCGAAACCGCCCAGCCGATCTTCACCGTGTCCTCCGAGGACATCAAGAAGTCGGGTCTGGTCAGCGTCGGCGACATCCTGCAGAACCTGTCGGTTGCCGGTACGCAGAACTTCAGCAAGGCCGCCGTGCTGACCTCCAACCCGGAACAGGGTGGCCAGTACGTCAACCTGTACAACCTCAACGAAAACCGCACCCTGGTGCTGGTCAACGGCAAGCGCTGGACCACCAGCCTGGCCGGTTACACCGACCTGTCGACCATCCCGAGCGCGCTGATCGAGCGCATCGAAGTGCTGAAGGACGGCGCTTCGGCCATCTACGGCTCCGACGCCGTGGCCGGTGTGGTCAACATCATCATGCGTTCGAACTTCGAAGGCGCTGAGTTCTCCGGCCTGATCGGCCAGAACGGCCGCGGCGATGGCCAGAAGCAGTCGTACTCGTTCACCGCCGGCACCACCGGTGAGAACAGCTCGATCATCTTCGGCGCCAGCTACACCAAGGAAGATCCGGTGTGGGCCAAGGACCGCGAGCTGACCCGCTACACCTACGGTCCGCGCCACATCGGTGCCGGCCTGAGCGCCACCGGTCCGTGGGGTCGCTTCACCGATCCGCGCGCCGCCGGTACCCCGGGTGCGGGCAACTACCTGGACGAAGACGGCAACATCGTCTCCGCTGCCGACGGCGACTGGTCGCCGAACATGTACGTGCTGAACCACACCGGCACCTACGACGGCGTGGGCGTTGGCGCGGCTTCCAACAGCCTGGGCAACTACCACGTTGGCGTCACCGCCAATGACCGCTTCAATTCCAGCCAGCAGATGATGCTGCAGCAGGAATCGGAAACGAAGTCGATCTTCACCTCGGTGTCCTACGACTTCAATCCGAACATCAGCTTCAAGTCGACTGTGATGTACTCCGAGCGTGACTCGGTCCGCCAGGTTGCCGGCTACCCGCTGAGCGCCGCTGCACAGCCGACCTACCCGGTGTCGATCAGCGCCGACAGCTACTACAACCCGTTCGGCAACCAGGCCAATCCGGGTGCCGGCCTGGCCCTGGACAACTGGTTCCGCCGCACGATTGAAATCCCGCGTATTTCGCAGAACAACGTGAAGTCGTACCACTTCGACGGCGCGCTGGAAGGTGCCTTCGACTTCGGCGACCACGGCTGGAACTGGGACGTGGGCATGAACTACAACAAGTTCGATGTCACCCAGATCGGCACCGGCAACGTCAACCTGCTGGCACTGGAAAAGGCCCTGGGCCCGTCGTTCCTGAACTCGCAGGGCGTCGTGCAGTGCGGTACCGCTGCCAACCCGATCGCGCTGGGCACCAGCCTGGCCGCTGGCCAGTGCACCCCGTTCAACATCCTGGGCGGCCCGTCGGCCTCCACTGCTGATGCCCTGCAGTACATCAACACCATCAGCCAGGCCACCCAGCAGAGCGTCAGCAAGCAGTACTTCGCCAACATCACCGGCGGCCTGTTCAACATGCCGGGCGACGCGGGCGAGTTTGCCTTCGCGGCCGGTATCGAACACCGCACCGTTGATGGCTACGACTATCCGGACCAGCTGTCCGCTGCCGGCTACACCACCGATCTGGCTGCCGGCGCAACCCGCGGCAAGTACAAGACCGACGAAGTGTACCTGGAGCTGATGATTCCGGTGCTGAAGGACGTGCCGGGTGCGAAGGAGCTGTCGTTCGACATCGCCAGCCGCTACTCCGATTACGACCGCTTCGGCGACACCACCAACAGCAAGTTCAGCCTGACCTGGAAGCCGGTTGAAGACCTGCTGGTCCGCGCGACCTACGGCAAGGGCTTCCGCGCCCCGACCCTGGACGACACCTTCGGTGGCGGCTCGCAGACCTTCGACTACTTCACCGATCCGTGCGATGCCCTGCTGGGTATCCGTACCGGCAACGCCACGGCCGCGGCACGCTGCAACGCCGAAGGCCTGGGCGCCAACTTCCGCCAGCAGGACAGCGCCGGCGCACCGGTCGGTGCCCGCGAAAGCCAGAGCATCGCGCCGTTCCAGGCCGGTGTGGGTAACGCCGAGCTGGAACCGGAATACAGCAAGACCCGTACCGTGGGCTTCGTGTTCAGCCCGCGCTGGGTGCAGGGCCTGGACTTCTCGCTGGACTGGTACAAGATCACCATCAACAACGTGATCACCGCCGTGTCGGCCACCTACGTCCTGCAGCAGTGCTACAACGGTGTGGACTCGTTCTGTAACTACACCCGCGACGCTGCATCGGGCCAGGTCGTGGCACTGAGCCGCGGTAACGCCAACCTGGGTGTGCTGGAAACCGAAGGCTACAACTTCGGTGCCAACTACCGCCTGCCGGAAATGAGCATCGGCCAGTTCTCGGTGCACCTGGACGCCAACTACCTGTCGGCCTACCGCTCCAAGAGCGATTCCACTGCCGATTGGGACAACTACGCCGGCTACTGGAACTTCCCGCGCGTGCGCGGCACCCTGGGCGTGAACTGGGCCAAGGGTGACCTGTCGGCGCAGTGGAACCTGCGCTACTACGGCGGCTACCGTGACTTCTGCTTCGACGGTTCGGCCGAAGAGTGCAACGACCCGACCTACCTGACCCCGAACGGCGGCTGGGGCGGCGGTGAAGGCGCCAACAAGAAGGGCTCGATCTCGTACCAGGACGTGTCGGTCAGCTGGGCGGCGCCGTGGAACGGCACCGTCACCGTCGGCGCGCGCAACATCTGGAACAAGACCCCGCCGCAGAGCTACTCGCAGACCAACAACAGCTCCGGTTCGATCGACCCGATGCTGGACTTCGACCGCTACGTGTTCATGCAGTACACCCAGCGCTTCTGATCGAGGCCTGTTCGTAGCGTAAAACACCAGGACGGGGCCCTTCGGGGCCCCGTTTCTGTTTCTGCGCCTCTTCGCTTCCGTTTTGCGCACGAACGCCCGCGCAATGAAAAAGGCCGCAGCAGTGCTGCGGCCTTTCGGCGTTGCGTTCGTCGCCGGTGCTGATCAACCGTTCGGAATCAACGTCTCGATCAGGTGTTCGACATAGGCTTCGAAATCTTCGCGTGCCTGCTTGGGCTGCTGCAGCTGCAACGACAACTGCAGGAAACCGACATAGGCCGCATACGCCAGGCGCGCACGGTGGCGGGCATCGGTGGAACTCAGTCCTGCCTGGCGGAACGAGGCGATCAGATAGTCCAGCCGACGCTGCGAAACGCGGTCGATCACCGGTCGCACCATCGGGTGGTCCAGTGCCTTCAGCAGCTCGCTGTAGATGATGTGCGGCTGCACTTCATGGGCCACCATCTGGAACAGCTGGCGCAGGCGTGCACGCGGATCGGGCACGTCTTCCAGGCTGCCGAACACCTGTTCCTGCTCGAACAGTTCCCAGCGTTCCAGCGCGGCCTGCAGCAGCGCATCGCGCGAGGGGAAGTGCCAGTAGAAACTGCCCTTGGTGACACCCAGGCGGCGGGCCAGCGGCTCCACCGCGACGGCGCCCACCCCTTGTTCAGCAATCAGGTCGAGGGCGGCCTGGGCCCAGTCTTCGGCACTCAGGCGGCTGTTGCGGCCGGCGCGCGGTTCGCCGGCGGAAGTGTCAGGTTGATTCATGGGCTGATTTAACCATACGCCGGGGTTCGTTGCAGTATGCCGTTGCGCTGGAAACCGTCATGACCCTTGCGGCGCGGCTTCCGCAGCGCACCATACCGGGCAGTATTGACTTCCTCCACGGCCCATCCATACTATCAAGTATGGTTACCCCTGCTGCTGCCGCTGTATTCACCGATCTGCGCCTGGAAGCGGCCCATGGCGCGCACCTGGCTGCCACGGCCAACCAGGCCGGGCGACGCGGACACGTGCTGTTCGCGCACGGCTTCGGCCAGACCCGGCACGCCTGGAATGCCACCGCCCGCGCCCTGTCGGCCGCCGGCCTGCAGACCCTGGCCTACGATGCGCGCGGCCATGGCGATTCGGACTGGAATGCGGCCGATCTGCCCTACCACGGCGAGCAGTTTGCCGATGACCTGATCGTGCTGGCCGGTGAACAACCGCGACCGCCGGTGCTGGTGGCCGCCTCCATGGGCGGCCTGTTCGGCCTGCTGGCCGAAGCGCGCTGGCCGGGCCTGTTCTCGGCCATGGTGCTGGTGGACATCACCCCGCGCTGGGACACCGCCGGGGTGGAACGCATCCTGGCCTTCATGACCGCCCACCCCGAGGGCTTCACTTCGCTGGCGCACGCTGCCGATGTGATTTCCGCCTACCTGCCGCACCGCCCGCGCAAATCCGAAGCGTCCCTGCAGGCACTGCTGCGCGAGGATGGCCACGGCCGCTGGCGCTGGCACTGGGACCCGCGCCTGGTGGCCGAGCTGGCCCGCGACAGCGAACAGCACCAGGGCGCACTGGCCGAGGCCGCGCGCCAGGTGAAGTGCCCGCTGCTGCTGGTCAGTGGCGGCCGCAGCGACCTGGTCACGCCGCAGACCGTGGCCGAATTCCTGGCATTGGCGCCGCACGCGCGCCACGTACAGTTGCCGCAGGCCACGCACATGGTCGCCGGTGATGACAACGACGCCTTTACCGCTACTGTGTTGGACTATCTGGACGTGTTGCCCGCAGCGGATGCTGCGGCTTCGTCCGCCACAAACGAGCACGTCACCGGAGCACGCTCATGAGCATCGTTCTTCCCTTCCTCGCCCTGCTGCTGGCAGGCGCGTTCGTCGCCTACCACCGCATGCGGCTGGTTACCTGGACGCTGATCAGCGTGGCCCTGCTGGCCATCTGCTGGTTCGTGCCCTACGTGAACCAGACCGCCACGATCGTGGCCGCCGCCGTGCTGGCCGTGATTGCCGTGCCGCTGCTGCTGCCGTTCATCCGCAAGCCGCTGCTGACCGGCCCGATGATGAAGGTGTTCCGCAAGGTGCTGCCGCCGCTGTCGCAGACCGAGCGCATCGCGCTGGAAACCGGTTCGGTCGGTTTCGAGGGCGAGCTGTTCACCGGTGATCCGGACTGGAACATCCTGCTGAACTACCCCAAGCCGCAGCTGACCGCCGAAGAACAGGCCTTCCTGGATGGCCCGGTGGAAGAGCTGTGCACCATGGTCAACGACTGGGAAATCACCCATGTCCACGCCGACCTGCCGCCGGAACTGTGGGCCTTCATCAAGAAGAACAAGTTCTTCGGCATGATCATTCCGAAGGAATACGGCGGCCTGGGCTTCTCCGCGCTGGCCCACCACAAGGTGATCCAGAAGCTGGCCTCGGTGTCTTCGGTGGTCAGCTCCACCGTGGGCGTGCCGAACTCGCTGGGCCCGGGTGAACTGCTGGTGCACTACGGCACCCAGGAACAGAAGGACCAGTACCTGCCGCGTCTGGCCGATGGCCGCGAAGTGCCCTGCTTCGGCCTGACCGGTCCGTTCGCCGGCTCCGACGCCACCTCGATTCCCGACTACGGCATCGTCTGCAAGGGCGAGTGGAACGGCGAGCAGGTGCTGGGCGTCAAGCTGACCTTCGACAAGCGCTACATCACCCTGGCCCCGGTCGCTTCGCTGATCGGCCTGGCCTTCCGCATGTACGACCCGGACGGCCTGATCGGCAACACCCGCGATATCGGCATCACCCTGGGCCTGCTGCCGCGCGACACCGCCGGCGTTGAAATCGGCCGTCGCCACTTCCCGCTGAACTCGACCTTCCAGAACGGTCCGATCAAGGGCAAGGACGTGTTCATTCCGCTCACCCAGTTGATTGGTGGTGCGGCCATGGCCGGCAAGGGCTGGAACATGCTCAACGAGTGCCTGGCCGTGGGCCGCTCGATCACCCTGCCCTCCACCGCCAGCGGCGGTGCCAAGGCCGGTGCAGCGGTCACCGGCGCGTATGCCCGCATCCGCAAGCAGTTCGGGCTGTCGGTCGGCCGCTTCGAAGGCGTGGAAGAAGCGCTGGCCCGCATCGGCGGCAAGGCCTACAAGATCAGTGCGCTGTCGCAGGCTACTGCAGCGGCGGTGGACCGCGGCGACGTGCCGTCGGTGCCGTCGGCCATCGCCAAGTACCACTGCACCAACATGAGCCGCGAAGTGATCTCGGACATGATGGACGTGATCGGCGGCAAGGGCATCATCCTGGGGCCGCGCAACTTCGCCGGCCGCAGCTGGCAGGCCGCGCCGATCGCGATCACCGTGGAAGGCGCCAACATCATGACCCGCAGCCTGCTGATCTTCGGCCAGGGTGCGATCCTCTGCCACCCGTGGGTGCTGAAGGAAATGAAGGCCGCGCAGGATCCGGACACCCGCGCCGGTCTGCAGGACTTCGACCGCAGCCTGTTCGGCCACATCCGCTACGGCATTTCCAATGCGGTGCGTTCGTTCTGGTTCGGCCTGACCGGCGCGCGCTTCGGTGCCGCCCCGGGCGACGCCTACACCCGCCGCTACTTCCGCAAGCTGGACCGTTACTCGGCCAACCTGGCGCTGATGGCCGACATCTCGATGATGACCCTCGGCGGCAAGCTGAAGTTCAAGGAATCGCTGTCCGGCCGCCTGGGCGACGTGCTAAGCCATGTCTACATGACCAGCGCCATGCTCAAGCGTTACCACGACGAAGGCGCACCGCAGGCCGACCAGCCGCTGCTGGCCTGGGCCTTCCATGACAGCGTGCACAAGATTGAAGAGTCGCTGTCGGCGGCCCTGCGCAACTTCCCGATCCGTCCGATCGGCTGGCTGATGTGGGCGCTGATCTTCCCGTTGGGCCGTCGTGCCGAAGCCCCGGGCGATCGCCTGAGCCGCCGCGTGGCCGCCCTGCTGATGGCCCCCAACGAAGCCCGCGACCGCCTGGCCAGTGGCGTGTTCCTGACCCCGTGCGAGAACAACCCGGGCGGCCGCATCAACAGCTACCTGAGCAAGGCGATCATGGCCGAGCCGGTGGAGCGCAAGTTCCTGAAGGCACTGAAGAGCAAGGGCATCGAGGCGCTGGACTTCAAGGCGCAGCTGGACGAGGCCGTGGCCGAAGGCGTGATCACCCAGGACGAGCGCAGCCTGCTGGAAGAACTGCGTACGCTGACCCTGGACACCATCACCGTGGACGACTTCGACACCCACGAACTGCGTGCAGCCAGCTACTACGACCGCCAGCACAAGGACCCGCATTCGCAGGCAGCATGATCGCCTGGAAGACGCGGACATGAAAACGGCGGGCCTCGGCCCGCCGTTTTTTTGTGCACCGCCCACGTAGAGTCGAGCTTGCTCGACTGGGGTGCCCGAAAAGCAGTCGAGCAAGCTCGACTCTACCAAGCGATCACGCCGGCACGAACCACCATGCCACGGCAGCCAGCACCGCCGGCACTGCCTGGATGAAGAAGATCCGCTTGTTCACGCTCCAGGCGCCGTAGCAGCCGGCCACGATCACGCAGCCCAGCGAGAAATTCACCAGCATCGGCAGGTGATCGAACAGGCCCCAGAACAGCCCCGCAGCCAGGAAGCCGTTGTACAGCCCCTGGTTGGCCGCCAGCACGCGGGTGATCTCGGCCTTTTCCGGCGTGTTGCGGAACGTCTTCAGGCCCAGCGGACGGGTCCACAGGAACATTTCCAGGACCAGGAAGTAAACGTGCAGCAGGGCGACCAGCAGGGTCAGGGCGAGTGCGATCCAGTACATGGGCGGTTCCTTGGATGGATGGATGGGGTGATGGGGTCAGAGCCCTCTCCGCAGGAGAGGGATCCGACCCCGCGCGGCTCAGCGGTCGCGCGGCAGCTTCTTCTCTTCGCGCAGCACGCCGAACGCGGCGGCGGTCATGCAGGCCGCTGCCAGGATGCCGCCCACGAATACCACGTGCGAACCGAACAGCGACAGCGCCTTGTGCACCCAGGTGAAGCTGAGGTCGGCGCCGCGGTAGACCACGGTGTCGATGGCCGCGCCGGCCTTGTAGCGCCACTGGCGGTCCACGCGGGTGTAGATCGTCTCGCGCGCGGGCTTGAACAGCGAGAATTCGCTGGCGCGGGTCATCACCTGCACCACCGCCACCATCATCGGCAGTGGCGAGGCGGCCAGCACCGAGAACCCGATCAGGATGGCGAATGCGGGAACCAGCAGCGCCGGCGCAATACCGTGGCGTGACAGCAGCCAGCGGGTCAGGCTGAGCTGCAGCAGCAGGGTCAGCGCGTTGACCGCCAGGTCGATGCGCGAGAAGAACGCCGTGCTGGCCGCCGGATCGGTGAAGGCGGCGCGCACGATGCTGGCCTGCTGGTTGTACAGCAGGGTGCCCACGCCCACGCCGAACACCACCAGCACCGCCAGCCAGCGCAGCAGCGGTTCGCGCGCGATCAACTTCAGGCCATCCAGCACGCTGCCGCCCATCGGCTGCTCACCCGACACCAGCTGCTGTTCGCGCTCACGCAGCACCGCCCAGTGGCGCAGCCGCCAGATGCAGAACAGGCAGACCACCAGGAACCCGGCCGACACCAGCATCAGGTTGGCGATGCCCACCCGCTGGGCCAGCGCACTGGTGATGATCGGGCCCAGGAACGCGCCCACGGTGCCGGCCGCGCCGATGTAGCCGTACCAGCCGCGCGCCTGGGCGTTGGTGAACACATCGGCCATGAAGCTCCAGAACACCGCCACCGCGAACAGGTTGAACACCATCACCCACAGGAAGAAGGCCATGCCCCGCCCCGGCACGCCGCTGTCGAACAGCGCGTAGAAGCCCAGCAGGGTGACGATAAAGAAGCCATACACCACCGGCAGGAACACCCGGCGCGGGAAACGGCTGACCAGCCAGCCGTAGACCGGCTGCAGCACCAGCATGATCAGGAACACGCAGGTGAACAGGAACTGCAGGACGAAGTCCTTCAGGGCGATGCCATGGCTGGCGAACCAGCTGATCAGCAGCGGCGGGAACACCGTTTCCAGATCGGCCGAGGCGGCCATCGCCTCGCGCACCGGGCGCAGCACGTAATAGCCACTGAGCAGGCAGAAGAAGTACAGGAACGACCACCACAGCGCCGGCGATTCGCGCAGGGCCGCGAACAGCCCACGCAGGGCACCGCTGTTGCCTGCCGCGCTCACGCGGTTCCCCTCGCCTGCGAACGGCGGTTGGACAGCAGCATGGCAGGCTCCGGGGGCGATGAAGCGCGTACGTTAGCCAATGCACTGCAACATCGCCAGCCGGGTGCTGCAGGGCCGGCAGAACCGAGCGTTGCAGCCGCCCTGCCGAGACCCGTCGCAGCGCGCGGAACAAGCGTCAAAAATCCAACTTTTTCAACAAGATGCGCATTCATCTTCGCTTTGTTTGTGCATAGGCGAAAAGCGGCGCTAGAATCGACTCCAGCAGTCGCGCACGGGTCTCCTCGATGAAAAAGAACAGCCTGCGTCGTCCGATCCGATCGGCGACCACTGGTTTGCTGGGCATGCTCATGCCCGTTGCCTTGTCCACCACCGCGCAGACGCCGCCGCCGCTGCCGCCGCTGCCGGCCAACATCGAATCCCACAGCGTGGCCCACACCCAGCCGGCCGCCTACCGCACCGGGCTGGTGCCGCAGGTGCAGTTGCCGGCAGCCGGGTTCAACGTGGCCAACATCGAATCGATGGCGCAGCAGCTGACCTATGGCGAGCGCGTGCCGGGCATGGCCGTGGCCATCGTGCAGGGCGGCCGGGTCATCAGCGCGCGCGGTTACGGCGTGACCGATGTCAACAACCCGCTGCCGGTCGATGCCCACACCGTGTTCCGCCTGGCGTCGCTGTCCAAGGCGTTCGCCGGCACCATGGCCGGCCTGCTGGTGAACGATGGCACGCTGCGCTGGGACAGCAAGGTGACCGACTACGTGCCCGGCTTCCGGCTCAATTCGCCCGAAGCCACCGACCGCCTGACCGTGGCTGACGTGCTGAGCCACCGCGTGGGCCTGCCCTACAACGCTTACGACCGCGACATCGAAGGCAACGCCGAGTACTACACGCTGACCCAGAAGCTGGCCAACACCAGCCTGAAGTGCCTGCCAGGTGACTGCTACGCGTACCAGAACGTGGCCTTCAGCCTGATCGGGGATGTGGTCTATGCCGCGTCGGGCAGCTTCTATGAACAGTCCGTGGAACGGCGCATCTTCAAGCCGCTGGGCATGAACGATGCCAGCATGGGCCTGGCCGGCATCCAGGCCAGCTCGCGCTGGGCGCGTCCGCACGTGCGCAGCCGCAACGGCTGGGTGTCGCTGACCCCGAAGCCGACCTACTACCGCGTCGCCCCGGCGGCAGGCGTGAACGCCAGCGCCAGCGACATGGCGCAGTGGCTGCTGGCCCACACCGGGCACCGCCCCGACGTACTGCCGGCCCCGCTGCTGGCCACCCTGCATTCGAGCCTGATCAACACCCCGGGCGAGATGCGTTCGGGCTGGCGCCGCGAGCGCCTGCATTCGGCCGGCTACGCGCTGGGCTGGCGCACGTTCGATTACGCCGGCCACGACGTGGTGTTCCATGCTGGCGCCGTGCAGGGCTACCGCGGCCTGGTGGCGCTGGTGCCCGAACGCGACCTGGGCATTGCGATCATGTGGAACGGCGAAAGCAGCCTGCCCAGCGGCCTGCTGCCGACCGTGCTCGATTCGGCCCTGGGCCTGCCCGCACAGCGCTGGCTGGACGTGGATACCGACTTCGGCAGCGACAGCCTGATGGCCGACGGTGCTGCGCCGGCGCAGGACAAGCGCAAGGGCAAGGGTGCTTCGAGCAACCGCGCGGTGGCCTCGCCGCGCTGAGCCGGCACACGCCGGTGAACCTGGAAAGGGCGGCCTGCGGGTCGCCCTTTTTGCTTTCGTAGAGTCGAGCTTGCTCGACTGCTCTGGCTTCGTAGAGTCGAGCTTGCTCGACTGACCAGCCAAGCAGTCGAGCAAGCTCGACTCTACAAAGGCGGTGGGGCAGTCGAGCATGGCTCGACTCTACAAGGGCGGTGAAGCAGTCGAGCAAGCTCGACTCTACAAGGGCGAGGCAGTGGGCGCGGGCATAAAAAAACCCCTTCCCTGCTGGGCAACAGGGAAGGGGTTTCAGGGTACGGCGATCGGGATGGAACTTAGATCAGCGGTGCCGGGGTGGCCGGCAGAGCAACCGGAGCGGCCTTCTTCTTGCGAGCGGCCGGCTTGCGCTTGGCAACCTTCTTCGCTGCCTTCTTCGGGGCAGCCTTCTTGGTGGCCTTCTTCGCGGTCTTCTTTACGGCCTTCTTGGCAGTCTTCTTGACGGCCTTCTTCACTGCCTTCTTGGCGACCTTCTTGGCCGGCTTGCGGGCGGTGGTCTTCTTGGCGGCCTTCTTGGCAGTCTTCTTCACTGCCTTCTTGGCGACCTTCTTGACGGCCTTCTTCGCGGTCTTCTTTGCCGGCTTCTTGGCTACCTTCTTCGCCGCCTTCTTCACTGCCTTCTTCGCAGTGGTCTTCTTGGCGACCTTCTTGGCGACCTTCTTGGCGACCTTCTTCACCGCCTTCTTTGCCGTTGCCTTCTTCGCGACCTTCTTCACTGCCTTCTTGGCAGCGGCCTTCTTCGCGACCTTCTTCACCGCTTTCTTGGCGGCGGGCTTCTTTTTCGCAGCTTTCTTGGTTGCCATGGGATGGCTCCTCGTCAGTGATAGGGAGTTGAAACGCCCAGGTGGATCAAACCCGCCGATGCTGCGTGCGGGGACCGCCGGCGCGTCAGGCGCGCCGTTACGGATGCGGCAATGTCGGCCCCGGTCGGCGGGACGGACATCGGAAAGGAAAGTGCCGTGCGTTTCTCCGGGAGAAGCAGGGCCCTGTCCACCGTCTTGAGGATCGCGGTGGTCTTGGAGGGATTGCTTCGCATCGGACGATTGATTCGGCGCACTCGGTTGGGCAGGCAAGGTCTGCTGAGGCGAAACCTAATCACGGTTTTTTTTACTGTCAACAACCCCCGCGAAAAATTTTCACATCGCGGCGCCTTGGCGGCGCGCCCGCTGCGGGCCCGGCAGCACCCGCCGCGTGCCTGCTGGAGCGGTGCAACGCAGCGCGACGGCGTACGCGGCAAGCCGCACCTTGAATAAAAAACACTTGAAATAAGCACTCTGCGTTGATAGGCAGTGGCTGGCGCAGCATGCACGTGCGATCGGCGTGGCTACCGCACGATAGCGGAAGCCGCTCTCCAAACGGACCCGCAACGGGGGCAAAAACTTTTCACATCCGGGCGCGGTTCCGCGGGTGCCGAAACACGGATTTGCGCAAAACTGCGCAAGCCCGAACGCATCGTTCGCGCGCAGCGATGGCCGCCACGCGCACCCGGCACACGCACCTTCAGTCCTGGCCGACGCGGGTGCAGAAACGAAAACGGCCACCCGAAGGTGGCCGCTGGTGTTCGCCGGAAACCAGGACTCAGTGGTCCTCGTCTTCCAGTGCTTCGGCGTAGGCGTCCGGATCCAGCAGCTCGTTGAGCTCTTCGGCGTTGGACAGCTCGACCACGAACATCCAGCCTTCGCCGTAGGCATCTTCGTTGATGGTTTCCGGCTTGTCGGCCAGCGCCGCGTTGACCTCGACCACCTTGCCGCTGATCGGGCTGTAGACGTCCGAAGCCGCCTTCACCGATTCGACCACGGCGATCTGCTCGCCGGCCTTGGCGTCGGCGCCGACGTCGGGCAGTTCGACATAGACCAGGTCACCCAGCAGGCCCTGGGCGTGGTCGGAAATACCAACGGTAACGCGGCCATTGCCTTCGACGCGGGCCCACTCGTGGGACTTGAGGAACTTGAGGTCGCCGGGGATCTCGCTCATGGAACTGCTCCAGGAATACAGGGGTGTGGAAAGAACGGGGCTAGTGTAACCAACCGGCCGCCACTGCTGTCAGTGACGACCGGCACGTTCGCATCACGCGTCGGCAAGCACGCCCGGTTGGGCCTGGCCTTCGCGCACGAACGGGAACTTGACCACGCGCACCGGTACCTGGCGGCCGCGGATGTCCACGGTCACCTGGCCCAGTTCGCCTGCCGGCACGCGGGCAAACGCGATGCCCTTGGCCAGGCTGGGCGAGAAGGTGCCGGACAGGATCTCGCCCTGGCCGCTGGCGGTGGTGACCGCCTGGCCGTGCCGCAGCACGCCCTTCTCGTCCATCACCAGGCCGATCATCTGGCGCGCGGTGCCGGCGGCCTTCTGCGCCTCCAGCACATCGCGGCCGATGAAGTCGCGGCCTTCGTCCAGCGACACGGTCCAGGCCAGCGCGGCTTCATACGGGCTGATCTCCTCGTCCATGTCCTGGCCGTAGAGGTTCATGCCGGCTTCCAGACGCAGCGTGTCACGCGCGCCCAGGCCAGCCGGCTTCACGCCGGCGTCGATCAGGCGGTTCCAGAACGCGACCACCGCGTCCTGCGGCAGCAGGATCTCGAAGCCGTCCTCGCCGGTGTAACCGGTACGGGCAACGAACAGGTCAACGCCGTCGTCGGCCTTGACCTGCAGGGCGGCGAAACGGGTGAGCTTGGCCAGCGCCTCGCGGTCGGCGCCGCCGACCAGGCCAGCGACGCTGTCGCGGGCCTGCGGGCCCTGCACGGCCAGGATGGCCAGGTCCGGGCGCTGCTCCACGCTCACGCCGAACGGTGCGGCCTGTTCGCGCAGCCAGGCCAGATCCTTTTCGCGGGTGGAGGCGTTGACCACCATGCGGAAGAAGTCGTCGGCCAGGTAGTAGACGATCAGGTCGTCAATGACGCCGCCACGGGCATTGAGCATGCACGAGTACAGGGCCTTGCCCGGCACCTTCAGCTTGTCGATGGAGTTGGCCAGCAGGCGGCGCAGGAACGGCTTGACCTGCTCGCCGCGCAGGTCGACCACGGTCATGTGGCTGACGTCGAACACGCCGGCTTGGCGGCGCACCAGGTGGTGTTCGTCCAGCTGCGAGCCGTAGTGGATGGGCATGTCCCAACCCCCGAAATCGACCATCTTGGCGCCGAGGGCGCGGTGGGTATCGTTGAGCAGCGTCTTCTGGGTCATGACCGGGTCCGGCAGCAGAGGAAACAAGAACGCGCATTATCCCAGATCGGTCGGCGGCAGGCGTGCCGCAGCGCAGCGGGGGTGGTGTGTGTGTTGGGCCGGCCTGCGGCCGGCGGCGCTTTCTACATGCCAGAGCGCAGAGCCAAAGCCAGAGCCAGAACACTTCGGCTCTGGGATGTCTTGGCTTGGGCGGGGCGGTGCGGGGTGGCGGGACACGCCGTAAAACCCATCCATGGGGGCTCGTAGGCGCCATCCATGGCGCCTGCGGTCCCGCCACCCCACACCGCCCCACCCTTCCGGGTTCACCGGTGACGGACGGCAAAGGCAAGGGCAAGAGCGGAATGGGATGTCGATATATATATGGAGAGGGGTCGGAGCCCTTTCCTGCGGAAAGGGCTCCGACCCCGGGGAGCTGGCTTTTGCTTTTCGCTCTTTATCTTTCTTCCGTGGGCTGGACGCGCACGGAAACTGTCGGGGGTCGGGCGGGTTGGGTTCGCGGGGGTGTCCGCGGCATGGATGCCGCGGCCAAGCCTCCACGGATGGATTTACGGCGTCCCCCGCGAACCCAACCCGCCCGACCCAATTCGCAGAAAACAAGCGGCCACCCCACGAGGGGCTGCGCCGTTGGCTGGAAACCCCTCAGATGCGGGTGGTGGCCAGGAACCGTTCGCGGTCCTGCTGGGTGCGGCGGCGGATTTCTTCCAGGGCCTGGCTTTCGGTCGCTGCCAGCATCGCCTCGAACAGACGCTGGAAGTGATGACGCATGGCATTGCGCGCGGCCACCGGATCGCGGCTGCGCAGTGCTTCGAAAATGGCCATGTGTTCGTCGGCACGGCTGGCGCCGTCGTCATGGCAGACCCGCGCGTAGACCTCGGTCACCCGCGGCAGCTCGCTGCGCATGCGCCAGATCTGCTGCACGAAATATTCGACCACCGGATTGCCGGACAGCCGCGCGATGGTCAGGTGGAAACGGCGATCGAAGTCGCCCGCCTCGGCATCGGTCAGGTCGCGCCGGCACAGGGCTTCGGCCAGGACCTGCAGTTCGGCGATGCCCGCTTCATCAATGTTGCCGGCCGCCAGCGCCGCCGCTTCGGCCTCGAACACGGCACGGGCAGCGGTAAGGTCGAAGGCACTGACATCGGGCAGGCCGCCGCTGGCCTGCGCCGGTCGCGGCTTCACGTAAACGCCCGAACCGATGCGGATGGCGATCCAGCCCTGCGCTTCCAGGGCGATCTCGGCTTCGCGGATGGTCACCCGGCTGACGCCGAAACGCTCGGCCAGCTCACGCTCGCCCGGCAGGCGCGAACCCGGCGGGAATTCACCGCCCTCGATCAACGAGCGGAGTTTGGCGGCGATGGTCTGGTAGAGACGGTTGGCGGACATGCGGCTGACCCTTGGCGGTTCCCTCCGGGCCCGTCCCGGGCCACCGTGCGCGGTGCGGTCCGGTTGGAGCGACGGCGCGACCTGTGGCCGCGCCGCCCTGTTCAGAACTTGTATCGTACACCGAAATACGCGCGTCGCCCGTAGCTCACCACTTCACGGAAGTTGCCGTAAAGCGGCTGGTAGGCCACGCGCGGTTCGTTGGTCAGGTTCATCAGCTCCAACGACAGCGACAGCTGTTTGCTGACCCGGTAACGCATGCGCAGGTCCACGCTGGTGTTGTCATCGTAGTAGCGGTTCTGCTGCGCGGTGTTGCCGGTGAAATCCTGGTAGTAGTGCGAGCGGAACTTGCCGATGGCCTGGATGTTGAAACGGCCGACGTCCCAGTAGATCGAGCCGGACAGCACGTGGCGCGAGAAACCGCTCAGCCCGGCCGGCGGCACGATGGCGGGAATGATGCTGCCATCGGCGGCTACCTGCTCGCCCAACCGCGAATCCTGGGTCTGGTAATCGGCATCGGCGTAGTTGTAGCTGACCTTGAACCCCAGCCCGTCGAACGGCTTGGGCAGATAGGACAGGCGGTGGGTGGCGGTCAGCTCGAAGCCGGTCAGCGTGCTGTCCTCATCGGTGGTGACCTGCTGGCGCACCGGTACGGTCACCGTCTGCCCGTTGAGGGTGTACGTTTCCGGCACCAGCGCGGTGGCGGTGCCGCCGTTGAACTGCTTCCAGTACACCGCACCGGCCAGCATCGTGTCCGGGTTCGGGTACCACTCCAGCGACAGATCGCCGTTCCAGGACATCAACGGCTGCGCGGCCGGGTTGCCGCTGGCACTGATGTCATCCAGCGCGTCGGCCAGGTCGCTGTAGGTGGCATCGCTGCTGACATTGATGGTGCGCCCTGCCCCCAGCGCGGCGATATCCGGACGCGACATCGCCCGGTAGGCGCCCACCCGCAGCAGCAGGTCCGGCTGCAGTTCGAAGGCGGCATTCAGGCTGGGCAGCAGCTTGTCATTGCCGGCCTTGAACACCTGGGTGGTGTAGTTGCCGGTGGGCTGCAGGCGAAGGGTGCCATCACCGTTGCCCAGCACCACAAGATCGGTGCGCACGCCTTCGGAACGCACATCGGTCTTCACCCAGCGCAGGCCGACGTTGCCGCTGACCGGCAGGCCCAGCAGGGTGCTGCTGAATTCGCCCATCAGGTACAGCGCGCGGGTCTTTTCAGTGACATCGACGTTGTTGGGATCCTGGAAATCCGGATCCAGGCCGCTGGCCAGGCTGCCACGGAACGACTGGTACAGGCAGTCCGGGTCGAAGTACGCCCAGGACGAGATCGTGTTGCCGCTGGAGGCGTCCATGAAGTCGTCCTGCGGGAACGGCGCACGGCACGCCTGGTTCGCCGCGATGATCTTCGCCTTGTCGGCGGCCACGCGCGGGTCGTAGTCGGTCACCAGGGTGTTGTCACGCAGGCGGTAGTCGGCCTGGCTGGCGCGCAGCCCGCCCTTGATGCGGGTGAAGAAGCCCGACTCGGGCGTGAAGCTGGTATCGAAGCGGCCGGCCTTGATCTTGTGATCGTTCTCGGTGGCGCTGGAGGTCACCCGCGCCGCGCCCGAATACGCATCCCAGTTGTTCACATCGAAATTGGGCGCCAGCGCGATGCTGGGCACCTCGCCGTGCCAATCCCAGTCGTAGTCCACGTAGCCGGTGGCACCGCTGCTGATGCCGGGCACCACGGCGTTGTTGACGTCGCGCTGGTTGGCGCGCAGGCGGGTCATGCGCTCGCTGTCCAGGCGGTTGGTGTGCGAGTAGGAAAGATCGGTGGTCAGTTCCCAGGCGGGGCTGGGGCGCAGGATCAGGTTCAGGCCGCCACCGGTGTACTCCTCGCCGCGCCAGTAGCGGTTGGACGTGGAATCGATGGAGGTGCTGCCGTGCAGGTGGCGCACGATGCCGTTCTCGTCCACCTCGCGCTGGGTGATGCCGCGGCGGGCGTTGGACAGGCTCAGGTCGCTGCGGTTTTCATACCAGTTGCGGTCGGTATGCTCGAAGTCCACGTTCAGCTCGACCACATCGTTGGGCCGCCACTGGATCGCGGCGAACTCGCTCTGGCGGTCGTTGCGTTCCTGTTTCAAGCGATAGATGCGGCTGCTGGGCACCAGGTAGTACGGCGCCCCGTTGGCGATGGCCTGCGCGCTTACTTCGTTGCAGTTGGCGTTGGCCACGTTCTGCGCGCCGTTGCAGGCGTACCAGGTGGAGCCACTGGTGATGCTTTCTTCCGGATCGGTGCCGTCCAGCCGCTGGAAACCCAGCGAGATGCCCAGCTTCTGGCCATCGCCGAACTCGAACTGATCGATGTAGCTGGCGGTGCCGCGGTAGCCGATGCCATCGTCGTCGCGGTACTTCTTGTCATACTCGGCCCAGCTGCCGCGCAGGTCGATCTGCGCCGCACGCTTGCCGTATTCCAGCGGACGCACGGTTTCCAGGCCGATGGTGCCGGCCACGCCGCCCTCGATGATGTCCGCACGCTGGGTCTTGTAGATGGCCACCGTGTTGACCAGCTCGGCCGGGAACATGTTGAAGTTCACCGAACGATCGCCGCTGCCGTTGGTGATCTCGCGACCGTTGAAATTGGTGCTGCTGAGGAACGCGCCGAGGCCGCGGATGGAAATTTCAGAAGCGCCGGTCTTGTCACGGGTGGACGCGGCGCCGGTCAGGGTTTCGATGGCGTCGGCCAACGACGGTGCCGGCAGGTCGCCGATGTCATCGGCCGACAGCACATCGGCAATGACCGTGTCGTCGCGCTTCTTGTTGATCGAACTCTGCATGGATTCGCGGATGCCGGTGACCTGCACCTGGTCCAGCGTGGTCGCGTTCTGGTCCTGCGCGGCCGACTGCGCCTGTACGGTAGGCACGGCCGCCAGCGCTGCCAGCAGTGCCACGATCAGTGGCGTGGGGCACAACGAGGTGTTGCGTACTGCTCCGGCGGTTCGCCGCATGGTCTCCTCCTCCCAAAGGATCGCCTGGATGGCAGGCGTGGGACGCAGCTTCGGCACGCCGATGGCAAGTTGTCAACCAATTGGACTGGGTTTTTCTTAATACCTTTGTTTCATACCAATTCACGGCCAACTTATGTGCTGATGCAGCATGACTTTGCGCGAAAGCTGGCTTACAAAAGACCCCGAAGTGGTATACATACCCGCCCCGAAACGACACTCACACTGTCCCTGGAAGGTTCGCATGCGCCTCTTATCGCTACCGCACCGCCGTTCCAAACCATTTTCGGTTTCCTGCCTGACCACTGGACTGGCAATGTGCCTGTCCACTTTTTCGGCGCAGGCCGCCAGCTGGCTGGTGCACGACGCCGCCGAGTTCACCACCGCGGCTGCCGCCCTGCAGCCCGGTGATGAAATCGTGCTGGCCGATGGCACCTGGACCGACACCCGATTGCTGCTGAAGGGACAGGGCACGGCGGCGGCGCCGATCGTGCTGCGCGCGCAGACCCCGGGCAAGGTGATCCTGAGCGGTCGCTCTGATCTTCGCCTGGCGGGCAGCTACCTGCAGGTGTCCAACCTGGTGTTCCGCGATGGCTACACCCCCGGCGATTCGGTAGTGGCCTTCCGCGAATCGAGCAAGGCCGTGGCCACCCACAGCCGGGTAACCGGGCTGGTGATCGACGATTACAGCAACCCCGATGCCAGCGACCAGGACTACTGGGTTTCGTTGTACGGCAGCCACAACCGCCTGGACCACAGCCAGCTGCGCGGCAAGACCAACGCCGGCCCGACCGTGGTGGTGGTGCGCGATGCCACCCAGGGCCTGGACAACCAGCACCGCATCGACCACACCTGGTTCGGGCCGCGCCCGGCGCTGGGCGTGAACGGCGGCGAGACGATACGCGTGGGCACCAGCGATACCTCGCTGAGCGATTCCAACAGCACCATCGAGAACAACTGGTTCGAAGGCTGCGACGGCGAAACCGAGATCATCAGCAACAAGTCCGGTGGCAATACCTATCGCGGCAACGTGTTCTACCGTTCGGCCGGTGCGCTCACCCTGCGCCATGGCAACGGCAACCGCGTGCTGGACAACGTGTTCCTGGGCGATGACAAGGCCGGCACCGGCGGCGTGCGCGTGATCAACGCCGACCAGACCGTCAGCAACAACTACTTCGAGCGCCTGGCCGGTTCCAGCAACCGCGCCGCGCTGGCGGTGATGGACGCCCAGGCCAGCCCGCCGCTGTCCGGCTACGCGCCGGTAGTGAACGCCACGATCAGCCGCAACACCTTCGTGGATGTGGCCAAAATCAGCTTCGGCGTCGGCCACGATCCGGCCAAGGGCCTGGACGTGGCCGCCAGCAACAGCCGCTTCAGCGCCAACCTGATCGTCAACCGCAACAGCAGGAACCCGCCCACCGCCGCCAGTTCGCTGGCGGGCATCACCTTCGCCGGCAACCTGCAGTCACCGCAGGCCAGCACGGTGTTTCCCGGCGGGGTGGCCAGCGCCACCGTCACCCTGCAACAGGCCGCCAGCGGCCTGTGGGTGCCCAGCCCTGCCCTGCCGGCCGTGGGTGCCGAGGCGGCATTGACGATGACCGCGCGCGAAGCAACCGGGGTGGACTGGTACCCCAAGGTGGGCGAGGTTGCCCTGTCACGCACCAACACCGGAGTTGATCGATGAGGTTGCAGCCGCTGTTCGTTTCCCTGGCCCTGGCCCTGCCCGCTGCCGTGTTGCCAGCCCTGCCGCTGCACGCGGCACCTGCGCCCGCCGCACGCCAAGCCGACACCACACCGGTGCTGGTGACCGCTGCGCAGTGGCAGAAGATGGCCAGCGAAGGCAGCCGCTACCCCTGGTTCGCCAAGGAGCAGGCGCGTGCGGAAAAGTCGCTGAAGAAGATGATGAAGGCCGGCATCGACGTGCCGGTACCGAAGGACAAGGGCGGCGGCCGCACCCACGAACAGCACAAGCGCAATTACCAGGCACTGCTGGCGGCCGGCACGCTGTACCGGCTGACCGGTGACAAGGCCTATGTCGACTACGCGCGCGACATGCTGCTGCAGTACGCCAAGCTCTACCCCACCCTGGGCCCGCACCCCGAAGGCCGCGGGCAGATTCCCGGCCGCGTGTTCTGGCAGGTGCTGAACGATTCGGTGTGGCTGGTGAACGCGATCCAGGGCTACGACGCGATCCGCGATGCGCTGCCCGCCGCCGACCGCCAGACCATCGAATCACAGGTGTTCCGGCCGATGGCCGAATTCCTGGTGAGCGAGCCGAAGAACTACGACCAGATCCACAACCATGCGACCTGGGCGGTCGCGGCCACCGGCATGACCGGCTATGTGCTGCGTGACCAGGAACTGGTGGAAAAATCGCTGCGTGGCAGCCAGAAGAATGACCAGTTCGGCTTCCTGCGCCAGGTCGACCTGCTGTTCTCGCCCGATGGCTATTACGAAGAAGGCCCGTACTACCAGCGCTATGCGCTGGCGCCGTTCCTGCTGTTCGCCAATGCCATCGAGCGCAACGAACCGCAGCGGAAGATCTTCCAGCGCCGCGATGGCGTGCTGCTGAAGGCGGTGGATGTGCTGGTGCAGACCAGCTATGACGGCCTGTTCTTCCCGATCAACGATGCGATCCTGGACAAGGGCATCGACACCGAGGAACTGGTGGCCGGCATCGGCATTGCCTATGCGCGCAGCGGCGATGATCGCCTGTTGTCGGTAGCGCAGAAACAGAAACGGCTGCTGCTTTCACCCGAGGGCCTGCAGGTGGCGCAGGCATTGGCGGCCAACAAGGCCAAACCCTTCGACTTCCGGCCCATGCTGCTGCGCGATGGTCCGGCCGGCGACCGCGGTGGCCTGGCGATCCTGCGCATGAACGGTGAACGCGGCCAGGCGCTGGTGCAGAAAGACACCATGCAGGGCATGGGCCATGGGCATTTCGACAAGCTCAACTGGCTGTTCTATGACAACGGCAACCCGGTGGTGACCGACTACGGCGCGGCCCGCTTCCTGAACGTGGAAGCCAAGCGCGGCGGCATCTACCTGGCCGAGAACCGCAGCTGGGCCAAGCAGACCGTGGCCCACAACACCCTGGTGGTGAACGAGACCAGCCACTTCAAGGGCGACTGGAAGCGCGGCGAAGAACATGCGCCGCAGGTGCGCTTCTTCCAGGCCGACGCCGATACCCAGATTGCCTCGGCCAGCATGCGCGATGCCTACCCCGGCGTGGTGTTCACCCGCACCCAGGCACTGCTGCGCCACCCCGAACTGGGCCTGCCGGTAGTGCTGGACCTGCTGCAGGTACACGGCGACAAGGCCGCGCGCTACGACCTGCCGCTGCACTTCAACGGCCACATCGTCACCACCGGCTTCGAGGCCGAGCATTTCCCGGCGCAGCGGCCGGTACTGGGCAGCGACAACGGCTACCAGCACCTGTGGCTGGATGCGCGCAGCAAAGCTGGCAGCGAACCGCGCACGCTGGCCTGGCTGCTGGATGGGCGCTTCTACACCTATCGCTTCGGCAGCAGTGCGCCTGCACAGGCGCTGCTGGTGCAAAGCGGCGCCAACGATCCGGAATTCAACCTGCGCCGCGAACCGGCCCTGCTGCAACGCGTGGAAGGGCAGAAGGATGTGACCTTCTATAGCGTGCTGGAGCCGCATGGCGAGTACAACGGCACCGCCGAGTACGTGCACGGTGCCGACAGTCGCATCAAGGAGATCGTGCGCGGCCGTGGCAGCGATGCCGAGGTGATTGAACTGCGCCTGGCCAGCGGTGCGCGCATCGCCCTGGGCGTGGCCGACGACAGCACCGCCAAGGGCGAGCACAGCGTGACCGTCGACGGCCACGCCTACCGCTGGAGCGGCAGCCACGCGCGCATGGACCGCAGCAAGGGTGACGCGCGATGAATGGCCCGGCGGTGGTGTCCAGCCTGCGCAAGGTGCCGGTGCGGTCAGCCGTGCGCTGGCTGATCGTCGGCCTGATTGCGGTGGCCACGGTGATCAACTACATCGACCGCAACGCACTGGCGGTGATGTGGCCGGAGATCGCCAAGGAAGTGGGCGCAACCAAGGATGATTACGCGCTGCTGGTAACGGTGTTCATGCTGTTCTACGCGGCCGGCCAGTTCCTGTTCGGCCGCCTGTTCGACATGATCGGTACGCGGCTGGGCTTTGCCCTGTCGATCAGCGTGTGGTCGATCTCCATCGCCCTGCATGCGGTCACCCATTCGATCCTGTCCTTCAGCCTGGTGCGCGCGATGCTGGGCATCAGCGAGGCCGGTGCATGGCCGGGCGCGGTGAAGGCCAATGCGGAATGGTTCCCGGCGCGCGAACGGGCGCTGGCGCAGGGCGTGTTCAATGCCGGTGCGTCGGTAGGCGCGATTGTCTCTGCGCCAGCCATTGCCGGCCTGTACCTGTGGCTGGGCTGGCGCGGCACCTTCGTGCTGGTTGGTGCCATCGGCTTCCTGTGGCTGCTGCCGTGGCTGTTCGTCTACCGCGCCGGCCCGGACAAGCACCCGTGGGTGAGCGACGCCGAGCGCCGATTGATCCAGGAAGACCAGGCCGGGCAGCAGGCAGTGGCCGCGCCGAAGGTGAGCGTGCGTGCGCTGCTTGCCCATCGGCAGAGCTGGGGCATGCTGGCCTGCCGCTTCCTGCTGGACCCGATCTGGTGGCTGTTCGTTTCGTGGCTGCCGATCTACCTGGCCGAAACGTTCGGCTTTGACATCAAGCAGATCGGCCTGTTCGCCTGGGTGCCCTTCGTCGGCGCCATGCTGGGCAGCCTGAGCGGTGGCTGGTTGTCGGGCCGGCTGATCCGCGCCGGGCACAGCGTGGACCGCGCGCGCAAGCTGTCCATCTCGCTGGGCTGCGTGATCATGGCCCCGGCCCTGCTGGGCGCAGTGCTGGCCAACCAGCCGCTGCTGGCGGTGCTGGCCATTGCCGCGGTGCTGTTCG
This sequence comes from Stenotrophomonas sp. B1-1, assembly GCF_010894375.1. Lineage (NCBI taxonomy): Bacteria > Pseudomonadati > Pseudomonadota > Gammaproteobacteria > Lysobacterales > Lysobacteraceae > Stenotrophomonas > Stenotrophomonas sp. B1-1. The sequence continues at coordinate 189,930 of NZ_JAAIUZ010000011.1, read as the reverse complement.
GCTTTCAGGTGGCAATCGGCAACATCCAGACCCTGCCGGGCGATCTGTTCGACGGTCGTTCGGTGGGCACCCTGGCCGGCCTGGGTGGACTGGCCGCCGTGGCCGGCACCCTGATCACCACCTGGCTGGTGCCGGTGCTGACCCGCCATTCCTACGCGCCCATTTTCATTCTTGTCGCCGCCCTGGTGCCGCTGTCGCTGGCCGCGCTGTGGTGGTGGACCGGCCCGATCCACAAGCTCGACCGCCCCGGCCGTTGAGCCCACGTTTTTCATTCCCCCACAAACCAAGGAGTTTCCCGCATGTCGTTCAAGGACAAGGTGGCCATCGTCACCGGTGGTGGCCGTGATATCGGTCGCGCCGTCTCGATCAAGCTGGCCGCCGCCGGTGCCCGCGTGTGCATCAACTACGCCAACGACGAAGCCAGCGCGCAGGACACGCTGGCCGCCATCCAGGCCGCCGGTGGCCAGGCCATCGTGCACCGCGCCGACGTGACCGACGCTGCTGCCGTGGCCGGCCTGGTGGCCGCCACCCAGGCCGCGTTCGGTGAGCGCATCGACCTGCTGGTGAACGTGGCCGGCGGCATGGTGCAGCGCCGCCCGCTGGCCGACATCGACCCGGCGTTCTTCCACACCGTGATGGACCTGAACCTCACCTCCACCTACCTGACCACGCACGCGGTGGTGCCGCACATGGGCGAAGGCGCGGCCATCGTGAATTTCGCCTCGCAGGCAGGCCGCGATGGCGGCGGCCCGGGCGCTTCGATCTATGCCACGGCCAAGGCAGCGGTGATGACCTTCACCCGTGCCATGGCCAAGGAACTGGGGCCGAAGGGCATCCGCGTGAATGCACTGTGCTGCGGCATGATCGCCACCCGCTTCCACGATGAATTCACCAAGCCGGAAGTGCGCACGGCGGTAGCCGGTGCGACCCCGCTGCGCCGCCAGGGCGTGCCGGAAGAAGCGGCGGATGCGGCGGTGTTCCTGGCCTCGGACGCAGCGGCCTTCATCACCGGTGCGAACCTGGATGTGAACGGCGGCACCTACTTCTCCTGACCTGAGCGGACCCTTCCCATGCAGCGCTGGATCACCCTGCTTTCGCTGGCTCTCGGCGCTGCCGTGGCCGCCCCCGACACCCAGGCCGCACCGGTCTGGGTGACCGCCTGGACCGCGTCACCGGCGCCGGACCGCAAGGACGGCACGGCCGAGGCGCCGGTGCAGTTCGCCGCGCAGACGGTACGCCAGGACATGCGCGTGGGCAGCCGTGGCGATGCGCTGCGGCTGCGCATCAGCAACGAACTGGGCACCACGCCGCTGCGCGTGGAAGATGTGCGCGTGCAGTTGAAGGGTGGAAAGGCTGCGGCGCTGGCGGTGACGGTGGATGGACGCAGCGCGATCGAGGTGCCGGTGGGCGCAGCGCTGTTGAGCGATCCGCTGCCGCTGCGGCTGGGCGCGCTGCAGGAAATCAGCGTGACCGCGTGGTTCCCGCAGCCGACACGGCCGGCCGTGCGCCGCACGGTGGTGCGGGTGGTGGATGGCCCGCAGGCCAGCGTGGCCGATGCGGTGAAGGTGAGTTACCAGCAGAACGTGTTTTCCGCGGTGCTGGTGCAACGCACCGACCGACCGCAGGTGATCGTCGCCCTGGGCGATTCGATCACCGAAGGCGCCACGGCCCGGCGCGGCTCGTTCAACCAATGGCCCGAGCGGCTGGGCGAGCGCCTGCAACAGGCCTGCCCCGACCGTTTCGTGGTGCTCAACCAGGGCATCAGCGGCAACAAACTGCTGGACCACGGCCGCAGCCATAGCGCGCTGTCACGACTGGATCGCGACGTGATCGCGGTGGCCGATGCCGATCAGGTGATCCTGTTCGAAGGCATCAATGACATCCGCAACGGCGGGGGCGCCAAGCCGCTGCCAGGTCGCAACGCAGCGGACATGCTGCTGGGTTACCGGCAGGTGGCGGCGCGGCTGCAGGCACACGGCATCCGCGCGTGGTTGGGCACGCTGACCCCGTTTGGCGGTTCAGAGCGCTACGAGCCGGTGTCGGCAGCGACACGCACGGCCATCAACCAGTGGGCGCGCGGCAAGGACACCGGCTTCGATGGCGTGGTCGATTTCGACGCGGCGCTGCGTGACCCGGCGGCGCCGGAAGCCTTGCCGGCGGACATCACCCGCGACCACCTGCATCCCAATGACGAGGGTTACCGGCGCATGGCCGAAGCGATCGACCTGCGCATGCTGGGCTGCCAGGCCCCGCGTTGAACCGCTGTTGTAGAGTCGAGCCATGCTCGACTGCCTCCAGGCTTCGGTAGAGCCGAGCTTGCTCGACTGTTTCCAGCAAAAGCAGTCGAGCAAGCTCGACTCTACAATTCCCAGCAGTCGAGCAAGCTCGACTCTACGAAAGAGCAGAAGCAGTCGAGCAAGCTCGACTCTACCGTTCACGGGGTGGCGGCGCGCGGGCCGAACATGATCACGGCCATGCCGGCCAGGCACAGGGCGGCGCCCAGCAGATCCCAGGGGCTGGGGCGGATGCCGTCGACCAGCCACAGCCAGAACAGCGCGGTGCCGATGTACACGCCACCATAAGCGGCGTAAACGCGCCCGCTGGCGGTGGGGTGCAGGGTCAGCAGCCAGGCGAACAGGGCCAGGCTGGCCGCCGCCGGCAGCAGCAGCCAGGCGCTGCCGCCCTTGCGCAGCCACAGCCACGGCAGATAGCAGCCGACAATCTCGGCCAGCGCGGTCAGCAGGAACAGGCCCAGCGTTTTCACGCTTTTTCCGCGGCCTTGGCGTGCTGCCAGAGGGCTTCCTGCGCATCCAGGTCCAACCCCGCCAGCGCTTCACCCTGCGCCTCGGCCTGCGCTTCCATGGCGCGGAAGCGGCGCTCGAACTTGTGGTTGGCCCCGCGCAGCGCCGCGCCCAGATCAATATCGGCATGGCGGGCCAGGTTGGCGCAGACGAACAGCAGGTCGCCCAGTTCCTCCTGCAGCCGTGCCTTGTTGCCGGCAACATCACCGCGCTCGAACTCCTCGCGCAGTTCCTGCAGTTCCTCGGCGGCCTTGTCCAGCACCGGCAACGGGCCGGGCCAATCGAAGCCGACCCGCGCGGCGCGTGCCTGCAGTTTCACCGCACGCTGCCATTCGGGCAGGCCGCGCGAGATACCGGCCAGCGCCGAGCCATCCTGGTCACCCTTGGCCGCACGTTCGGCACGCTTGATCGCATCCCAGTTGCGCATCACGCCATCGGCGTCGTCCACGTTCACATCGGCGAACACGTGCGGGTGGCGGCGCTGCATCTTGTCACTGATCGCGCGGGCGACATCGGCGAAGGCGAAGCTGCCCTGCTCTTCGGCCATGCGCGCATGGAACACCACCTGCAGCAGCAGGTCGCCCAGTTCATCGCACAGATCATCGAAGTCGCCACGATCGATGGCATCGGCTACTTCATAGGCCTCTTCGATGGTGTACGGCGCAATGGTGCTGAAATCCTGCTGCAGATCCCACGGGCAGCCGCCCTGCGGATCGCGCAGGCGCGCCATGATGCCCAGCAGGCGCTCCAGTTCGGTGCTGGCGGCACTGCCGGCGGTGGGGGTATCGCTCATGCAGCCTCCAGGTTCAGTCGGTCAACCAGTCGCGCCACGGCAGGCTGGTGTCGCCCAGGGCGATGAAATCGCCATTGAGCAGCGTGCTGCGGCGGTTGTAGCGGAAGGGCTTGCCGGTACGCGCCGACAGCACGGCACCGCCCGCCGCGTGCAGCACGCACTGGCCGGCGGCGGTGTCCCATTCCGAGGTGGGCCCCAGCCGCGGGTAGACGTCGAGCCCGCCTTCGGCAATGCGGCAGAATTTCAGCGACGAGCCCTGCACCACGGTTTCGATGTCGCCCATGCGCTGCAGCAGCGCGATGGTTTCCGGCGAGCGGTGCGAACGGCTGGCCGCCACCCGCAACGGGGTCGCGGCCGGGCTGCGCGTGCGCAGCACGGTGTCGTGCAGGCCCTGGCGGCGGTAGGCCAGTTCACCGCGCATGGCGTGCCAGACGATGCCGGTGACCGGCGCCTGCACCACGCCGAACGCCGGTGCACCCTGGTAGATCAGCGCGATGTTGACGCTGAACTCGCCGTTGCGCTTGACGAAATCGCGGGTGCCATCCAGCGGATCGACCAGCCAGTAGGCGCCCCAGTGCTGGCGTTGTTCCCAGGGCACCAGCGCCGATTCTTCGGAAAGGATCGGCAGATCCGGGGTGAGCTGGCGCAGGCCCTGCTGGATGACACGGTCGGCGGCCAGGTCGGCCGCGGTGACCGGGCTGTCGTCGGCCTTCAGGGTCACGTCGAAACCGCTGCTGTAGACCTGCATGATCGCCTGCCCTGCTTCCTGGGCGATGGCGATGGCGGTCTCGCGCAGTTCGGTGGTCAGCTTGATCATCGTGCCGCCTGCAGCCACTGCCGCGCGATGAACAGCGCGGCCAGCGAACGGCCTTCGGAGAAGTCTTCGCGCAGCATCAGCTGGTCCAGCTCGGCCAGCTTCCACGGCACCACTTCCAGCTCTTCGGGCTCATCACCCGCCAGCTTTTCCGGGTACAGGTCGCGGGCTACCACCAGCCACGACTGGTGGCTCATGTAGGTCGGCGCCAGGGTCATCGCGCGCAGCACGTCCACGCGCCGCGCACCGTAACCGGCCTCTTCCTTCAGCTCGCGGTCGGCGGCCTGTTCCGGGGTTTCACCCGCATCGATGCGGCCCTTCACCAGGCCCAGTTCGTAGCGGTGCACGCCGGCGGCGTATTCACGAACGAGCAGTACGGTCTGGTCATCCAGCATCGGCACCACCACCACCGCGCCATGGCCGCGGCTGACCAGGCGCTCGAAGCGCCGGTGTTCGCCGTTGGAAAACTCCAGGTCCAGGTGCTGGCGCTGGAACGGGCCGTTTTCCTCGTCGGTGATCCGATGGATGATCGGCAGGCGACGGCTGGCGCGGTCATCGGTCATTCGGACTCTCCACGGCGGGCGGCGCGCGCGCCGGGGCCGATAGAATGGGCAGGCAGCAACATGTTCATGAGCCCGAAATGCTAGCAGACCCAACCCCTTCCCCGCTGGCCCGGCAGTGGCGGCAACGCGACCTGCAGGTGCTCTGGCACCCCTGCACGCAGATGCGCGAGCACCCGGACACCCTGCCGCTGGTGCCGATCGCGCGCGGCCAGGGCGCCTGGCTGATCGATCACGATGGCAACCGCTACCTGGATGCGGTCAGCAGCTGGTGGACAAACCTGTTCGGTCACGCCGAACCGCGCATCGGCGGCGCCATTGCCGCCCAGGCGGGGCAGCTGGAGCAGGTGATGCTGGCCGGGTTCAGCCATGAACCGGCGATCACCCTGGCCGAGCGCCTGCTGGCGCTGGCACCGCGCCAGGCCGGGCGCGATCCGCTGGCCAAGGTGTTCTTCGCCGACAACGGCTCGGCCGGGGTGGAAGTGGCGCTGAAGATGGCCTTCCAGTATTTCCAGAACCGCGGGGAGCGCCGGCGCACGCGTTTCATCGCGCTGGAGAACGGCTACCACGGCGAAACCCTGGGGGCGCTGGCGCTGGGCGATATCCCGCTGTACCGCCGCGTGTATGCGCCGCTGCTGGCCGAGGGCCTGTTCGCGCCCTCGCCCGATGCCTACCTGGCCGAGCCCGGACAGAGCGCCGCTGAGCGCGCCCTGCAGGCCGCCGACGGTCTGGCCACGCTGTTCGACCAGCACCCGGGCGAAATCTGCGCGGTGATCCTGGAACCGCGCCTGCAGTGCGCCGGCGGCATGCGCATGCACGACCCGGTCTATCTGAAACGGGTGCGCGAGCTGTGCGACGCACACGGTGCGTTCATGATCGCCGATGAAATCGCCACCGGCTTTGGCCGCACCGGCACCCTGTTCGCCTGTGAACAGGCCGGGGTGATGCCCGACCTGATGTGCCTGTCCAAGGGCCTGACCGGCGGCTTCCTGCCGCTGGCCGCGGTGCTGGCCACGCAGGCGCTGTACGACGCCTTCCTGGACGATTCACGCGAGCGCGCGTTCCTGCACTCGCACAGCTATACCGGCAACCCGCTGGCGTGCGCGGCCGCCCTGGCCACGCTGGACATCTTCCGCGACGAGGACGTGATTGCCCGCAACCGCGGCATCGCCTCGGTGATGGGCGCCCTGGCCGCGCCGCTGGCCGACCACTCGCACGTGGCCGACGTACGCCAGGCCGGCATGGTGGTGGCATTTGAACTGTCGCGCAACGGCGATCGCCGCACGCCGTTCGACCCGGCATTGCGGCTGGGTCTGCACGCCTACAAGGCGGCGCTGAAACGTGGCGTGGTGCTGCGCCCGCTGGGCGATGTGCTGTACTGGATGCCACCGTATTGTGTGGACGACGAACAACTGGAACTGCTGGCCCACACCACGCTGGCAGCCATCGACGAGGCAATTGCATGCGCGTGACCCGCTGTCCCATCGACCTGCCGCTGCACAGCGGCCAGACCCTGACGCTGCCCGAAGACACCGCCAACCACCTGGTACGGGTGATGCGCCTGCGCGAAGGCGATGCCTGCGTGCTGTTCAATGGCGATGGCCACGACTACAGCGCCGTGCTGACCGTGGCCGGCAAGCGCGAGGTACAGGTGCGCATCGACAGCGTGCAGGCCGTCGGCAACGAATCGCCGCTGGCCATCACCCTGCTGCAGGGCGTGGCGCGCGGCGAGAAGATGGACCTGATCCTGCAGAAGGCCACCGAACTGGGCGTGGCCGCGATCGTGCCGGTCAATGCCGAGCGTACCGAGGTGAAGCTGGACGCCGCCCGCGCGGAAAAGCGCGTGGCGCACTGGAACAACGTGGTGACCTCGGCCTGTGGCCAGTCCGGGCGTGCACGCATTCCGGCGGTGGGCACACCCCTGTCGCTGGCACAGGCAACGGCAGCGTTGCCGGCCGACACCCTGCGCTTGACCCTGGACCCGCTGGGCAGCCACCGCCTGTCCACGCTGCAGGCCGCACCGGCGGGGGGTGTGGTGATCGCCATCGGGCCCGAAGGCGGCTGGTCGCCGCGTGACCGCGATCAGCTGGCCCAGGCCGGTTTCCAGGGCCTGCAGCTGGGGCCGCGCATCCTGCGCACGGAAACCGCCGGCCTGGCCGCGATTGCGGCATTGCAGGCGCGGCTGGGGGATCTGGGGTAAGGGGCGCGTTCCGCGAGCGAAGTGCCGACCAAGGTCGGCACCTACCGAGCGCGCGCAGCCGCCGGATCAGGCGGCCAGCGAATCCAGCGCGCTTTCCAGCGCATCCAGGTTCGGCAGCAGGGCGCTCTTTTCGCCCAGCAGCACCCGCATGTGCACGATATCGGGCAACGTTTCTTCCGACGCGTCGGCCAGCAGACCGTCGCGCGGCACCGAGATCAGCTGCGGGAAGTTCTGCGTCAGCAGCGCGTAGTACGGGCGCTGGGCGTTGCCGCTCAGTGCCTTCAGCACCACCACCTTGTTGTGCCCGCCCACCACTTCGTCGCCCAGGCCGGTCAGGCGCGCGAACGACAGCAGCGGCACCTGCCAGCCGTGCCAGGCAATCTGCCCCAGCAGCCAGCGCGGCGCGTCGGCAATCGGTTCGATCGCCACGCGCGACATCATTTCGGCCACGGTGGCGTTGGGCAGCAGCACCCGCTCGCCACCGGCCTGGATCAGGACGCCGCGGATCTCATCATTGCTGGCGTAACTCATGCTGCGTCTCCGTCATCGTCGTGCCGGCCCCAGCGCGCGGCGATCGCCTGCGCCAGTTCCTGCGGTTCACCGGCGACCATGCCGGCAGCCACCACGGCCGTGGCCGCAGCCGGGTCGTAACAGCCCTCGCCTACCTGTCCGGCCACCCAGGCGCCAGCGGCGGCCAGGTCCAGTGCCGGCCCCACATGGGCCAGGTCGGCGCCGCTGAGCAGCACCACGGCGGTATGCGCCGGCGACAGGGCGTCGATCGCGATGCCCTGCGCACGGGTCTGGAAGTACAGCCCGTCCGTGGCCGCCTGCACGCCCAGATCATCGGCCAGCACGTGCACTTCACCGGGTACGGCGCGCTGGCCCGGTTCGGCCAGCTGCACCGGCAGCGGCGAAACGCGCGCCATCTGCTTGACCAGGTTGCCGTAGCGGCCACCGTCCAGGCGCATGTGCACCAGCACCGGCACGCTCAGGTCGGCCGGCAGCGCGCCCAGCAGGCGACGCAGCGCATCGGGACCGCCGATACCGGCCAGCACCAGCAGCGCACCGGCGCGGGCGCCGGCGGGCAGCGCTGCATCCAGGTCCACCAGGCTCAGGTGGTCGGTATCGAAGGTGGACGGCGATGCAGCGGCGGATGCCGCGGTGGTCGGGGCCGGCGCGCTGGCGGGTTCATCCACCAGCGACCAGGCGGTGTGGTCGCCCAGCGCGACCGACGGCACCGGCGGCGGTTCGACCACCGGCGGCGCGATGTCTTCGGCAACCTCGGCCGGCAGCGGCGGCTCGGGCAGCACCGGCTGCAGCGCGGCCAGTGCCTGTTCCAGCGCGATGGGCTCATGCAGGTCGGCCGGAGGCGAGTACAGGCCATCGGCCGGCACGTCATCGGCCCACGACAGCGCCTGGTCCAGGTGCGGCTGCAGCGCGGCATCCTGCGGCTGCGGCGGCGTGGACGGCAGGCCCGGTTCCAGTTGCAGGCTGGGCTCGTCTTCGGCGCCGGGCGGCAGTACCTGCTGGTGGCCGTGCAGCTTGGCCGCCAGGTGGCGGCCCCAGCGCTGGGCTTCCCAGCCGTCACGGCGCGCGGCCAGTTCGGCCTCGTCGAACACCAGGGTCAGCCCCGGCGCGGACAAGGCCGGCTCCAGGCGCTCCAGGGCGTCCTCGATGGCCGCCTCAAGGGCGATCACCACGAACTGCGGCTGTGCATCGGCCAGCGCCCGCGGTTCCAGGCCGCTGGGATCATCTTCCAGCACGATCTGCACATCGGCATGGGCCAGGGCTTCGCGCAGGCGCTCGCGCGCCGCGCCCGGGCGGGCCAGCAGGGCAACGGCCGGAACCGGATTCACATCACTCACGGACACGGGCGATCCCCAGCAGGTCGTACACGTTGCGCATCAGGTCCAGCTCCTGGTACGGCTTGCCCAGGTAGCGCTGCACGCCGATCTCGAAGGCGCGCTGGCGATGCTTGTCACCGCTGCGCGAGGTGATCATCACGATCGGCACGTCCTTGTAGCGCGGGTCGGCACGCATCGCGGTGGCCAGCTCGTAGCCATCCATGCGCGGCATCTCGATGTCCAGCAGCATCAGGTCGGGCACGCGCTCTTCCAGCTGCTCCAGTGCTTCCACGCCGTCGCGGGCCACGCTTACTTCGAAGTTGTGGCGTTCCAGGATGCGGCCGGTCACCTTGCGCATGGTCAGCGAGTCGTCGACCACCATCACCAGCGGCACCTGCCGTTCCTGGCGCGGTGCGTTGTCCTGCACCGGCACGATCGGGTTGGCCAGGTAACGGCGCACCAGCGGCGCCACGTCCAGGATGACCACCACGCGGCCATCGCCGGTGATGGTTGCACCGTAGATGCCCGGTACCGAGGCGATCTGCAGGCCCACCGGCTTGACCACGATTTCGCGGTTGCCCAGCACCTGGTCGATGGCCACGGCCGCGCGCAGGTCGCCGGCGCGCACCAGCAGCAGCGGCACCTGGTCCTGGCCATCGGCACGGGCCGGTGCCTGGCCGACCAGGCTGCCCAGGTCGTACAGCGGGAATTCTTCGCCGCTGTAGCGGTAGCTGCTGTCGGCCGCTTCGAAACGCTCGCGCGACAGGCGGCCGATACCACTGACCGAAGCCACCGGCACGGCGAAGGTGGTTTCGCCAATCTGCACGAACACGGCCTGGGTGACGGCCAGCGTCTGCGGCAGACGCAGGGTGAAGCGCACGCCCTGGCCACGCACCGACTGGATGTCGACCGAGCCGCCGAGCTGGCGCACTTCGTTGCGCACCACGTCCATGCCCACGCCACGGCCGGCCAGCTGGCTGACCTGGTCGGCGGTGGAGAAGCCGGAGGCAAAGATCAGGTTGTCCAGTTCCTGCTCGTTGGGCTGCGCATCGGCGCCCAGCAGGCCACGGTCGATGGCGCGGCGGCGGATCGCTTCGCGGTCCAGGCCGGCACCGTCATCGGCCACTTCCAGCACGATTTCCGAACCTTCGCGGTGCAGGCGGATGGCAACCTCGCCTTCCTCCGGCTTGCCGGCGCTGCGGCGCTGCTCCGGCGCTTCCAGACCGTGGGCCACCGAATTGCGCAGCATGTGTTCCAGCGGCGCGACCATGCGGTCGAGCACGTTGCGGTCCAGTTCGCCGTGGGTGCCTTCCAGGGTCAGGTGCACCTGCTTGCCGGTATCAATGCCGGCCTGGCGCACCACGCGGCGCAGACGCGGCACAAGACCATCGAACGGCACCATGCGCGCGCGCATCAGGCCATCCTGCAGTTCCGAGCTGACGCGCGACTGCTGCTGCAGCAGCGAATCGTACTGGCGCGACAGATCGTCCAGCACGCCCTGCAGGCCGCCAAGGTCGGCTGCCGATTCGTTCAGCGCGCGGCTGAGCTGCTGCAGGGTGGAGAAGCGGTCCAGTTCCAGCGGATCGAACTTCTGATCGGCCTGGTCCTGTTCACGCTGGTAACGCGCGACGATCTGCGCTTCGGTTTCCAGGTCCAGTCGGCGCAGCTGGTCGCGCAGTCGCGCATTGGTGCGCTCCAGTTCGCCCATCGCACCGCGGAACGCCCCGAGCTGCTGCTCCAGGCGCGAACGGTAGATCGCCACTTCACCGGCATGGTTGACCAGGCGATCCAGCAGATCGGCGCGTACGCGCACCTGCTCCTGCTGCGGGCGGGCCAGCGGATCTTCGTCCGGCGTCCCTTCCACCGGCAGCGGTGCCGACAGCGGTGCATCGGCCAGGGCCAGCGGCGCCACGGGTACAACGTTCGATTCCGCTTCGCTGCTGGCAGCAACAACGGCGCTGCCGGCATCCACGCGGGTGCGGGCTTCGAATGCATCCAGCAGGTCCTGCGCCGGCTCCACCGTGCGGTGTTCGCCGGTACGGGTCAGCAGCTGGTGCAGGCGGTCGAAGCCACGTTCCAGCAGGTGTACGTCGGGGCGTTCGATCTCGGTGCGGCCGGCGGCCACGGCTTCCAGCAGCGATTCGATGCTGTGGCCCAGGTCGCCGATGGCGTTGATGCCGGCCATGCGTGCGCCGCCCTTGAGCGTGTGCAGATCGCGCTGCAGGCCGGCCAGGGCCTCGCGGTCCTGCGGCGCTTCGCGCAGCTCGCTGATCAGCCCGTCGCAATGGTCGAGCAGGTCGTTGCCTTCTTCCACGAAGATATCGACCAGCTCGCGGTCGTACACGCTGAAGTCGAGCTGGTCGCTGGGGGCGTCTTCCTGCCCGCTGCTGTCGGTGGCAGGCACGGCAGCGGTGACATCTGCGTTGGCCTCGACAACGGGTTCGACGGCCGCAGCCGCGTACGCGCCCTGCCCCGGTGCGTCTTCCAGTTCGAACAACGGTGCCGGCGCGGGGGTAATCGCTTCGGACACGTCTGCATCCACCGTCGCCGGGGACGGCAGGTCGGCGCTCTCTCCTTCACCGACCGCCGCCTCCCCGCCGACGTCCGCAGCCTCGGCGAAGGCATCAGCCTCACCGGGCGCGAGTTCGCTGGCCTGCAGGCCGAGCACGGGCCAGTCGGCCCGCTCGTCCTGCGCGGGTTCCGGCTCGATCACATGCAGGCCGGCTTCAAGCGCCGCCTCCAGGGTGACCGGCTCGGCAAAGCCGGGCGCAGCCATATCATCGTGCAGGCTCGCCAGCGTGCTGTCGAGCGCCTGTTCATCTTCTTCGTCGTACAGCGCGATTTCGTCGTGCGCCTGCGCCGCTGCCACCGCGTCGATTACGTCAATCGACGCCGGTTCGGCCACGTCCTCAACATCGCTGTCGTCCACCGGCAACGCGCTGGCGTCCAGGTAGGGCGACAGATCATCAGCACCTGTCAGATCGGCGTCATCGGCGTCGGCCGGGGCATCGGGCAGCGTCGCCGTCACCTCTGCAACCACCGCCGCTTCCACTTCCGCGGGCTGCGCAGCGTCGACATCGGCGTCGGCGCTGGTTTCGCGCTCGAGTTCGGCCACATCGGCGCCTTCCGCGACCTGCGGCAGCGCGGGCCAGCCGGCATCGAAGAACGGCGAAAGATCTTCGCCACCGGTCAGTTCAACGCGTTCCAGCTCGGTTTCAACCGGCAGCACCGGTTCGATGTCGGCCAGCGCATCGGCCGACGTTTCGTCCGTCTGCGCCGGTGCCGCGTCGTCTGCATCGATGGCCAGATCGTCGGCGTCGTCATCCTCCATTTCCAGCACCGGCCAGCGCGCTTCGGGCAGCGCGGCAGCCAGCGCCTGCAGGCGCTGCGCCAGCGCATCATGCGGCACGATGCGCGGCTGTTCGGCCTGCAGTGCGGTCATGGTGCCGTCAATGGCCGACGCGGTGTCCAGCAGCGCCGACACGCCCTCTTCCGCTGGCACGGCCTGCGCGGCCAGGGCGCGCTTGATGTACGACTCGGCCGCCCCGGTGACGGCGGTGATTTCCGGCACCTCGGTCATCGCGAACGCACCGTTCATGGTGTGCACCGCGCGCAGCAGCGCGTCGGTCACCGCGTGCGGTGCCTGCTGTGCGTCCTGCAGCCAACCCTGCAACGTGGCCAGGTGCAGCTCCACCTCGGCTTCCAGGATTTCCTGCAGCACGCTGTCGATCTGCGCAGGGGTGCCAACGGCCTCGACCACCTCGGCAGCCGGTTCAGCGGCCTGCTCGGCAACGTCGCTGTCGAGCGCGTCCACCGGCACGGCGATGTCTTCGCTGGGCACGTCCGCCACCGGCGCTTCGGCGACCGGCGCTGCTGCGCCCGGCAACGGCACGTAGAAGGTTTCTTCACCGGCGCCGACGCGGTCGGCGATGGCCTGCATGGCCTGCAGATCGACGGTGATGCGCTGGCCGTGGCGCAGCGCGGCGTTCAACTGCGGCAGCGCCGCGTGCGCGTGGTCGACCATGGCCAGCACCGCCGGCGTGGCCGGGCGGGTGCCGTCCAGTACGCGGTTCAGCAAGCCTTCGATCTTCCAGGCGAATTCGCCCAGCGTACGTGCACCGACCAGACGGCCGCTGCCCTTGAGCGTGTGGAAGATGCGGCGGATCGGCCGCAGCCGGTCCATGTTGTCCGGCTGCATGCGCCAGGGCGGCAGCAGCGTGCCCAGGTTCTGCAGTTCATCGTCGAACTCTTCCAGGAACACCTCGCGGATGTCCTGGTCGATGTTCTCGGCATCGTCTTCGAAGCCGCCTTCGATGCCGACCTCGGCAGCGCCGGTGGCAACGGCCACCGGTTCAACGGCCGGGGCCGCTTCCGGGTGCGGATTGAACTCCGCCGCCGCAGCGCTCAGTTCGGCCAGGAACTGCGCATCGGCCTCGCTGAAATCGATCGGCGCGATGGTGTCCACCTCGATGGTGGCCACGGCGACCGGTTCGGCGTCGGCGAGCACCGGCGCTTCGGCTTCGGCTTCGGCGCCGGGCTCGGCTTCGATCAGGGCGTCGACAATCGCCGGCTCCGCGTCCTCGGCGGCCTCGGCCAGCGGCGCAGCGTCGACGATGTCCAGGGTTGCGTCCAGGTGGGGCGCTTCGTCCAGCGACAGCGTCTCCATCGCATCCAGCGACAGCACGTGCTCGGCATTGTCCAGTTCGCTGGCGTCGAAGTGGAACACCACGTCGTCGCCTGCCACGGCCAGGCCGTCCTGCTCTGCGGCCACCGGGTCGAACGAGGAAGCCACCGAGGACGACACCGCCGGGGCGTCGTCCCATTCGGCCAAGGCCACGCTGTCCTCGGCATCACCGTGGACATGCGCCGTGCCGTCGGCCACCTGCAGCGATGCAGCCGTCAGCGACCAGTGCGACGCGCTGGACGCATCGCCTGCATCTGCATCGGCTTCATAGCTGACTGGATCGAAGCTGGCGAAAGTCGGCGCACGCGCGTCCTCTTCGGCCATCGGCTCGGCGGGCACGCTGTCCGCGGCGTGGTCCAGGCTGCCCAGCTCCCACTGCGGCACGGCCGGCGGCGGTGCGCTGGATGCGGCGAACAGCAGCGGGGCGCTGTCTGCAGGCGCAGCGGCAGGCACGGCATCGGTATCGGCCAGTTCCAGCGCGCCGAATACCAGCGACTGGGCATCGGCTTCGGCAACCGGTTCTGCCGGCGGCGGATCGAAGGTGAAATCAGGCAGCGGCACCGGCACGTCGCCCGGCGCCGGTGCGGCGGGCTGCACCGCGATCTGCACCGGCTCGACCTGCAGGGCGGCCGCGGGCAGCGCGACGGCCTCGCGCAGCACCGGGTCGGGCTGGGCGTCAGCGGCCTCGGCGACGGCCGGCGCAGCGCGCTCGGGCAGCGGCCAGTAACGCAGCGCCTCCAGGCTGCTGCGGGTGATGTCCAGGATGTCTTCGCGGCCCGGACGGCGGTCGCGCAGCGCTTCCAGGTAGTACTCCAGGCTGGCCATGGCATCGGCCAGGGTGTCCAGCTGGCGCCCGCTGGGCACGCGCTGGCGGCCGATCAGTTCGGCTTCGATGTACTGCTGCACACCGCGCAGGTAGTCGGCGGCAGTGCCCAGGTCGAGCATGCGCAGCGCACCGGACACGTCGCCCAGCAGGCGCGGCACGTCCTGCAGTTCGCCGTGGTTCCAGCTGGTCTCGATGAAGGCAACGAAATGCTCGCGCGCGGCGGCGAAGTTGGCGATGGCTTCGTGCGCCAGGATTTCCACCGTGCGGCGGTTTTCCACGGCGCTGGGATCGTCTTCGCCACTGCCACCGGCGCCCAGATGGGCGACCTGGTCGTCCAGCGATGCATCCACGTACAGCAGGGCACCGGCGATATCCAGCAGCAGGTCTTCATCGATCTGCTGGCGGCCTTCGACCACGCCCAGCAGTGCATCGCGCTGCTGCACGACCACGCCACGCGCGGCGCCCAGGCCCATCATGCCCAGGGTATCGGCCACGGCACCCAGCTTGATCACCTGTTCCTGCAACTGCTGCGGCGCGCCGCCGGTGCGCAGGTGCAGGTCCAGTGCATCCTTCACCTGCAGCAGCTCTTCCTTCACCGCGCTGCCCACCGTATCCAGCAGCTCGCGGTTGCGCCCGCTCAGGCTGCCACGGGCGTGGTCCAGCTCGGCCTCGGTGGCGGTCACGCTGTCGGGTGCGAAGGCGAACAGCACGCTGTCATTGACGCCTTCTTCGCCACGCGCAGCGCGGATTTCGTTCAGCAGCGGCATCAGCACGATCGGAATATCGCGGTGGCCGTTCTGCAGGCGCTCCAGGTAGTCGGGCAGCAACACGCTGCCACGCATCAGGGTGGCGCAGGCTTCGTCGCGGTCGGCAACGCGGCCTTCGCCCACGGCCACGGCCAGCTGCTCCAGTTCCTCGGCCACCATCGCCGGTGCATACAGTTCGACCATGCGCAGGGTGCCCTGCACCTGGTGCAGGTAACCGGCGCAGATGCGCATGCGGCTGCCATCGGCCGGGTCTTCCACGAAGTACTCGACCTCGTTGCGCACCAGGCGCAGGGTCTCGTCCAGCTCGGGCTTGACCCAGCCCAGCGCTGCATGGCTCATGGCGTCGCGCAGACTGCTGCTCATCGGTGCGCTCCGGTCGCCGCCGCGCGCATACCGCGCGGACCGTGGCCTGGGGAATGGAAATGCTTCATCGACTGGTTCCTTGCTCGCCGCCCTGCCGCGGTCACGCCGGCAGCTTGAAGTCGGCCACCGAACGACGCAGATCGGCGGCCAGCTGTGCCAGGTGGCCGATCGATTCGGCGGTCTGGCCGGCGCCCTGCGAGGTCTGGCCGGTGATCTGCCGGATCACGCCCATGGTGCGGGTGATGTCCGAGGCCGCAGCGGACTGCTGCTGGGCGGCGATCGAGATGTTCTTGATCAGGGTGTTCAGGGCGTTGGATACGCGCTCGATTTCGGTCAGCGCCGTACCGGCGTCTTCGGCCAGGCGGGCACCGGACACCACTTCAGCGGTGGTCTGTTCCATCGAGGTGACCGCTTCGTTGGTATCGGCCTGAATGGCCTGCACCAGGTTTTCGATGCGTCGGGTCGCGCCCGAGGTACGTTCTGCCAGGCGCTGCACTTCGTCGGCCACGACCGCGAAACCGCGGCCGGCTTCACCGGCCGACGCGGCCTGCACGGCGGCGTTCAATGCCAGGATGTTGGTCTGTTCGGAAATGTCGTTGATCAGTTCCACGATCGAGCCGATTTCCTGCGACGACTCACCCAGGCGCTTGATGCGCTTGGACGTTTCCTGGATCTGGTCGCGGATCTGGTCCATGCCCTGGATGGTTTCGCGCACCACGCCGGCACCTTCGGCGGCGATCACCACCGAGCGCTGTGCCACGTCGGCCGACTCGGCCGAGTTGCGCGACACCTGTTCAATGCTGGCGGCGATTTCGCCGATGCGGTCCGAGGCCGAGGTGATCTGGTTGGCCTGGTGGCCGGCCGCTTCGGCCAGCTGCATGGCCGTGGCCTGGGTTTCCTGGGTGGACACGGCCACCTTGGCCGAGGTGTCGTTGATGGTGGTCACCAGGTGGCGCAGTTCATCCACGGCGTAGTTGATTGCGTCTGCAATCGCGCCGGTCATGTCTTCGGTCACCGACGCCTTCACGGTCAGGTCGCCCTCACCGAGCGAACTGATTTCGTCCAGCAGCCGCATGATCGCCTGCTGGTTGCGGCTGTTGAACTCCACCTGGGTCTGGTAGCGCAGCTCCTGTTCACGCGAACGGCTGCGCACGTTGGTGGAGACGAAGCCGATGATCGCGATCAGCGACAGCGCACCCGATACCACGCCGATCCAGAAATTCGGGAACAGGCGGGTGTCGGACACCGAGCCGAACGAGGAGAATGCTTCGAACAGCTTGCGGCTGTCGTCGAGCATGCGCACCGAGCCCTGGCCCAGGGCCGTGGCGGCCGACTGCGCGGCAAACAGCTGGCGCGAGCTGGCCAGGATCGCGTCGGCGTCCTGCTTCATCGCCTCCCACTTCTGCTGCGACTGTTCCAGCGCAGCCACCGCGCCGGCGCCGCGCACGGCGGTGATGCCCAGCTCTTCGTTGCCGTTGCGCAGGCCGTCGAGCACCTGCGAGAACACGGTGATATCGCGAGCCAGCGCATCGCCGGCACTGGCGGCACCGCTGCCGCCGGCGCGCATTTCGGTCACGCGGCGGGCCATGGTGCCAGCCACCACCACCTGCTGCAGCGCGCTGTACACCTGCGAAGCGGGGGCGCCCGAGGCGGACATCGCCCGCACCAGTTCATTGAGCTGCGCCTGCAGGCCCGGCACGGCGCCGGTGAAATTGTTGGCGTTGCCGGCCAGGGCCAGCACTGCCGGTTCGCTGGCCACCAGCTGGCCGGCCTGCTTGCCCAGCGGCGCCCACGTCTCGGCCAGGGTGCCGATGGCCTTGGACACGCCCGGCTCGCTGCCGTAGCGGCCCTGCAGGGTGGACACGTTCTGTTCGATCGCGTTGCGGGTGGCCTTGAAGGCGGTGAACGCCTGCGCGTTGCCGCCCACGGCATCACGGCCCTGGTTGGCCAGCTGCTGTGACAGCACCTGCAGGTCGGCGGCCTTGGAGCCGGCATCGGCCAGGCGGCTGCCCTGCCAGGTGGCCACACCCGTGTTCAGGCCGAACAGGACCATGGACAGCAACAGCAGGGCCAGCCACAGGTTGCTGCCGCCCAGCCGCAGCTTGCCGGTCTTGGTGGCGTCCGAAGCAGTACTCATCGTTCAACCTCGAGGTTCAATACAGGGGGCGTTGCCCGGCCTCAGGCCGCGGCTTGCCGGAATTCAGGGGTGCGCGACAGCAACGAGAGCGAGAACACGCCCCATTCGTGGCCATCGGCGTGGAAGGCGCGATCTACGAAGTGGCCATAGCGGCCCTCGGCCAGGCGACCGGCATCGATCTGCTGGGCCAGCTCGAAGCTGCGCTGGCCGAACAGTTCATCGATGGTCAGGGCCACGTCGCCGCCGGCCTGGCGCATGATCAGCACGCGCTGGCCTTCCTGCTGCACGGTGCGCGCACCTTCCAGGAAGTACTTCAGATCGACCACCGGGAACAGGTTGCCGCGCAGGTTGCCCACGCCCAGCAGCCACGGCTGTGCGCATGGCACCGGGGTAACCGGCGGCATCGGTACGATTTCCACCACTTCGCGGAAATCGGACACCAGCCGGCGCTGGCCGACCCGGTAGCCCACGCCGCGCCACAGGTCCTGGGCGAACTGGCGCTCGGGCAGCTGCACCGCATGGGCCAGGCTGCGCCGCTCGTAGGCTTCAAGAATGTCGAAAGGCGAACGCATCAGGCCACCAGTTCGTTGATCCGCGCGATCAGCTCTTCTTCGCGCGGCGGCTTGACGATGTAATCGGCTGCGCCCTGGCGCAGGCCCCAGGCCTTGTCGGTTTCCATCGCCTTGGTGCTGACGATGATGACCGGGATGTGCTTGATCGCCGCATCGCGGGCCATCGCCCGGGTTGCCTGGAAACCACTCATGCCCGGCAGCACCACGTCCATCAGCACCAGCTGCGGCACCTGGTCGCGGACCAGCTGCAGGCCCTCTTCGGCATTGTCCGCTTCCAGCACCTCGTGGCCGGCACGGCGCAGCCACTGGGTGAACACCGCGCGGTCGGTCGGTGAATCCTCGATCAGAACGATACGAGCCATTGTGCCTTTCCCCCTGGTCAGGCGTTGACGTATGTGCGGATGGCACCCAGCAGTTCTTCACGCGTGAAAGGCTTGGTCAGGTACTGCTCCGAGCCGACGATGCGCCCGCGCGCCTTGTCGAACAGGCCATCCTTGGAGGACAGCATGATGACCGGGGTGGACTTGAACAGCTGGTTGCCCTTGATCAGGGCACAGGTCTGGTAGCCATCCAGCCGCGGCATCATGATGTCGACGAAGATGATCTGCGGCTGCTGGTCGGCGATCTTGGCCAGTGCTTCGAAGCCATCGGTCGCCGTCACCACCTCGCAGCCTTCGCGCTTGAGCAGTGTTTCCGCGGTCCGGCGGATGGTCTTCGAGTCATCGATGACCATCACCCGGAGTCCTGCGAGTTCCCCGCCCGCAGTCATGTTTTCAGTCATTGCCATTCCCCAAGCGCGCGGCCCTTCTAGGTTGGGTGCCGCTGCGAAAGCGTATCTATATCGCACTTTCCGCGCCCGCTTCAAGGCCGTCCCACCGGGCTTGGCGTGGCGCCCGGCTGAACGTGACCGGTTTGGCAGACACTGCGCAGAACCGGGCCCGGCCGCCGGTTCGGGGACGCAGCGTTGCAGGCCACGGGGCAGGCACGGGGCGGGCGTTGCCGCTACCATCAGCGCCTTGCCTTGAAGGTGCGCCCATGCCGTTGAATGTCATCGTGGTGATGGATCCCATCGCCCACATCAAGATCGCCAAGGACACGACGTTTGCCATGCTGCTGGAAGCCCAGCGCCGTGGCCACGCCCTGCACTACGTGCAGCCGGGCGGGCTGGCCCTGGAAGGCGGCGTGGCGGTGGCCCGTACTGCCCCGCTGCAGGTGCGCGACGATCCGGCCGGCTGGTACGAGCTGGGCGCATTCAGCCGCACCGTGTTCGGGCCCGGCCAGGTGGTGCTGATGCGCAAGGACCCGCCGGTCGATGCCGAATTCATCTACGACACCCAGGTGCTGGACCTGGCCGCCGCCGCCGGCGCCTGCGTGGTGAACAACCCGCAGGGCCTGCGCGACTACAACGAAAAGCTGGCCGCCCTGCTGTTCCCGCAGTGCTGCCCGCCCACCCTGGTCAGCCGCGATGCCAAGGCGCTGAAGGCGTTCGCGCTGGAGCACGGCCAGGCCGTGCTGAAGCCGCTGGACGGCATGGGCGGCCGCTCGATCTTCCGCAGCGGCCAGGGCGATCCCAACCTGAACGTGATTCTGGAAACCCTGACCGACGGCGGCCGCAAGCTGGCGCTGGCCCAGAAGTTCATTCCCGACATCACTGCCGGCGACAAGCGCATCCTGCTGGTCGACGGCGAGCCGGTGGATTACTGCCTGGCGCGCATTCCGCAGGGCGATGAGTTCCGCGGCAACCTGGCCGCCGGTGGTCGTGGCGAAGGCCGCCCGCTGAGCGAACGCGACCGCTGGATTGCTGCCCAGGTGGGCCCGGAAATGAAGCGCCGCGGCATGCGTTTCGTCGGCCTGGACGTGATTGGTGACTACCTGACCGAAGTGAACGTGACCAGCCCGACCTGCGTGCGCGAACTGGATGCGCAGTACGGGCTGAACATCGCCGGCACCCTGTTCGATGCGATCGAGGCCGGCCTGCGCTGATGGAAGCCGTGTCCGCCGTGCTGGCCCCGCCGCCGCGCGAAGCACAGCGGCTGGCCGCCACCCTGGCCCTGTCGGTGCTGCTGCATGTGCTGCTGGTGCTGGGGGTGGGCTTTGCGGTGAAGGGGGATGCGCCACTGGTGCCCACCCTGGAGGTGATCTTCAGCCAGACCCGCACGGCACTGACGCCCAAGCAGGCCGATTTCCTGGCCGCCGCCAACCAGGAGGGTGGCGGCGAGCATGACCGCGCCCAGCGCCCGCGCGACAACCAGACCGGCGTGGTGCCGCAGGCGCAGGCGGGCGTGAGCCCGGTGCCGCAGCAGCAGCAATCGGCCGCAGCGGTGCCGCCGCCGCAGGCGCGGGTGGTGAGCAGCCGCAACGGCCAGGACCAGGTGGCGCAGGCGCAGGCCCGCCCCACCCCACTGGAACCGACCCCGGACGCGCCGATGACCGCGCGCGAGCAGCGCGATGCGGAAATGGCGCGGCTGGCTGCCGAGGTTCATCTGCGCTCGGCGCAGTATGCGAAGCGACCGAACCGCAAGTTCGTTTCGGCCAGCACCCGCGAGTATGCCTACGCCAATTACCTGCGCGCCTGGGTGGACCGGGCCGAGCAGGTCGGCAATCTGAATTATCCCGACGAAGCGCGGCAGCGCCGGCTGGGTGGCCAGGTGGTGATCAGCGTGGGCGTGCGTCGCGATGGCAGCGTGGAAAGCAGCCGCATCCTGAAATCCAGCGGCACGCCATTGCTGGATGAGGCGGCATTGCGGGTGGTGAAGCTGGCGCAGCCGTTCCCGGCGTTGCCGAAGACCGATGACGGCGTGGATATCCTGCAGGTAACCCGCACGTGGGTGTTCCTGCCCGGCGGCGAACTGCGCGACGACCGGTAGGGTTTTGTTGCCCGGGCCTGCGGCCCGGGACCCGCTGCAGAGCCAGGGCAACGGCAACAGCCAGAGCAGCGGTAGAGGGTCTGGGCTTGGCGGGGCGGTGTGGGCTTGCAGGACACGCCGTAAATCCATCCCTGGAGGCTCGTAGGCGCCATCCATGGCGCCTGCGGTCCTGCAAGCCCACACCGCCCCACCTCTGACAGATCGCGGCGCATCTTCGCCTCTGGTAGGTGTCGACCTTGGTCGACACGGTAGATCCACGCCATGCGTGGATGCGAGCGAAGCGATCCGCTTCTGACTTTGATTTTATTTTTTTTTGATTTTCCGTGGCGGACGCGCACGGAAACTGTCAATGGCCGGGCGGGTGGGTTGCGCAGGGGCGCAGGCGCCATGGATGGCGCCTACGAGCTTACATGGACGTACTTGCAGCGTCCCCTGCGCAACCTACCCGCCCGGCCAAACTCGGCTGTTGCAGTCGACTGACAGTCGACTTTACCGATCCCCGCCACGAGGGGCTCAGCCGTTGGCTTTCGCCTTCGCCTCGCGGGCGGCCTGCTGCTCGACCAGGGTCAGCGCTACGTTGTCGCGCAGGTACGCCGGTTCAACGCGTTCGGCGGCAATCGCTTCGCCACGCGCGAAGGCGGGTACCGCCAGGGTCAGCACTTCGGACGCACGCGGCAATGCCGTTGCATCGAATCCGCGCAAGCCAGCACCCAGCTGCGCCACCAGTGCGCCGTCGGCGGCAGCGAAGCCACTGCCCACACCGTACGCCTGCAGCCCATCCGGCAGCGTCACAGCCGCGGGCGCGCACACGCGCTCGGCGTCGCAGGCCACCGGCAGGCCGTCCACGCGCTCGAAGCGCGCGGCGTACACCTCGCCCATCCGCGCATCGATTACCGACAGAATCTGCGCTTCATCGGCCGGCGCGCGCAGCGCCAGCACCTGCAGCGTCGACACCGGCAGCAACGGGCGGTCCAGCGCCAGCGCAATGCCCTGCGCAATGGCGATGGCCAGGCGCACACCCGTGAATGCACCGGGGCCGCGACTGAGCGCGATGCCATCCAGCTGGCGGCGGCTGATGCCTGCCTCGGCCAGCAATGCCTCGGCCCAGGGCAGGCTCAGCTCGGCGTGCCGGCGCGGGGCGATCTCGAAGCGTTCCAGCACCTGCCCGTCCACATGCAGGGCAACGGAACAGGCTTCGGTGGCGGTTTCAAAGGCGAGCAGTTTCATCGGGTCAGCTCAGAACAAGGGGAACGTGGCACCGGGGGCCGGCAGTGGGCCCGCAGCAGGCTCGGGCGCCGCTGTGGCCGGCGCCGGCGGGGCAGCGTCCTCGGCCACGGGCGTCCATTGTGGCGCAAAGAAGGCTTGGACATCGGCCAGCGCGCGGGTCTGCCGGAACGGCGGCAGCGAAGACAGGAACACGCGGCCGTAGCCCCGGTTCAGCAGGCGCGGGTCGCACAGCACCAGCACGCCGCGATCGGTCTCGCTGCGTATCAGCCGGCCCACGCCCTGCTTCAGCGCGATCACCGCCTGCGGCAACTGCTCGTCGCGGAACGGATTGCCCCCCTGGCTGCGGATCGCTTCCAGACGGGCCTCGTACACCGGGTCATCGGGGGCGGCGAAGGGAAGCTTGTCGATCACCACCACGCTCAGCGCCTCGCCCACCACATCCACGCCTTCGCGGAAACTGGCCGAGCCCAGCAGCACGCCGTTGCCCGATTCGCGGAAGCGCTGCAGCAGGGTCGCACGCGGCGCCTCGCCCTGCACGAACAAGGGCCACGGCCCATCGCGCAGCGCTTCGGCGGCCTCGCGCAACGCGCGGTGCGAAGCAAACAGCAGGAACGCCCTGCCCTGCGAAGCGCGCAGCACCGGCTGCAGGGCCTGGATCAAGGCGGTACCGAAGCCCCGCGCGGCCGGATCGGGCAGACCCTCGGGCAGGTAGCACAGCGCCTGCTCGGGCCAGTTGAACGGACTGGGCTGGACCAGCGTATGCGGATCATCCAGCCCCAGCCGCGTGGCGATATGGTCGAAGCCCCCGCCCACGGTCAGCGTGGCCGAGGTGAAGATCCATGCGGCGCGGCTGCGCTCGCGGTGCTCGCGCAACGGGCCGGACACATCCATCGGCGTGCGCTGGCAGCGGAAGCCGCGCGGGGTCAGCTCATACCACAGCACATCGGCTGCGGCCGGTGCATCGTTTGGGTCGGCATCGAAATCGAGCACCGGCTCGTCCTCGCCCAGCCAGCGCGCAAGACGCGAAACCGCTTCACGTGCCCGTGCATGGCAGGCATCCAGGCCCGCGGCGGCATCGCGCAACGGCTGCAGGGTCTGCTCCAGGGCCACCAGGCAGCTCATCACAGTGTCGAAGCCGTCGCGCACCTGCGGCATCGCCAGCGCACGCCACTGCGTGCCCCGTTGCGGCAACCCTTCCATGGCCAGGCGCAAGGCCAGCAGTGCCTGCTGCAACTGATCAACGCCGTCCTGCAGGCTGGCCTGCGCCCCGCCCACACCGCGCGCTTCGGCCAGACAGTCGCGCCCCAGTTCCTGCCAGGGGCGCATGCCGAAGCCTTCGCCGAAGAACTGCGCCGCCAGTTCAGGCAACTGGTGGGCCTCATCGATGACGAAGGCCTGCGCGCCCGGCAGCAGCTCGCCGAAACCATCCTGCTTCAGGGCCAGGTCGGCCAGCAGCAGATGATGGTTGACCACCACCACATCGGCGGCCTGCGCGCGTTGCCGCGCGCGCACCACGAAACAGTCATCCCAGAACGGGCAGTCGGTGCCCAGGCAGTTGTCCACGGTGGAGGTGACCATGGGCAACAGCGGTGAATCGTCGGCCAGGCCATCCAGCTCGGCGATATCGCCGAATTCGGAGCGACCGGACCAGGCCAGGATGCGCTGGAACTGCGCGGCCTGTTCCGGGCTGGAAAAGCGCGGCTCGCCGCGCGCCTGCTGCAGGCGGTAGCGGCACAGGTAATTGGCGCGGCCCTTCAGCAGCGCACTGCGCAGGCCCACGCCCAGCGCCTGGCGCACGCGCGGCAGATCGCGGTGGTAGAGCTGGTCCTGCAGCGCGCGGGTACCGGTGGAAATGATGGTGCGCAGCCCGGACAGCAGCACCGGCACCAGATAGGCGAAGGTCTTGCCGGTGCCGGTACCCGCCTCGGCCAGCAGCAGATCGCGCTGCTGCAGCGCATCGGCGATGGCCTCGGTCAGGCGCAGCTGCGCAGGGCGCGGCACGAACGCATCCAGGTGCGAGGCGAGCGCGCCGCCGTCGCTGAGGGCCTCGCGGCTGGCGTGGACAAGGTCGGACATCAGAGGGAAAGGATACCGGGCCGGGCGCTGCCCGGCACCCGTTTCAAGCCAAAGCAACAGCAACAGCATGAGTGCCTGGCTCTGGGTTGCTGCGTGCTGGGCGGGGCGGACGGGAGAGGCAGGACACGCCGTAAACCCTTCCATGGGGGCTCGTAGGCGCCTTGCTCGCGTGCGCTGTCCTGCGCACACGGCAAGTCCGGGGTTGGGCGTCCTGCCAAACCCGCCCGAGGCATGCCTCGGGCCCATGGCGCCTGCGGTCCTGCCTCTCCCGTCCGCCCCACCCTCGACGGGTTCCTGGTGACGGACGGACATGCTTCGTAGAGTCGAGCTTGCTCGACTGGATCCAGAAGCGGTGTGAGTAACCGAAAAGAAGGGGTCGGAGCCGTTTTCCTGCGGAAAACGGATCCGACCCCCTGGCGAGTGCGCGCAGCGCGCGACCCGCTTTTGATCTGCTTTTTTCTTTTCCGTGGCTGGACGCACACGGAAACTGTCAGAGGCCGGGCGGGTGGGTTGCGCAGGGGCGCAGGCGCCATGGATGGCGCCTACGAGCTTACAGGGACGTACTTGCAGCGTCCCCTGCGCAACCCACCCGCCCGGCCAACCCTCAGTGTCAGTCGACTAACAGTCGACTCTACCGCCAGCCAGCCACGAGGGGCTGCGCCGTTGGCTGGAAACTCAGTACCGCTTGATCCCCGGCACGGTGCAGCCTTCCAGCTGCGCATGCGCCGATACCGCGTTTTCCTTCTCGCCACGCGCCAGTCGCGCCTGCTCGATGGTCGCCCAGTGGCGCCGGCACAGCGGCCCGGTCTTCGACCCCAGGTCCACCGCCTTGCGCGCGAACGTCTCAGCCTCGGCCCACTGGCCCTGCAGCAACGCGATCTCGGCACGTTCCTGCAGCACCGACGGGTCGCCGGCCACGATCTGCAGCGCCTGGTCCAGGCTGCCGGCCGCAGCGGCCAGATCATTGCCCTGGCGCTGTGCCAACGCCGCCTGGCGCAGGTCTTCCACCTGCGAATCACGCAGCGGCTGCACCGACAGTTCCTTGTCGTCCGGGCCCGCAGCCGCATCCACGGCGGCCAGACGCTGTGCCGGGGTGGTGGTGTCCACCGGCTTGACCACCTGCGGCGCACTGCTCATGCAGGCCGCCAGGGCAAGGCTCAGGGTGGCCAGGGCCATCGGCGCATACAGGGTTCGAAGGTTCATCGGCATCACCGGCTGGGGGAAGGGGTCGTGGTGGCCGGGACAGCGGCCGGTTCGGCGGGCGGATCGGGCTTGCGGTCCAGGCCGAACCAGCTGCGCCAACCGCCACCTTCGCTTTCGCCGCCCTGCTCTTCGGGCACGCTGGCCGGCGCACAGGGCGCGTAGGCCGGGGCATAGCCCACCACGAACGGGAAACGACGCGCGCCGGGGCAGCCTTCATCGGTGCTGTTGGTACCGGTGGCGGCGACCGGCTGCCAGTCCAGACCCTTGTTGCTGACCTTCAGCGGGGCACTGGGCAGGCGCTGGAAGATGCCCGACCACACCCGCATGGCGCCGGTCGCGCCGTACAGGCCGGCCTGCTCGTTCTTGTCGTTGCCCATCCAGATCACCGCCAGGTGGTCACCGGTGTAACCGGCATACCAGCTGTCGCGGCCATCGTTGGTGGTGCCGGTCTTGCCGGCCGGCTGCAGGCGGCCCAGGCCGTCGGCATTCAGGCGCTGGGCCGTGCCGCTGGCCACCACCTGCTGCAGGCCGATGCTGATCAGGTTGGCGGCAATCGAATCGCCTTCCTGCGCCGGCGCCGGGGTCTTGTCATAGCGCTTGAGCAGCTTGCCCTGCGGGTCCAGCACGCCACGCACGGCGTGCAGCGGCTGGATCTCGCCGCCGGAGGCCAGGAACTGGTACAGCTGGGCCATGGCGTAGGGGCTCTGGTCGGTCGAGCCCAGGATGACCGCCGGGTTGGCCTCGGCCTTCAGGCCAGCCAGCACGTGGATCAGCTGGGTCACCCGTTCCGGCCCCACCTGCATGCCCACGCGCACCGTGGCCTGGTTGTAGGAATGGGCCAGCGCGTCGATCAGGCGCACCGTGCCATGGCTGCGATTGTCAGCGTTGCCGGGGCTCCAGTTGCGGCCACGGCCCAGCTGCACGGTCACCGGTGAATCATCCACCCAGGTCGCCAGCGAATAGCGGTCCGGCTGGGCCAGCGCCAGCAGATAGACGAACGGCTTCAGCAACGAACCCACCGGACGCTGTGCCTCGATGGCGCGGTTGAAGCCGACCTCGGACACCTCGCGGCTGCCGATCACGGCCAGCACGTCGCCGTTGTGCACGTCGGTCAGCACCATGCCGGCCTGCAGTTCCGGGCGGCGCTTGCTTTCCAGCGATTTGATGGTGCGCGTCACTGCGCCCTCGGCATACGCCTGGGCCGACGGTGACATGCCGGTCATCACGCTCAGCCCGGCGCCCTGCAGCGCGGCTTCGGGGTAATCGTGGCCCAGCTGGCGGCGCACCAGATCCACATAAGCCGGGAAGCGGTTGGCTGCCACCAGGCCGGGCGTCTTCGGCACGCCCAGCGGCGCCTTCAGCGCACGCTGGTACTCGGCATCGTCGATCAGCGCCGCCTCGTGCAGCTTGCCCAGCACGAAGTTGCGGCGGTCCAGCGCGCGTTCCGGGTTGCGACGCGGGTCGTAGTACGACGGCCCCTTCACCAGACCGATCAGCAGCGCGACCTGTTCGGTTTCCAGCGACGACAGATCGCGGCCGAACCAGAATTCCGCGCCCGAGGACATGCCGTGGATCGCCTGGCTGCCGCGCTGGCCCAGGTACACCTGGTTCAGGTAGGCCTCGAAGATGGTGCGCTTGTCGTAGCGCGCTTCCATGATGAGCGCGTACAGCACTTCATTGAACTTGCGGGTGACGGTCTGTTCCTTGCCGATGCCCAGCAGACCGCTGCGGGCCAGCTGCTGGGTAAGCGTGGAAGCACCCTGGCGGCTCTGCCCGCCGGAACGGATCGTGACCCACACGGCGCGGGCAATGCCGGAAAGATCGATGCCGTGGTGGCGGTTGAAGTCCTTGTCCTCCACCGCCTGCAGGCCGGTCACCAGCAGGTCGGGCGCTTCATCCATGCGCACCAGGCGCCGTTCTTCCTGCTTCTGCCCGTACAAGGTGGCGATACGCGCCGGGTCCAGGCGCGCGGCCTTCAGCGCCTTGCGGCTGTCGGCGTCGCGCAGCGAGGCGATGCTGCCGCCGGACAGGGTCAGTTCCACCCGGCGCGGGGCCACGCGGCCATCCACATCGTTGTAGCCGCGGCTGGAAATGGTGAAGCGACCACCCTGCACCGCGTAGGTGGCCGGTTCCTTGCCCTGGCCGTCATCGCGGTAGGCCGAGGCCGCCAGTTCGGTCTTCAGGGTGGCCGCGTCCATCGCCTTGCCGGGCACCACGACCAGCGGGCGCGCGTACACACGCGTGGGAATCTGCCAGCGCAGTTCACCGAAACGCTGGGTCACCTGTTGGTTCAGGTACAGCGTGTACGGAATCAGGAAGCCCAGGCCCAGCGCGAAGGCGGCCATGCTCCAGGTGATCAGGCGGCTGCGCCAAGAGGGGCCGTCACCGGTCGGGGTGTCGTCGTCGAGATCGTCGATGTCGTCGGAATCGTAGCGTCGGGGCACGGGAATGCGACAATGTAGGGTCTGGCGAGTCTACCCCAGCCGCTGTGGCTGGCGAATTCCCGCCGATTCCCTGCTTAAGCTGGAGTTGTTACCGGATGGCGATGTCCCTGGCCGAATGGCGCTACCTGCTGAACCGCCTGACCGGCCTGGCGCAGCGCAGTCTGGCCAGCCTGCGTACCCGCGGCTGGCAGGCCACCTGGCAGCGCATCCGCGTGCACACCCAGCGCGCCGTGCCGGCACCGCGTACGCCCCTGTACCTGCCCGCGGCGCAGGCCTTCGCGCCGTTCAGCGTTCCCAGCAGCGATGCCCCGCAGGTCAGCATCGTCATTCCCGTCTACAACCATGTGCAGCACACGCTGGCCTGCCTGCGCGCACTAGCGGCGCACCCACCGGCGGTGCCCTGCGAGATCCTGGTGGTCGATGACGGCAGCAGCGACCAGACCACGCAGTGGATGCCCCGCATCAGCGGCCTGCGCTACGAAGTGCGCGCGCAGAACGGCGGCTTCATCGAAGCCTGCAACGACGGCGTGTCGCGTGCGCGCGGCGACCATGTGGTGTTGCTGAACAACGACACGGTGCCGCAGCCCGGCTGGCTGGACGCACTGCTGGACACCTTCCACAGCGTACCCGACGCGGGCCTGGTGGGCAGCCAGCTGCTCTACCCGGATGGCCGCCTGCAGGAATCGGGCGGGGTGATCTTCCGCGACGGCAGTGGCTGGAGCTACGGCCGCTTCGAAGCCGCCGACGATCCGCGCTACGCCAGCCTGCGCGATGTCGACTACTGCTCGGGTGCCGCGCTGATGCTTCAGCGCGCCCTGTGGCAGCAGCTGGGCGGCTTCGATACCCGCTACAAGCCGGCCTACTACGAAGACACCGACCTGGCCTTCCGCGTGCGTGCGCACGGCCTGCGCGTGCTGGTGCAGCCGGCCAGCCGCGTGGTGCATGACGAAGGCACCAGCAATGGCACCGACACCGGCAGCGGGGTGAAGGCCTACCAGGTACGTAACCAGGGCATTTTTGCCAGCAAGTGGGCCGCTGAACTGGCCACGCACCCGGCGGTGGGCGAGGTGCCCTCGCCGGCCCTGCTGCTGCGTGGTCGCCGCCAGGTGCTGATCCTGGATGAAGAAGTGCCCCGCCCCGAGCGCGATTCCGGCTCGCTGCGGCAGGTGAACCTGATCCGCCTGCTGCTGCAGGGCGGCGCCCACGTGGTGTTCGTACCGACCCGCCGCGAGCATGCCGGCGAGGCCACCGAAGCCCTGCAGCGGATGGGCGTGGAAGTCTGGTATGCGCCGTTCCTGGACGGCGTGGCCGGCTGGCTGCGTAGCCACGGCGCGCGTTTCGATGTGGTGATGCTGGTGCGCCACCATGTCGCCAACGCCTGCCTGCCGCTGGTCAAGCGCTACGCGCCGCAGGCACGCACCGTGTTCGACACGGTCGATCTGCACTATCTGCGCGAACGCCGCGGTGCCGAAGTGGCCGGCGATGCCGGCCTGCTGCGCAACGCCGAACGCACCCGCGCCAGCGAACTGGCGGTGATGGACCAGTGTGACGTGACGGTGCTGGTCAGCGCCGCCGAGCGCGAGCAGCTGCAGGCCGATGCGCCGCAGGTGCAGGTGGAACTGATTTCCAACCTGCACGAAGTCGCGGGTGCCGGCGCGCCCTGGGCCCAGCGCCACGATCTGGTCTTCGTCGGTGGGTTCGGCCATCCGCCGAACCTGGACGCGATGGAATGGTTCATCGGTGACGTGTTTGCCGTTCTGCGCGCGCGCTTGCCGCAGGTGCAGCTGCACGTGATCGGTGCCGGCGCCCCGGACAGCCTGAAGGCGCTGGCGGCCACCCAGCCGGGCGTGCAGATGCACGGCTTCGTGGAAGACATCACCCCGTACATGGACGGTGCGCGCATCGCCATCGCGCCGCTGCGCTTCGGCGCCGGGGTGAAGGGCAAGATCAACCTGAGCATGGCCCACGGCCAGCCCGTGGTCGGCACCACCTGCGCGGTGGAGGGCATGCACCTGCAGGCCGGCCGCGACGTGCTGGTGGCCGACACCGCCGAAGCCTTTGCCGACGCCGTCGCGCGCCTGTACCAGGACCCGCAGCTGTGGCAGCAGTTGTCCGACGCAGGGCTGGACAATGTCGCCCGGCATTTCTCGCTGGATGCCGCGCGCGCCACCGTGCAGCGCGTGTTCTTCAGCTAGTCCGCCTGGCCACCGGCCTGGCGCAGCCGCTGTTCGAAGGCGGTCAGTTCGGGCAGGTCCGGTTGCAGCCGCCGCACCTGCTCGACCGCGCCGGCGGCGAACTGCACATCGCCGCGGCCCAGGCGTTCGCTGCCGATCGCCAGCCAGCGCTGGGCCAAGCGCACCCGCGCGCCAGGCAAGGCCGATGCGGTGGGCGCCAGGGTCTGCCACGCCTGCAGGCAAGCCCCGGCAGCCTGCACGCGGTTCTGCCGCAGGTTGTCATCGAAGCATCGCTGGCTGGCCGGCAACAGCCGTGCCGCCGCCGCTCGCACTCGGGGGTCGCGCGGCGCCAGTGACTGCGCCTCGCGCAATGCATCGTAGGCACTGTGCCCCGGCGGGCTGATCCACTGCTGCGCACGTTCAGCGCGTTCGATCCGGGCCAGATGCCCACGCAGCAGGCGCTCGCGCTGCGCACGCCCCTGCCCCGGCTGCTGCAGCGCCTGTTCGGCCTGGCGGGCGCGCTGCACGCGTTGCAGGTCCTGCTGCAGGGCCAGTGGCGAAGCGCCCAGCGCGGTGGCCAGGCCGCGATCATGTTCGGCGGCCTGGAACTGGAAATCTTCGGCATGGCGCTGGCTTCGCAGCAGCAGCGCCTGCAGGGTCTGCTCGCGGCCACGGATCGCCGCGGCATCATCAGCGGTCACCGCCAGCACGGCCAGGAAACCCTCGGCAGCGGCATCCAGCTGCTGCCGCTGCAGCGCACGCTGGGCCTGCCGCAGGCGTTGCTCGGTGGCCTGGGCCAGTGCCTCCTGGGTAGCGGGCAGGTCCGAGTGCCCGGGATCGAAACGGCGCGCCCGCTGCACCGTGTCCGACGCGGCGGCCAACGCGCCCTGCCCGGCCTGCACGCGCGCTTCCTGCAACAGATCGCTCAGCGCATCTTCGCGCCCTTCCAGCGCCGACAGATTGTCCGGCTGCAAGGCCAGCACCCGCTGGAACAGCGGCAGTGCGCTGTTTTCGCCCTCGTCCAGGCGCCCCGCCGCGAAGGCATTGCGGGCCTGCGCCAGCAACGCGCCGACGCCGGCCCCGGCACGCCGCCGCGCCAGCAGCTGCTGCGCCACCGCATCGGTCTGCGCCTGCGGCACCTGCAGTTCGCGGGCCAACGCCAGCAGCTGCGTACAACCGTCCAGATCACCGGCCTGCAGCCGCTCACGGGCCTGCTGCAGCGCGGCGGCACCGGTCTGTGCCAGCCCCTGCCGCGCCAACGGGCGGTCGCCATCGAGCGCCAGCACCGCCTGGTAGCGCTCGCGTGCGCCGCTGCCGTCGGCCGCTGTCAGGCGCCCGGCAGCCAGCGCGCGGTCGCCCTCGGCCAGCAACTGCTCGATCTGCGAATCATCCCAGAACCAGTCGGCCAACGGCCTGCGCACCAGCACCAGCAGCAGGAACACCGCCACGGCCGCCAGCAGCGCCCAGCGCCACACCCGGCGTGCATGCCGGGCCTGCAGCCACCACCAGCGCCCCTCGCGACGGACACGGTCCAGCGCCGGGTGCGCCGTGCCGTGTGCGGGGTGCGGGGGCTCGCGTTCCATGCGTGCAGGGTAGCCGGGGCAGCGTGAAGCTCAGCCCAGACGACGCGCCTCGCTCACGCCCGGCAGCGCATCCAGCTTGCCCAGCAGGTTGGACAGCTGGCCGTAGTCGGTCACCTTCAGGCGCAGCCGCAGATGCGCGCGGCCGCTGTTGCGCACGTTGTCGCTGTGGATATCCAGCACGTAGGCATCTTCCTGCGCGATCAGGTTGGTGATGTCCTTCAGCAGCCAGCGGCGGTCCACCGCATCAACCACCACGTCCACCTCGTAGCCACCGCCGGCCTGGCCCCATTCCACCGGCAGGATCCGCTGCGGACTGGTCGCGGCCAGTCGGGCCAGCGCCGCGCAGTCGGCGCGGTGCACGGTCACGCCACGGCTGCGGGTCAGGTAACCGACGATGGGTTCGCCGGCCACCGGCTGGCAGCAGCGGGCCAGCTGCACCAGCAGGTTGCCCACGCCCTGCACGGTGAATTTGGATTTGCCCAGGTTTTCCCGGCGCGCGGTCGGCCGCGGCAGGGCCGGCGCCGGGGCCGGCTGGCTGGCCGCACGTTCGGCTTCCAGCAATGCACGGCTGACCTGGTTGGGCCCGGTATCGCCCAGTGCCACCTGGATGTACAGATCGTCCACGCTGTCGGCATGGAACTTCTTCGCTGCGCCGGCCAGGTCGGCATGCTGCAGGCCCAGCCGCTTCAGTTCGCGTTCCAGCAGCTCGCGCCCGGCATGCACGTTGCGCGCCCGGTCCAGCTTGTGGAACCAGCTGCGCACCTTTTCGCGCGAGCGGTTGCTGGCCAGGAAGCCCAGCGCAGGCATCAGCCAGTCACGGCGCGGGTCGGCCTCCTTGCCGGTGAGGATCTCGACACGGTCGCCACTGCGCAGCCGATAGGTCAGCGGCACGATGCGGCCGTTGACCTTCGCACCACGGCAGCGGTGCCCGACCATGGTGTGCACCTGGTAGGCGAAATCCAGCGGCGTGGCGCCCTGCGGCAGGTCCAGCACTTCGTCCTTCGGGCTGAGCGCATAGACCCGGTCTTCGGTCAGTTCGGCATCCAGCGCCCCGGCCAGTTCATTGCCCTGGCCGTCCTGCGCCTGCTCCAGCAACTGGCGCATCCAGGTGATCTTGCGGTCGAAGGCCTTTTCCGCACCCTTGCCGCCTTCCTTGTACTTCCAGTGCGCGGCCACGCCCAGTTCGGCCTGGGCGTGCATGTCGTGGGTGCGGATCTGCACTTCGATCGTGCGCCCTTCCGGGCCGACCACGGCGGTATGCAGCGAACGATAGTCGTTGGCCTTGGGCCGGGCGATGTAGTCGTCGAACTCGCTGGGCACCGGTGCCCACAGCGCGTGCACCACGCCCAGCGCGGCGTAGCAGGCGGCCACGTCGTCCACCATCACCCGCACCGCGCGGATGTCATACAACTGGTCGAAGGCCAGCCGCTTCTTCTGCATCTTCCGCCAGATGCTGTAGATGTGCTTCGGGCGGCCGCTGACTTCGGCCTGCAGGCCCTGCGCCGCCAGTTCGCGCGACAGCACCTTCTTTACGTTCTCCACGTACCGCTCGCGGGCGATACGGGTCTCGTCCACCTCGCGCGCAATGCGGCGGTAGGTGTCCGGCTCCAGGTGGCGGAACGCCAGGTCTTCCAGTTCCCACTTCAACTGCCAGATGCCCAGCCGGTTGGCCAGCGGCGCATGGATGTCGCGGGTCAGCTGGGCCAGCGCACGGCGCTGCGGTTCGTCCAGCTTGTCGGCCGCGCGCATGCGCGCCAACTGCCGGGCCAGCAGGATCGGCACCACCCGCAGGTCGCGGATGATGGCCAGCAGCAGGCGGCGCAGGCCTTCGCTGTTGCGGCCCGCTTCGCGACCGGCGTGCAGGGCCCACACCGGATCGGCCGCGTCCTGGCCGTCCAGCAGCCCGGCCACGGCCGTGGCATGGTTGCCCAGCGGCAACGCGTCCAGGTGCTCGCGCAGGGCCGGCAGATCGAACAACAGCGCGGCCAGCACCACGCTCTCATCCGAAGTGAGCATGGCCAGCGCATCCAGGGTGTCACCCAGCACCGACCAGTTGGCGCGCATGGACGGCTCTGCGTCCGCGCCCGGCCATCGCTCGCGCAGGGCCTGGCGCAGCGGGGCCGGCAGCACCGCTGCAGAGGGACGGTTCAACAAGGCATCCAGGCCGGGGACAGAAGCGCGGTTCACAGCATCGAACGTTGGACAATGAGGCCACTACACTAGCGCCGGCGCCGTTCAGGAACAATCGCCGCGCTGCGCACGACCGGGCATGAACACATGCCGTTACACTCGCGGTCATCCAAAACGAGAGTCCCGCCCATGGTTTCCCGCCCTCTTCCCCGTGCACAGCTGCGCCTGTGGGCCAGCGCCGCGTTGCTGCTGTCCCTGTCCACCCCTGCGCTGGCCCAGCGCGTGGTAGAAGGCGACCTGCAGCAGCAGATGAGCCCGGCCGAGTTCCAGGCCGCCGGCCTGGACAAGCTGTCCGCTACCGAGCTGGCCTCGCTGAACCGCTGGCTGCAGGGCAAGGTGGAAGCGGCCACCACCCAGGCCGTGGCCGCCGTACGCGAAGAGGCCCGCGAAGAAGGCCGCCAGGAAGTGATCGTGAAGAACCGCGGCTTCTTCGACTTCGGCAGCAAGGAGCCGATCAACGCGATCCTGCAGGGCGAGTTCCGTGGCTTTGGCAAGGGCCGGGTCTACGCACTGGACAACGGCCAGCAGTGGGAACAGATCGATGCCAGCAGCGTGAGCGGCGTGCGCAAGCAGAACCCGAACGTCAGCATCAGCCCCGGCATGATGGGCGTGTGGTACATGAAGGTCGAAGGCGTGAACACCCAGCCCAAGGTGCGCCGTACCAAGTGACGGCAGCGCCGGGCCTGGCCCGGCGCTATCCGATTACAGCTGGCGCAATGCGGTTACCCGCTGCGCCAGCTTCTTGGCTGAAATGCCGGTGCGTGCGCCCAGCTCCTGGGCGAACAGGGAAACACGCAGTTCTTCCAGATCCCAGCGCAGGGCCTGCCATTGTGGGCGCTCGCGCAGTCCCTGCTCCTCGCCGGTGCGCAACGCATCCAGGAATGGATGCAGTTCCAGCATGCGTGCCTGGTCGCGCGGCGGATCGCGCTTGGCGCGTTCGGTGCGCAGGATCATCGCTTTCAGGTAACGCGGGTACTGGGCCAGTGCATCGGCCGGCGTATCGCGCAGGAAGCCGGGGTGGATCAGGCCCACCAGCTGCGCTTCCATGTCATCCAGGTTGCCGCGCGCCCAGCCCATCAGCGGCGCCTCCAGCAGCGGCTTCAGTTCACCCACCAGGCCCAGGATGGTCTCGGCCAGTTTCAGCCGCTGCATCGCCTCGCCGAACAGCGCCTTGGCCACCTGCTCGCGTCGCTGCTCGAACGCGCCGGCATCGCGGATGTCGCCCAGACCCTCGGCCAACACCGCGTTCATTGCCGCATCCACCAGATCGCCACGCAGGCGTTCCTGCGATTCAATGGCGGCGTACAGCAGGCCGGTCTTGGCGCCCACCGGCAACTGCTTGCGGGCCTGCTTCACCTTGTCCGACAGGGCGATTTCCAGCAAGCGGCGCACGCCCAGCGGATGCGCTTCCTCGGCCTGCTGGCGGTCGGCGAAGATGCGCAGCGCCACGCTGTCCCCTTCATCCAGCAGCGCCGGGTAGGCCGGCACGCCGGCTTCACCGGGCACCTGCAACGGGATCGGCGTGGACGGGAAGCTGCGCAGGCCGTCGGCCGCAATCTCGCGCCCGGCGCGTGCAGCGAACGCATCGCCGGCACGGCTGCCGAACTTCGCGCGCAGCGCGTCCAGGTCGCGCGAACTGGCCAGTACCTTGCCCTGCTCATCGCGCAGCCGCAGGTTCATGTGCAGGTGCGGCTCGATCGAGGCGGGCTCGAAATCGGTGGCTGCCACCTGGGCGCCAGTGGCACGCGACAGGAAACGCGCCAGCTCACCGGTGATCGCATCGGCGCTGGGCTGCGGGAAGGCCTCGAAGAATGCCCGGGCGAAATCCGGTGCGGGCACGTAGTTGCGGCGCATGGCCTTGGGCAGGCTGCGGATCAGCGCGGCGGCCTTGTCGGCCACGAAGCCCGGCGCCAGCCAGCCCAGCTGCACCGGGTCCAGCGCGTTCAACAGGTGCAGCGGCACGTCCAGGGTTACGCCGTCGTCGTCGCTGCCCGGCTCGAAGCGGTAATGCAGCGGCAGCCGCGCCTGGCCCAGCGCCAGATACTTGGGGTAGCGCTCCTGTTCGCTGCCTTCGCCGGGCAACAGGTCGACCAGCGACCAGTGCAGCGTCTTGCGCTGTTCCGGCGGCAACGCCTTCCACCAGGTATCCAGGCCAGCGGCCGAATGGATCTGCGGCGGTACGCGGTCCAGGTACCAGCGCGCCTGCCAGTCCTCGTCGGCCACGATACCGGCACGGCGCAGCTTGGCCTCTTCCTCGCGCGCCTGTTCCAGCACCTTGTGGTTGTCGGCCACGAAACTGGCGCGGGTGTTGATTTCGCCGGTCACCAGCGCCTGGCGCACGAAGATGTCATGCGCCTCGCCCGGTTCGATGCGGCCGTAGTGCACCGGCTTCTTCGGCGCCAGCACCAGGCCGAACAGGCTGATCTGCTCGGAGGCCAGAACCTGGCCCTGCGCGCGCGACCAGTGCGGGTCGAAGTGCTTGCGCAGCAGCAGGTGCGGCAGTTCGGCAATCACCCAGTCCGGCTCGATGGCCGCCAGGGTCATGCCCCAGACCTTCTGCGTGTCCAGCAGGTTGGCCGCCAGCAGCCACGGCGGCGGGCGCTTGGACAGCGCCGAACCCGGGAACGGCAGGAAGCGGCGCTGGCGCGGCGCCTGGAAATCGCCCTTGTCGGTGCGGTGGCCCACCTGCGTGGGCAGCCCGGCGATCAACGCACGGTGCAGGGTCTGGTAGGCGGCCGCGCGCACACGCTCGCTGAAGCCACCACCGGCAGGCACTTCATCCTTCTGCGCATGCGCCGCCACCGGTGCCGGCGCGGCTTCTGTCTTGCCCTCGCGGGCCAGGCGCGCAGCGCGGTGCAACTGGCCACGGGTGGCCTTCACTGCAGCCGCGTCGTCACGCGCCGGGGCCGGCGCACTGCTGCCGGCCAACAGCGGTGCCATCGCCGCATCGCTGGCTTCTTCCTTCCAGCCCAGTTCCTCGCACAACAAGCGCAGCTGGCGGTGCAGCTCGCGCCATTCACGCATGCGCAGGAAACCCAGAAAATGGCGGCCGCACCAGTCGCGCAGCTTCGATTGGGTCAGGTCTTCGTGGGCCGTGCGATAGCCGTCCCACAGGCGCAGCACGCCCACGAATTCAGAGCGCCCATCGGCAAACTGCGCATGCGCGCTGTCAGCCGCACCGCGCGCTTCGGGCGGGCGTTCGCGCGGGTCCTGGATGCCCAGGAACGAGGCGATCACCAGCATCGGCCGCAGGCAACCTGCCGCCTGCGCGGCCACCAGCATGCGCGCCAGCTTCACGTCCACCGGCAGGCGTGCCATCTGCTTGCCGATGGTGGTCATGCGCCGCTCGGCATCGATCGCGCCCAGTTCGGTCAGCTGCTGCCAACCATCGGCCACCGCGCGCTCGTCCGGCGCTTCCAGGAACGGGAAGTCCTCGATGCGGCCCAGGCCCAGCTGCAGCATGCGCAGGATCACCCCGGCCAGGCTGGAGCGGCGGATTTCCGGATCGGTGAACTCCGGCCGCGCCTGGAAATCGGCTTCGGCATACAGGCGGTAGCAGATACCCTCGGCAATACGGCCGCAACGGCCCTTGCGCTGGTTGGCACTGGCCTGCGAGATCGGCTCGATATGCAGGCGGTCCAGCTTGTTGCGCGGGCTGTAGCGCTTGACCCGGGCGAAGCCCGGATCGACCACGTAGCGGATGCGCGGCACCGTCAGCGAGGTCTCGGCCACGTTGGTGGCCAGCACGATGCGCCGGTTCGGGCCGGGGTTGAACACCCGGTCCTGGTCCTGGTTGGACAGTCGCGCGTACAGCGGCAGCACCTCGGTATTGCGGTACTTGCGGCGCTCCAGCGACTGGTGCGCATCGCGGATCTCGCGCTCGCCGGGCAGGAAGATCAGCACGTCGCCCCGCGCATCCAGGCGGGTGATCTCGTCGATGGCCGACACGATGGCATCGTTCACCGTGCGCTCGCCCTCCTGTTCGCCCTCGCCTTCCAGCGCGCGGTAGCGCACTTCCACCGGGAAGGTGCGCCCTTCCACGCTGATCACCGGCGCGTTGTCGAAATGCTGGGCGAAGCGTTCGGTATCGATGGTGGCCGAGGTGACGATCAGCTTCAGGTCCGGGCGCTTGCGCAGCAGCTGCTTCAGGTAGCCCAGCAGGAAGTCGATGTTGAGGCTGCGTTCGTGCGCCTCGTCCACGATGATCGTGTCGTAGTTCGACAGCCAGCGGTCGCTGGCGATCTCCGCCAGCAGGATGCCGTCGGTCATGAACTTGATGCGGCTGTCTTCGCTGACCTTGTCGTTGAAGCGCACCTGGTAGCCGACCAGCTGGCCCAGTTCGCTGTGCAGTTCCTGCGCCACGCGGCTGGCCACCGCACGTGCGGCAATCCGTCGCGGCTGGGTGCAGCCGATCATGCCGGCCTGGCCACGGCCGGCAGCTAGGCACAGCTTCGGCAGCTGGG
Organism: Stenotrophomonas sp. B1-1; assembly: GCF_010894375.1. Taxonomy (NCBI): domain Bacteria; kingdom Pseudomonadati; phylum Pseudomonadota; class Gammaproteobacteria; order Lysobacterales; family Lysobacteraceae; genus Stenotrophomonas; species Stenotrophomonas sp. B1-1. The sequence goes on along the minus strand of NZ_JAAIUZ010000011.1, from coordinate 151,342 downwards.
TGGTCTTGCCCGAACCGGTTTCGCCGGCGATCACTACCACCTGGTGGTCGCGGATCAGGCCGATGATCGCCTCGGCTTCACGCGCAATCGGCAGCTGCGGGTCCAGAGTAATGGATAGCTGCTGCTGCGCCCGTTGCTGGCGGCGCTGCACCGATGCCTGCAGGGCCTGCTCGAACGTGGCGGCCAGGGCCGCATCTTCGGGCTTGGCCTGGCAACGCGACAGCATGCCCAGCAGACGGCCCCGGTCGCGGCTCATGGCGCCATCGATGGCGGCGCGCTGTTGGCGCAGGCGGGGCGGCGGATTTTTATTGATAGCGTTCATCAATCGGTTCGTTCAAAACTTTGAAAGCGACCAGTCATCACGACTGATTTACTGTGAAGGCCAACGATTCCACAAGGAGGAACCCCATGGCGAAGACCAAGAGCACGACCAAGCCCAAGACCGGCAAGCAGAAGCTTGCGGCGGCGGCGCCGTCGGCACCCAACATCGATATCGGGATCACCCAGGGCAACCGCAAGAAGATCGCCGACGGTCTGTCGCGGTTCCAGGCTGATGCGTTCACGCTCTACCTGAAGACCCACAACTTCCACTGGAACGTGACCGGGTCGATGTTCAACTCGCTGCACACGATGTTCGAGACGCAGTACACCGAGCAGTGGGCGGCGCTGGACGATGTGGCCGAACGTATCCGTGCGCTGGGTTTCAATGCCCCGGGCTCCTACCGGGAATTCGCTGCGCTGACCTCGATCGCCGAGGAACCGGGGCTGACCGACAGTGCGGACTGGCGGGAAATGGTACGCCAGTTGGTGGTCGCCAACGAAGCGGTCTGCCGTACGGCGCGTGAAGTGCTGGATGTGGCGGACGACGCCGACGACGCCCCGACCGAGGATCTGATGACCCAGCGCCTGCAGACCCACGAAAAATACGCCTGGATGCTGCGCTCCCTGCTCCAGTAAGGGTTTGGGGGTTTTTCGGCAGGGCTTGCAGCCCTGCCGACCCCCTGTAGAGTCGAGCCATGCTCGACTGAGGCAACGTCAAAGGCGGGTTTCCTGAGGGTTGGCGGGGTGGGTCCGGTTGAGGGGGACGCCGTAAACCCATCCATGGGGGCTTAGCCGCGCCATCCATGGCGCGGATACCCCCTCAACCGGACCCACCCCGCCTTCGACAGACCTGCGCGATCTGCCGGAACGGCCGAATGCTCTGGTAGGTGTCGACCTTGGTCGACACAGTAGAGCCACGCCACGCGTGGATGATTCATTCGATATCTGACAGATGTGTCGACCAAGGTCGACACCTACCCACAGCCGCGTGAACCTGTCAGAGGCGTGGCGGTGTGGGCTTGCAGGACCGCAGGCGCCATGGATGGCGCCTACGAGCCCCCATGGACGGGTTTACGGCGTGTCCTGCAAGCCCACACCGCCACGCCCAACCAGCACACACCCCGCTTTTGACGTTGCTTCAGTCGAGCATGGCTCGACTCTACAGCGGTGCAGGGCGCAGCCCTGCCGAACCCCTACCACCCCCGCCGGGGTAAACTAGGCGGATGGCTTCCCGTCCCGCGCACGATCTGCTCCAACGCGTCTTTGGTTACGACGATTTCCGTGGTCCCCAGCAGGACATCGTGGAGCATGTGGCTGCCGGCCATGACGCCCTGGTCCTGATGCCCACCGGCGGCGGCAAGTCGCTCTGCTACCAGGTTCCGGCCCTGCTGCGTGACGGTTGCGGCATCGTCATTTCCCCGCTCATCGCCCTCATGCAGGACCAGGTGGAAGCCCTGCGCCAGCTCGGCGTGCGCGCCGAATACCTGAATTCCACCCTGGATGGCGAAACCGCCGCCCGGGTCGAACGCGAACTGCTGGCCGGCGAACTGGACATGCTCTATGTCGCCCCCGAGCGCCTGCTGACCGGCCGCTTCCTGTCCCTGATCTCGCGCAGCCACATCGCCCTGTTCGCCATCGACGAAGCGCACTGCGTGTCGCAGTGGGGCCACGATTTCCGCCCCGAATACCGCCAGCTGACCGTGCTGCACGAGCGCTGGCCAGACATTCCGCGCATCGCCCTGACCGCCACCGCCGATCCGCCCACCCAGCGCGAGATCGCCGAGCGCCTGGACCTGGCCCAGGCCCGCCATTTCGTCAGCTCCTTCGACCGCCCCAACATCCGCTACACCGTGGTGCAGAAGGACAACGCGCGCAAGCAGCTGACCGATTTCCTGCGCGGCCACCGCAGCGAGGCCGGTATCGTCTACTGCATGTCGCGGCGCAAGGTGGAAGAAACCGCCGAATTCCTCTGCGGCCAGGGCTTCAATGCCCTGCCCTACCACGCCGGCCTGCCGCCGGAAGTGCGCGCCAACAACCAGCGCCGCTTCCTGCGCGAAGACGGCATCGTCATGTGCGCCACCATCGCCTTCGGCATGGGCATCGACAAGCCGGATGTGCGCTTCGTGGCGCATACCGACCTGCCCAAATCGATGGAAGGCTACTACCAGGAAACCGGCCGCGCCGGTCGCGATGGCGAGGCCGCCGAGGCCTGGCTGTGCTACGGCCTGGGCGATGTGGTGCTGCTGAAGCAGATGATCGAGCAGTCCGAAGCCAGCGAAGAACGCAAGCAGCTGGAACGGTCCAAGCTGGACCATCTGCTGGGCTACTGCGAATCCATGCAATGCCGCCGCCAGGTGCTGCTGGCCGGTTTCGGCGAAACCTATCCGCAGCCCTGCGGCAACTGTGACAACTGCCTGACCCCCCCGGCCGCCTGGGACGCCACCATTGCCGCGCAGAAGGCCCTGAGCTGCGTGTACCGCAGCGGCCAGCGCTTCGGCGTGGGCCACCTGATCGATATCCTGCGTGGCAGCGAGAACGAGAAGATCAAGCAGCAGGGCCACGACAAGCTGAGCACCTACGCCATCGGCCGCGACCTGGATGCGCGCACCTGGCGCAGCGTGTTCCGGCAACTGGTGGCGGCCAGCCTGCTGGAAGTGGACAGCGAGGGCCATGGCGGCCTGCGCCTGACCGACGCCAGCCGCGCGGTGCTGACCGGGCGCCGCCAGATCAGCATGCGCCGCGACGCCGCCAGCGCCACCGCAGGCCGCGAGCGCAGCGCGCAGCGCACCGGCCTGTCGGTGCTGCCGCAGGACCTGGCCCTGTTCAACGCCCTGCGCGGCCTGCGGGCCGAACTGGCGCGCGAACAGAACGTGCCGGCCTTCGTGATCTTCCACGACAGCACCCTGCGCAACATTGCCGAACAGCGCCCGACCTCGCTGGATGAACTGGCCCGGGTGGGCGGCATCGGCGGCACCAAGCTCAGCCGCTACGGCCCGCGCCTGGTGGAGATCGTGCGCGAGGAAGGCTAGGCGTTCTGCGTTGGCGCGCATCGCGCTCGCCGGGCCTGGCCCGGCGCTACCCTCGCCCTGCTCCAACCTTGAACACGCCATTCAGCAAGAAGTGCATCGCGCCCCGCTTGCCGTTAGATTGATGCCCATGTCCGTCGCCTCCACCCTGCTGCGTGTCGTGCTCATGCTCAGCCTGTTGCTCAACGGGGTGAACGCGGCCATGGCCAGCGGGCACGCGCAGATGAGCCCGATGGCGCATGAAAACGCCAGCGCGGCGGCAGAGGAACCCGACTGCCACCACCATGCGGGCATGCAGGCCGAACCGGGCCCGGAAGCCCAGGCCCCGTCCCACGACAGCCACTGCCAGATGAAGGACTGCGTGCGCAGCTGTGCCCAGCAGCCCCTGTTGGCCGTGCAGCCGCTGGCCCTGCCGGTCGGCCCGGCCTGGTCGCTGGCACCGCCGCCGGTGCACGCCAGCGGCCGTCCCGCGCCGCCCCTGCCGCCCATCTCACGCCCTCCCATCGGCTGATTCCGCGCGCCTGCGGGCGCATCGCGCTTCGCTGCCGGCCCCGTGCCGGTCGTACCCGTGTTCCGGAGTCACCCATGAATACCCTTATTCCCCCCGGCCCGGGCGCCCTGCCCATGCCGTCGCGCCGCCTGTTCGTACAGGGCCTGGCCGCTGGCGGCGTGGTCGCTGGCGCCACCGCCATCGGCGTGCCGCAGCGCGCGCTTGCCGCTGCCAGCGCCACGCCGCGCCTGGCCGGCGCACCGGCCGTGCTCACCGACACCCGCGTTGAACTGGCCATCGGCGAATCGCTGGCCAACTTCACCGGCCGCACCCGCCCGGCGATCACCGTGAACGGCTCGCTGCCGGCGCCGATCCTGCGCTGGCGCGAAGGCCAGACCGTGGACCTGTTCGTGCGCAACACGCTGGACCGCCACCCCACCTCCATCCACTGGCACGGCATCCTGCTGCCGGCCAACATGGACGGCGTGCCCGGGCTCAGCTTCAACGGCATCGGCCCCGGCGAGACCTATCACTACCACTTCCAGCTGAAGCAGTCGGGCACCTACTGGTACCACAGCCATTCGATGTTCCAGGAACAGGCCGGCCTGTACGGCGCGCTGATCATCGACCCGGCCGAACCGGCCCCGTACCAGCACGACCGCGAGCACGTGGTCCTGCTGTCGGACTGGACCGACATGGACCCAGGCGCGCTGTTCCGGCGCATGAAGAAGCTGGCCGAGCATGACAACTACTACAAGCGCACCCTGCCCGACTTCGTGCGCGACGTGCGCCGCGACGGCTGGTCGGCGGCACTGTCCGACCGCGGCATGTGGGGCCGCATGCGCATGACCCCCACCGATATTTCCGACGTCAATGCGCACACCTACACCTACCTGATGAACGGCACCGCGCCGGCCGGCAACTGGACCGGGCTGTTCCGCAGTGGCGAAAAGGTGCTGCTGCGCTTCATCAACGGCGCCTCGATGACCTATTTCGACGTGCGCATTCCCGGCCTGAAGATGACCGTGGTGGCCGCCGATGGCCAGTACATCCACCCGGTCAGCATCGATGAATTCCGCATTGCCCCGGCCGAGACCTACGACGTGCTGGTGGAACCCAGCGGCCAGGACGCCTTCACCATCTTCTGCCAGGACATGGGCCGCACCGGTTTTGCCGCCGGCACCCTGGCCGTGCGTCATGGCCTGCAGGCGCCGATTCCGCAGCGCGACCCGCGCCCGCTGCTGACGATGAGCGACATGGGGCATGACATGGCGGGCCACGGCGGGCACGACATGGCAGCCATGAAAAGCATGGAAGGCGGCTGCGGTGCCCACATGGACCACAGCGCGCATGGCAGCGCTGCCGCCAGCAAGGCGCCGAAGCATTCGGCCAGCGAACTGGCCAGCCCGCTGGTGGACATGCGCAGCGGCGCGACCGAACCCAAGCTGGATGACCCCGGCATCGGCCTGCGCGACAACGGCCGCCAGGTACTGACCTACGGCGCCATGCGCAGCCTGTTCGACGACCCGGATGGCCGCGAGCCCGGCCGCGAGATCGAGCTGCACCTGACCGGGCACATGGAGAAATTCGCCTGGTCGTTCGACGGCGTTCCCTTCGCCAGTGCCGAACCGCTGCGGCTGAACTACGGCGAGCGCATGCGCATCGTGCTGGTGAACGACACCATGATGCAGCACCCGATCCACCTGCACGGTGTGTGGAGCGATGTGGAAAACGCCGCCGGTGAGTTCCAGGTGCGCAAGCACACCGTGGACATGCCGCCCGGCACCCGCCGCAGCTACCGCGTCCGTGCCGATGCACTGGGCCGCTGGGCCTACCACTGCCATCTGCTGTACCACATGGAAGCGGGCATGATGCGCGAAATGAGGATCGAAGAATGAGCCGCCTCGTCTCCCGCAGTCTGTTGGCCGTGGGCCTGGCCACTGCCCTGCCCGCGTTCGCGCAGTCGCACGCCGGCCATGACATGGCCATGTCCGCACCGGCACCAGTCGATCATTCGAAGATGGACCATTCGAAGATGGACCATTCGACGATGGACCACGCGCAGATGGACCACGCTGCGATGGGCCACGCCATGCCGGCGCCCAGCGAACCCCGCGAACCCATCCCGGTGCCGACCGACGCTGACCGCGCCGCGGCCTTCCCGCCCATCAATCACGATGCGATGGAACATGCCCCGCAGATCAACAGCCTGCTGCTGATCGATCGTCTGGAACACTGGGATGGCCAGGACGGCAAGGGCCAGGCCTGGGAAGCCAGCGGCTGGATCGGCGGCGACATCAACCGTCTGTGGCTGCGCAGCGATGGTGAACGCAGTGGCGGTCGCACCGAATCCTCATCGCTGGAAGCACTGTACGGCCGCAGCGTCTCGCCGTGGTGGGACGTGCTGGTCGGCGTCCGACAGGATTTCCGCCCCGCCGATTCGCGCACCTGGGCGGCGATCGGCATCCAGGGCCTGGCGCCGTACAAGTTCGAAAGCTCGGCCACGCTGTACCTGGGTTCCGGCGGGCAGGTGCTGGCCAAGGCCGAAGTGGAGTACGACGTGCTGCTGACCAATCGGCTGATCCTGCAACCGCTGGTGGAAGCCACGCTGGCGGCCAAGGACGAACCGGAGCACGGCATCGGCCAGGGCCTGAACAAGGTCGAGGCCGGGCTGCGCCTGCGCTACGAGTTCAGCCGCCGCTTCGCGCCGTACATCGGCATCAGCCACGAGCGCAGCTTCGGTGATGCCGCCGACCATGCCGGCGACCACGCGCGCGACACGCGCTGGGTCGCGGGTGTGCGTATGTGGTTCTAAGGCACTGCACGGCCCCGGTTCGCGCCGGGGCCGGCTACACTGCGCCACGCTTGATCACCGCCGCCGCCATGTCCCTGCAGATCCGCCGCGCCACTCTGGCCGATGCCGAAGCGCTTTCGGCCATTGCCGTTGCCACGTACACCGAAACCTGGGGCGACTCCTACCCGCCGCAGGAACTGGACGTCTTCCTGCAGGAACACTACGGCCTGGCGCCGCAGCGCGAAGAACTGTGCGACCCACGCAGCGCCGTCTGGTTGCTGCTGGACGGCGAACAGGTGGTCGGCTATCTGGCGGCCGGCGCCAACACCCTGCCGCACGCCGAAGCGCGCGATGGTGATATTGAACTGAAGCGCCTGTACATCCTGGCCGCGCACCACAACCGCGGCCACGGCGCGCGCCTGATGGACGCCTTCATCGCCTGGCTGGACCAGCCGCAACGGCGCACCCTCTGGGTGGGCGTGTGGGAAGAAAACCTCGCCGCCCAGCGCTTCTACGCACGCTACGGCTGTGAAAAAGCCGGCGAGTACGACTTCATCGTCGGCAGCACCCGCGACCGCGAACACATCCTGCGCCGCCGGTAGAGTCGAGCTTGCTCGACTGCTCCTCGCCTTTCCGCTCTTTGTAGAGTCGAGCCATGCTCGACTGCTTCTCCTGCAGTCGAGCAAGCTCGACTCTACCTACCGTTCTCAGAAATCAAACAGCTCCGACAGGAAACTTTCCTTCTTCTTTTTCTTGTAACCCTGCCCATGCTGCCCGCGGCTGTCTTCATAGCGCTGGCCCAGATGGCGGGTATCACGATGCACCACCTGCGCGGCCACCTGCGGCTGCGCCTGCACCGGTGCCGGCGGCGGCACCGCAGCGCCTGCAGCAGCCCCGGCGCGCTCGATGATCTTGTCCAGTTCACCACGGTCCAGCCACACGCCGCGGCAGCTGGGGCAGTAGTCGATTTCAATGCCATGGCGCTCGGCCATCTGCAGGGTCTGGGTGGTGCACACGGGGCACTGCATGGGCGTCGCTCCTTTCAGTCTGCCCTTGACTGTACCTGTATCTCGATGACTGTTCGGCAACATGACCGATGACACAGGGACTAACGGGGCGCGCGCTCGCGTTGCCGGCCACACACACTGCAGGTTCATCCCGCAAGGAGCGCGCGCATGAATCCCGCTTCCCGCCTGCCCGCAGCCGGCCGCCTGTTGCTGATGCTGCTGGGCGTCGGCCTCGGCCTGAACCTGCGTGACCTCAGTGCGGCAGCGGGCCTGCTCATCCCCGCCTTGCCCATTCCGTATGGCGGCAGCCTGCTCGACAACGCCTTGGCGGTGCTGGTGGCGCTGCTGCTGACGGCCCTGCTGCGCCCCCGTGGCGAGGGGCTGGCGGCCAGCCTGGGCCTGCGCTGGAACGGCGCGCGCGGCCCGCTCTGGGTGCTACTGGCCAGTCTCACGTGCTGGCTGGGTCTGGCGGCACTGGGCACACCCAACACCGCGCTGACCGCAGTGGACGCCACGATGCTGGCCGTGTTGTTTCCGCTGGCCGAGGAAGTGCTGTTCCGTGGCCTCGGCTTCGTTCTACTGGTGAAGATCGTGCGCGGCCCTTGGGCGCTGCTGGCGCTGCCGCAGGCGCTGCTGTTCGGGCTGGTGCACTGGCTGGGGTTTGGCGGTTTCGGGGGCGGCACCACCGCCCTGTTCGTCGGGGTGGTCATCGCGTTCGGCGGGTTCATCTTCGCCTGGCTCGACCATCTGGACGGCAACACCCTATGGTGCGGTCTGGCCCTGCACGTATCGATGAACCTGGCCTGGAATGTGTTCAGCCTGGACGATGCGATGACGCTGGGCTGGCAGGCCACCAGCCTGCGCATCGGCACCGCCCTGTTGGCCGTGGTCGTATTGGGCCTGCACGCACGCCGCAGACGCGCTGTAACGTTGTCTTAGCCCGTCCTGCACACGGATATCACCCTACGGTCGAGCATACTTGCGCGCCTTTTCACCGCTGCTGTCCGGAGTTGTCGCGTCATGTTGCTGTCCAAGCGCCACGTTGAACCGCGCGTCCTGCTGATCGAGGATGCCGAAGAAACCCGCGAGCTGAGCCGCATGGCGCTGGAAAGCCAGGCCTGCCACGTGGTGGGCGTCAGCAGCGCCGAGGCCGCGCTGGGCCTGCTGGCCGCCGGTGAACGCTTCGATCTGCTGTTCACCGACGTCAACCTGGGCCGGGTAAGCGGCATCGAGGCCGCCAACCAGGTGCGCGGGCTGTACCCGCAGCTGCCGATCCTGGTCACCTCGGGCATGGACCAGCACAGCGTGCTGCCGCAGCTGCGCGCAGGCATTCATTTCCTGCCCAAGCCGTACAACATGAGCGAGCTGCTGGATGCAATCCGGCTGTGCTTCCGCCATGCCGACGCCGGCGTGCTGACCGGACCGGACGCGCAGGCGGCGTAAGGCATTCATCCACGCATGGCGTGGATCTACGCCAGCCAGGCATCCATCATGTCGTAGAGCGAAGGGAACAAGCGTTCCACTTCGCCTTCTTCGTGCAGGTACAGCAGCACTTCACCCTGCGCGGTCACCAGCACGGGGTTGCCGGCACCGTCATCGGAAAGCACCACGGCGTCGCGCAGCTCATCCTGCAGCCCCTCGCCATAGAAGTCGCGAAAGCGCAGCGTCAGCTCGGTCACCGTCTCGCGACCGACCAGCGAACCGTTCGTAAACGCGTGCACGTCCACCCCGGCGAACGAGCCACCGAAGCGCTTGATGAATGCCACGTACTGCGGGTCGAACACCACGCCCAGCGTCTGCTGGGCCTCAGCAATCTGCGCGTCCGTGGCCGGCAGCCCACGCAGGCTGGGATGATCGGCATGCAACGCCTCCACCCGCGCAATCAGATCCGGCGGCATCTCATCACATCCACGATAGTCAGCCACCGGTGTAAGGACCCTCCCCCGGCAGCACGTCCAACAGCGCACGGGTGATCACCTGCGGATACACGGTCAGATGGTCTTCGCCATCGATCACCACGTTGTCCACCTGCAGGTTGCGGCCACGACGCTGCAGCTGGGTGGTGAAATCGGCCGCCTGCCGCAGCACGTCATTGCCGGTGGAATAGCGCGGGCCAGGCTTGATGGTTTCGTAGCCGCCGACCGACAGCAGCACGCGGGTCGGCTGCGCGGGAATGACGGCGGCCTCCTGCAGGCGCGGCAGCAGTCCCTGGTCGAACCACAGCGAAGGGCTGGACAGGATGTAAGTGCTGAACAGGTCCGGCTGGGTGGTCAGCACATAGGCGCCGAACAGGGCGCCATAGGAATGCCCGGCGAACGTGCGCCGGGCCGCATCGGTGCGGTAGCGCGCATCGACCAGCGGCAGCACCTGCGTGGCCAGGAAATCGCGGTAATGCGCGGCGCCGCCGTAGGTCACATCACTGCTGTAGTAGTCGGCAGGAATGCGCGTCGGGTTGCTGGGCGTGTAGTCGCGCGAACGGCTCTGCTTGGACGTCAGGCCTTCCTGCGGCGGCAACCCGACCAGGATGAAGTCCTCGATGTTCTGCCCCTGCTGCCCCACCAGGTTGCGCACGCTGCGCACCAGCGGGAAGCTGTACAGCGCATCGGTCACGTACAGCACCGGATAGCGCTTCTGCGGGTGTTCGGCATAACCAGCCGGCAAGGCCACCCAGATGGGATAATCGCGGCCCGCCGGATCGTGCACACGCAGCGTCTGGGTATCGGGCAGCGCTACATACGGCTGCGCCGACGCGACTTCGGCAACGGCCGGCGCTGCGGCGGGCAGCGGGAACAAGGTGCGCAGTGCCTGCAGCGCGGCCGGGTGGTAGATCGTGGCGTGGGTTTCATCCGGCAGCGGCTGGTACTTCACCAACGGTAACGGCGAGGCCTGCTGCAGCAACGCGGCAAGTTTGGCGCTGGCATCGGCCAGTTCCGGCTGGCCACTGCTGGCCAGGAACACACGCGGGCCCGCCTTGGCCACGGCCGGCAAGCGCTTCGGCGCCGCCGCCAGCAGCGCGCCCTTGTTCCACCACAGGCTGGGGTCCAGCGCGATATAGCTGTTGAACAGCTCCGGCTCCTGCAGCAGCGTTTCGACCACGAACAGGCCGGCCAGCGATTCGCCCATCAGCGCGCGTTCGTCGGTGGTGGCGTAGCGCTGGCGCACCTGCGGCATCAGTTCGTCACGCAGGAAGCTGCGGTAGGCCGCCGAACCGCCAATGCGCGGGGCAATCTTCTGGTCCTGCGGGTCGCTGCTGGGGCCGGTCATGTCGCGGCGGCGCTCGGTGTTTTCGATGCCCACCAGCAGGAACGGGCGCATGCTGCCGTTGCCGGTCAGCACCTGCACCAGCCCCGCCACGTGCAGGAAGTCTTCGCCGATGCCACCGTCGGGCATGTACAGCACCGGCAGCGGCGCCTTCGGGTCCAGTCCCCAGGGCTGCGGCCGGTAAACGTTGATGCGGCGGGTTTCGCCCAGCGCCTTCGATTCGATCGTGAAGGTTTCGCCGATGGCCAGCGGCGCGGCAGCGGCTGACTGCGCGGACGGCGCAGTTGTTGCAGCCATCAACGGCGTGGCGGAGACGGCAGACAACAACAGCGACAGCATGATCAAGCGCACGGGGCCACCCATCCTGGGAAAGATGCCGAGCATAGCGCCCTGACGGGCCGTTGCGCCCCTTCCCGACGGTGGATCCACGCCATGCTTGGATAGAGCAACAGTGATTTACCGAACAACACGAGCGCACGCGCACCACGCCATGACGGCACGACCGGGCCGCGAATCGGGCTGAATTTCGTCAGCCCCATCAAAGAATGGCAACAAACTGACATGCAGGTCCGCACCGGCCCGGGACGACCGCATGGCGGCCTTATCGGGGAGTGCGTCATTCATCCAGTCATGCGCGAGCGGCAGCCATTCCCGGCGAAGCCGCCCAAGAACCGCCAGCTGCGCGCAGGCTCCTGCGGCGTACGCTGCAGGTTCGCCCGCATATACCTTCCGAGGCGATCCGTTCAGCGCCCACGCCGCATGATGGAACTCATGCGCGGTGGTGCGGACAATGCGCGCCAGCACCCGGTCAGTGAGATTCTGCTGCGCAGGAAACCAGAACGCGAGCGAAGGAATGGCTGCTCTGGCAGAACCTGGATGGCGCCACGTGCCACCGCCGTCGCTGACCAACGTGACCCGATATTTCACGCGCGCGCCCGCCATTCCCGCGGCATCCAGTGAGACCGATGCGGCCCGCGAAGCAGCATGGCACACGCTCATCGCCTGCTGCACATCGTGGACGGCAGACCACACCTGCACTTGGATACCATCCTCCGTGCAACTGGCTTTCTGTACTGCAACCTCGATGGAATTCGGACCCGGCAGAATCGAAAAGGTCTGCAGCTTCGGGTTCTCTGCCACGCCACTTACATGTATTCCCGCAGCACCTTCATCGCCTACCGCTGTACGCGGGGGGAGGTGATGGAGCCCACATCCCGGTAGAAGCAGTACAGCGAGCAGCGCGAACGCGCTACTCGCTGAGAATCCTATTCGACATACTGCTATTGCTTGCATGGATAAGGCGATGCATGAATCGTACAAGCGACAAAGTCGGAACTTGCTGACGCGCGACTGATACCTCTGTACTGAGACGCTACATTGATAGTGTTAGGGCCAGGAATTGCACCCACTTGTATCTGCCCCATGCTGTATCGAAGCGTAGTCGCGCTGCCGCCGTCAGACGCCACCCAGGCATTGACAGCATTGGGATCATTCAAGCGCAGCGTACTCCCTACACGAACCCAAGAAAATTCGCGCGAGGCAACCTCCACACCCGACGCCTCATTTACCAGGCGAAGCGTAGTAATTCCGGACCCGGGAAATGCAACCGATGACCCGCTAACGTCAATCGCGAATTCCGCCGCATCGGGTATTTCGCTTGCGGCCAGACTCAGAAGCCGCTGATAGAGCGGGACTTCTTTCTTCCCGCCGCCAAACGTCCCACTGATCTTTCCTTGAACTTTGCACTTCTTATCTGATTCGCATGAGGCTGAGACTTCATAGGTTGCTGGGCCACAGCCAGTCAAACCTGCGACAACAGAAAGAAGAAACGAACTACCGAGAAGAACACTCTTCATGCTTCATCTCCTCGTTGAGAACGTGACACAGGCTCAGACGGATCCGTCCAACCAACCCATGCGACATCAACACTGTGTCACCCAACGCAGGAATGGAATCAGAAAACTTGTAAATTCCATCAACAGCAGAGCAAGCGGAAAGGTGCCGTGGTGAAGGTTTCGCCGATGGCCAACGGCGCGGCGGCGGCCGACTGCGCGGGCGGCGCCGGTTCGGCCGCGTGCAGCGGTGCGGCACAGGCGGCCAGAAGCAGGAACGGAAGCACGAACAACCGCATGGCGGAATCCTTCACCGGAAATTCTTCGAGCATAACGGCCTGCGGCAGGACAGTGCTAGATTCGGCGTTCGCCCCTGCGCTTGGAGTGCCCGCATGACCCGACTGACCGCCAAGGACTTTCCCGCCGAACTGCTGGAGCTGTACGACGGTTATGTACATGGGCGCATGAGCCGCCGCGATTTCCTGGATCATGCTGCCGCCTTCGCCGTGGCTGGTGTCACTGCTGGCACGCTGCTGGCCGCGCTCACGCCCGACTACGCGTTGGCGCAGCAGGTGTCCTTCACCGATCCCGATATCCACGCCGAGTACCTCAGCTACCCCTCGCCCAACGGACATGGCCAGGTACGCGGCTACTTCGTGCGCCCGGCCAAGCTGGAAAAGCGCCTGCCGGCGGTGGTGGTGGTGCACGAGAACCGTGGTTTGAATCCCTATATCGAAGACGTGGCACGCCGCGTAGCCAAGGCCGGATATATCGCACTGGCACCGGATGGACTGAGTTCGGTAGGCGGTTATCCGGGCAATGATGATCGCGGCCGCGAACTGCAGAAGCAGGTCGATCCGCAGAAACTGATGAACGATTTCTTCGCGGCCATCGAATATCTGCGCGCGCATGCACAGGCCAGCGGCAAGGTCGGCATCACCGGTTTCTGCTATGGCGGCGGCGTCAGCAATGCGGCAGCGGTGGCCTACCCGGAACTGGACGCGGCGGTGCCGTTCTACGGGCGCCAGGCCGACCCCAAGGACGTGCCACGCATCAAGGCGCCGCTGCTGCTGCACTTCGCCGAGAAGGATGACAACGTCAATGCCACCTGGCCGGCGTACGAGGCCGCGCTGAAACAGGCCGGCACGCATTACCAGGCGTATGTGTACCCGGGCACCAACCACGGCTTCCACAACGATTCGACACCGCGCTACGACAAGGCCGCCGCCGATCTGGCATGGGAGCGCACGCTGGCGTGGTTCCAGCGTTATCTGGGGTGAGCGGATGTAGGGCGCGCATGTCGCGTTTGGACCGACGCGCCGCGCTCGCCACGCATCAGCGCCTTTGCTTGGATCATGGAAGGCGCTCACAGCAGTCGCGCATTACTTCGCGCTTTGCGACATGTTTGAGCGCATTCCACTAGCCACTGGCGCAGAAGCGTCCTGCGCTGTCGCGTGCTGCGCTGGCTGCACCTGCAACAATGCAGGTGCGCCTTGGGGTTGGATCTCTGTTTCAGACAATTCTGATTGAAACCCAAGCGCAGGCGTAACCAACATGCAGCGCCACCGACAACGGGTGGCACCGGGCCTGCAAGCCCGTGATGAGGTTATCGCATGTTGTTTGCGCTCACCCGTCGGCACTGTCTCTGGATGGTGCCGGCGGGTGATCCGTCGGCCTTCATGGTGGGCGGTGCGTGGGGGCCTTCGGGCCCGCCGGTCAATGGCGATACTTCATCCCGGCTTGCAGCCACGCACCGCCCGCCACCCGCCCTGCGCGGTGGCACGCCTGCCCTTTGCCGAGGACGCCGACATGACCCTACCGCCGCCGCATCCGCTGTACGCCCACCACGACAGCGTGAATGACGATGACAACCCCGCCCCCGAACTCAGCACCGTCTGGGGATGCTTGAAGGGCATTCGCCGCGGCGATGCCGCAGATGGACAGCCGTGGCCGGAAGCTGGCTTGCCACCCGGTCGGCGGCAGGCGCTGGCGCGGACAGAACGCGCCGCCGTTGGGCTGCTGACCGTCGCAGAAGTACTGCATGCCGCCGAGCGCTGTCGGCTGACCGGTACACCTGCGCAGCACATGGATGAAGGTGTGGTGGACGGCTTGTTCCTGGCCCTGCGTGGCTTGGCGGAGAAAGTGTGTGGGGAGATCCGGCCGCCCGCGTAGTGCTCGCGTCGCGGCGCAACCTTGGAGCCCTCACGGAGATCGAAGGCCACATGTGCGGCTCGCCAGAATGCGAGGCGATGGAAGGGTGCAGACGCGAAAAAGGCCGCGCCACATCGGTGATCTACCAGGCCGGATGGGTCTGTGCCACGATGACCGTACGGACATCATGGCGGGCCTTGAACTGATCTTGCGCGGCGTTGCGCGGCGGATTGCCGCGCAACGCTGAAGCCTGGCGCGGGCTCAACCCGCCGAGCAGGCGACGTCCAATACCGCAGCATTCAGTGTGCCCGGATGCACCGGCACAGGATCGAGCGGCTTGGGTTCGCCCCCGAGATACTCGTTGTCTGCGCTGAGTTCCAGACTCGAGAGATGGGCCACGGTGTGCTTCTTGCAGTCATAGCGTGATCGAACATCCATGTATCGGGTCCGGGAGTGAACCTTGAGATCGTCGGGTACGTCATCAAGCACCTGGCGGATCGACAGCGTGACAGTGTCACCCTCGCGTTGCAGCTTCTGCTGCCTGTCGATATAGGTCTTGGATGACGCACTGCTGCCCAGGTAATACCAGCGCTCGGGTGATTTGACTCCGTCTGCTCTGGCTGATGCCTGCGCGCCTGCATTCCCCTGCGCTGCGCCCGCTTTTTCGGCTGCCTGGACCGAAGTACTGCCCAGGGCCACAGTGGCGAGAAGAATGGCGCCAACGCGTTTCAATTCAACAAACGTCATGTAATTTCTGCTCCTTGCTACGACATGAGGGGGGCAAGTATGCCGTTCGATCACGCCTCGATTTCCACTCTTGCCTGAATAGGCTGACTATCGACTTCGCGGCGCGGCGTGATCAATCTGCGCAGAAGCAGGTCAACGCACGCATGGCAT
Organism: Stenotrophomonas sp. B1-1; assembly: GCF_010894375.1. Lineage (NCBI taxonomy): Bacteria > Pseudomonadati > Pseudomonadota > Gammaproteobacteria > Lysobacterales > Lysobacteraceae > Stenotrophomonas > Stenotrophomonas sp. B1-1. Next base: position 135,563 of record NZ_JAAIUZ010000011.1, on the reverse strand, counting down.
CTGGGCTGCGCATCTTTGAACCGCTCGACGGAAATGACTCAGAGCGCGGATTGGCGGAGAAGGTGTGTGGGGAGATCCAGCCCGCGTAGCCGCATGCGCCGCAAAGCGGGCCATACTTGGGCCGGGCCGTAACGCGCTCTATCTGCACCCTACAAGGAGGTACACATGTTGAATGTCTTGATCATGGCCGCGCTGGCCGCTGCTTCGTCCCCTTCCGCGCCCTACGGCGACTGCCTGCTCGGCAACATCCAGCCCGGCCTGTCCGATCGCGCGGTGAATCTGGTGCAGCAGGCCTGCGCCGCCAAGCACCCGGAGAGCTTCGCGGCTTCGCTGGAACTGGAGCGTCGCCAGGCTGCGCAGCGCCAAGTGCAGTTCGATGCGGATCGCATGGCTGCCCAGCGTGCAGCGGACGCTGCGGGCAGGGCGGCCGATGTGGCTGCTCACGCGGCGGCGGAGCGCGAGGCTGCGCGGGCGAAGCGCGCTGAGGCGAAGTAGGCGAAATGAAAAAGGCGCCCATCGGGCGCCTGAGTCATTGCTGCATTGGTGGGCCGTGATGGATTCGAACCATCGACCAAAAGATTAAAAGTCTTCTGCTCTACCGACTGAGCTAACGGCCCATGCATGCCCAACCTTTCGGCGGGGTCGGCATTTTACCCTACTTTGATGGCTTGGTGGGAAGGTAGTCGAGGTAGTGGCGGGTTGTGCCCGGCGAAGAGCAGTGCGAACCAAGGTTCGCACCTACCCATCGGGCGGTTCGCACCTACCCATCGGGCGGTCACACCCGCCAGAGCAGTGCGAACCAAGGTTCGCACCTACCCATCGGGCGGTTCGCACCCACATTCGGGTGGTCGCACCCACCAGAGCAGTGCGAACCACGGTTCGCACCTACCAGGATCAGGCGTAGAGGGTCGGGTCGGCTACGCCGGCGTCGGCGAAGCCTTGGGCGCGCAGGCGGCAGGCGTCGCAGTGGCGGCAGGCGGCGCCGTTGGCATCGGCGTTGTAGCAGGACACGGTCAGGCCGAAATCCACGCCCAGGCGCACGCCTTCGCTCACGATCTGCGCCTTGCTGAGGAACTGCAGCGGTGCGTGCACACGGATGCCCGCGCCTTCCACGCCGGCCTTGGTGGCCAGGTTGGCCAGCGCCTGGAAGGCGGCGATGAACTCGGGGCGGCAGTCCGGGTAGCCCGAGTAGTCCACGGCGTTCACGCCGCAGAACAGGTCGTTGGCGCCCAGCACTTCGGCCCAGCCCAGGGCCAGCGACAGCATGATGGTGTTGCGTGCCGGCACGTAGGTGACCGGGATGCCCTCGCCGCCCGCTTCGGGCACGTCGATATCGTCGGTCAGCGCCGAACCGCCGATGCTGCGCAGGTCCACGTCCACGGTCTTGTGCGCGACCACGCCCATGGCCTTGGCCACGCGTGCGGCGGCGTCCAGTTCCGAGGTGTGGCGCTGGCCGTAGCGCACGCTCAGGGCGTGTACGGCGAAACCCTGTTCCTGGGCCATGGCGATGACGGCGGCTGAATCCATGCCGCCGGAGAGAAGCACGACTGCCTTCTTCATGGGGAAATCTTCCGGTTGGGAGGGGAAAGCCAGCACGCTGTCCCGCGCCGGAACTACATCAGGGCACCACGCCCGGGCTCATCGGCCCGGTTCGTCGTTCCACAGGATTTTATGCAACTGCATCTGGAAGCGCACCAGCAGCCGGTCTTCGACGATCCAGTCGGCCAGTTGGCGGGCGGTGATCTCGCCCTTGCTGGGCGAGAAGAACACGGTACAGCGCTTCACCAGATCGTGCTCGGCCAGCAGGCCCTTGGCCCAGTCGTAATCTTCGCGGCTGCAGATGACGAACTTGATCTGGTCGCGGCGGGTCAGCAGCGGCAGGTTTTCCCAGCGGTTGCGCGCCACTTCGGCCGAACCGGGGGTCTTGATGTCGACCACGCGGGACACGCGCGGATCGACCGCGCTCACATCCAGTGCGCCGGAGGTTTCCAGCGAGACGTCCAGGCCGGCGTCGCAGAGCTTTTCCAGCAGGATCAGGCAGCGCTTCTGCGCCAGCGGCTCGCCGCCGGTCACGCAGACGTGGTGCACGCCCTGGGCCAGCACCTCGGCCACGATGTCGTCGATATCCCACCAGGTGCCGCCGTGGAAGGCGTAGGCCGTGTCGCAGTACTGGCAGCGCAGCGGGCAGCCGGTCAGGCGCACGAACACGGTCGGCCAACCGGCGGTATCGGCTTCACCCTGCAGCGAGGTGAAGATCTCGGTGATCTTCAGCCGGGGCAAGGGTGACTGCACGATCTCGCTGGGCGTGGCGACGGCGGCGGACAGAGGGACGGCGGTCATGGCGGGCACTTCTTCATGGGGCGGGCAGCCCGATGGATGGCCGGGCGCCACAAGCAAAGGCAGCCGAGCATGGCTCGGCTCTACAGGAACTACAACGCAAGCAGCCGAGCATGGGCTCGGCTCTACGGGTGACGCATTGTACGCCGGGGCAGCGGCTCAGCGGATCTGCTGGCCCAGGCGGATGGACTGCAGGCGGTCCTGGGCGGTGCGCGCGGCATCCGAACCCGGGTACTGCGCCACGACGGTTTCCAGGGTCTGCTGGGCCTGGTCAACCTTGCCCTCGCCATACTGCGAGAGGCCGACCTTCAGCAGGCCGCCAGACGCCTTGTCGTGGGTGGGATAGCGCGAGAGCAGTTCGCGGAACTGGGACTCGGCCATCGGGAAATTGCGGGTGGCGTAATAGCTTTCGCCCAGCCAATACAAGGCATTGGGGGCGTAGACGCCATTGGGGTACAGCTCGAGGAAGCTGAGGAACAGCTGCGCCGAATCGTCGTACTTGCCGGCTTTCAACGCGTCGAAAGCGACGTTGTAGGCGGTACGTTCATCGCCGGTAGCAACCAGGCTGCCCGGATCGCCGTGCACCGATGGCGGCCGCTCGGAAGTGGCCGCTGCAGTGGGCTTGGCCGGGGCCGCGGGGGCCTTGGGCGCGGTGGAAGCACCGGCCGGAACGGGCGGCAGGGCCGGGGCGGCAGAGCCCCCTTCCAACCGGTTCAGGCGGCTGTCCAGATCCAGGTACTGGTCCTGGGCGGACTGCTTCAGCTGGGCATTATCGTGCTGCAGTTGCTCGATGGAAGCCTGCAGGCTGGTGACCTGCTGGCGCAGCTGATTGATCTGGTTCAACAGGTCCTGGTTGGCACTGTTGTTGTACATCTGCTGCTCGAGCGCGCCGACACGATCGGCCAGGCTCTGTCGCTGTGCCTGCGCCGGTGCGGCAGCCACGAGGGCTGCCGCAACGACCAGCATCAGTTTGATGCCGATGCGCATGGATTACTGCGCGGTGTAGACGATTTCGACGCGACGGTTCTGCGACCAGCAGGACTCGTTCGACTCGGTGCAGACCGGACGCTCTTCACCGTAGGACACGACGGTCAGCTGCGAAGCCGAACCACCGTTGGCCTGCAGGGCCGAGTTCACGCCATTGCCACGACGCTCGCCCAGGGCCTGGTTGTACGCGCGCGAACCGCGCTCGTCGGTGTGGCCCTGCAGGGTGATGCGCGAGGACGGACGGTCACGCAGGTACTTGGCGTGGCAAGCCATGATGGCCTGGAATTCCGGCTTCACGTCTTCCTTGTCCAGGTCGAAGTAGACAACGCGCTGGCGCAGGCAAGCGTCGGTGTCCAGGTCGCCCGGGCCGTACAGGCCGGAGGTGGCCGGACCGGTCGGCTGGGTGGTCGAACCGGTGTCGACCGGGGCTGCCGGCTCTTCCTTCACCTTCTTCGAGCAACCGGCCAGGACGGCCACAGACAGCAGGGAAACAAGCAGAACGCGGGTGGTCTTGTTCATGGCAATATCTTTGTGGCTCCTAGGCCGATGAGGGGTTCAAAACAGCGGAAATATTAACACTCTTTTAGCGCTGGGTACGGTAGGGGGACCATGCCGGTTCGCGCACATCACCGTCAGCCAGGACCAGGCGCTGGCGCACCCGTGCATCGGCCGAAACGGCGTACAGCACACCACGGCCACCCTCGCGGGCGGCGTACAACACCATGCTGGCGTTCGGGGCGAAGCTGGGCGATTCGTCCAGCGAGCCCGGGGACAGGGTGCTCCAGCGCGGCGAGCCCAGCGAGCTGTCCATCATGGCGATCTTGTAGCTGTTGCCCGAACCCTGCGCCACCACGATCTTCTTGCCGTCGTAGGACACCGAGGGCTTGGCGTTGTAGTTGCCCTGGAAGGTGACGCGCTCGGCGCTGCCGCCGCCGGCACCGACCTTGTAGACCTGCGGGCGACCGCCACGGTCGGAGGTGAAGTACACCGCGCTGCCATCGGCGGCCCAGGTCGGCTCGGTATCGATGGCGAAGTGGTTGGTCAGCTGGGTCAGCTGCTTGCTGCCCAGATCCATCACGTAGATTTCCGGATTGCCCGAACGCGACAGGGTCAGGGCCAGCTTGCGGCCGTCCGGCGAGAACGCCGGGGCGCTGTTGATGCCACGGAAGCTGGTGACCAGCTCGCGCGCGCCGGTGGAAATGTTCTGGATGTAGATGGCCGAATTGCCACGCTCGAAGCTGACGTAGGCCAGCTTGCCGCCGTCCGGGCTCCACGAGGGCGACAGCAGCGGCTCGGCCGAACGCACGATGGTCTGCGGGTTGTAGCCATCGGAATCGGCCACCATCAGCGCATAGCGCATGGCGTCGCCCTTGCCGCTGGCGGTGATGTAGGCAATGCGGGTCCAGAAGGCACCGCGCACACCGGTGATCTTTTCATAGATGGCATCGGCCATCTGGTGCGCCACATCGCGCATGGCGTTGCCACGGGCGGTCATGGCCAGGCCCAGCAGGCGCTCGCCCTTGGGCACGTCGAACAGTTCGTATTCCACGCGGTAGGCGCCAGCACCGGCGTCCATCACCCGGCCGACCACGATGTAGTTCTGTTTCAGCGCGCGCCAGGTGGCGAACTGGATGTCACCGCCACGGGTGGGCTTTTCCACGATCTGCGCTTCGGGCAGCGTGCGGAACTGGCCCGAACGCTCCAGATCGGCGCGGACCACGCCGGCCACGTCGGTCTGCGGGGCACCGGCCGAACCCTGGTAAGGCATGGGCACGATGGTGATCGGCAGCGCGGAGGCATTGCCGCCGATGATTTCAAGGTCAAGGCTCCTCTGCTGCGCGAAGGCAGCGAAGGGCAGCAACAGGGCCGCAAACACGGCAAGCCAGCGAGGCATCTTCTTCATGGAGCGCTCAATGAGGGGAAACCGGTACGAGGGATAGCAAACGGCGAGTGAACCGCTTCGCAATCATGAACCAAGGGTACGTGAATTCCGGGTCAGTGCCAGCCCGCGCCATCACGCGGCGTTGACCTGGCGCCCCCGCCCGATACTGCGGACGAGGGCATCTGTGCACACCCGGGGCTTAGTCCTGCGGGGTGAAGGTCAGGTTGAGCGTGCGTGCGAACACCTGTTCGAAGCCGCGGTACGGCAGCGGCTGGGCGTTGAGCACGGCGGCCTCGATCGAGCGCTTGCCGGCCTCGTCATACGGGCAGTTGGCACCCACCTTGGCCTGCAGCACCTGCCCACCCGGAATCTGGGTGATGGTGATCTGGCACTTCTGCCCCAGCGGCACGCTGTCAGGACGGGTCCACGACCCGCGGATCTTGTTCACCAGCGCGGCGGCGTACTTGGCCGACAGATCATCGCTGGTGCCACCACCGCCACCGGCCGGCTGCGCCTGGCCACTGCTGCCTGCATTGGCGCTGCCAGCGGCGTTGCGTGCGGCAGTGACTGCGTTGAGCTTGGCCTGGGCCGCCTTGGCTTCCTTTTCGGCCTGCTCACGCTTGGCGCGGATCTCGGCAATCTTCTTCTGCCGGTCCGCTTCGGCCTTGTCGGCCGCCACGCGCTGCTGCTCGGCAATCTTCTTCTTGGCGTCCTCTTCCTGCTGCTTGGCCAGGCGTGCCTTCTGCTCGGCCTCTTCCTGGCGCTTGCGCTCGGTCAGGTCGATCTGTTCCTGGCGGCGCTTGGCTTCCTGTTCCTGCTTGGCCTTTTCCTGCGAAATGGCCAGGGCATTGACCGCTTCCTGGTCCTGCGTATCCGGCTGGGCCACGCGCTCCTGCGCCTGTTGCTGCTGCGGCGTGGGCGCGTCCTGCGGGCGCGGTTCCTCGATCGGCTGCGGCGGCGGAATGGTGTCTTCGGGCACCGGAATGGGCTCGGCCACCGGCTCGGGCAGCTCTTCCAGCTTTTCCGACTGGCGCAGGGCCTGGCGGGCGGCGGCGGCTTCGGACGAAGACACGGCCAGGCTGGCCTCGACCGACGGATCGCCGGCGGCCGCTTCAGTGTTGCGCTGGGGCGACCACAGCCAGGCGCCGATGAAGACCAGCGCGACCAGCAGGTGCACCAGCACGGCCAGGACCAGGGGCAGGCCCCAGCCCGGTTCCTGCTTGTGCGGCGGTGGCAGGGCGTCAGCGTGCATCGGTGGCCAGGCCTACCTTGTCCACTTTCGAACGCTTGATCACGTCCATCGCGGCGATGACCTTTTCATAGGCCACGGCGCGGTCGGCGGCCACGATCACGCGCACGTCCTTGTCCTGCGCGGCAATGCCGGACAGGCGCCCTTCCAGTTCCTCGGCGGTGACGGCGGTGGGTTCCTTGGCGTCGGGCAGCTTCAGGCTCAGCTGGCCGTCCTGGCGCACCGACACGATGACCGGGTCCTGCTTGCTTTCCAGCGCCTTGGCGTTGGAGGTGGGCAGATCGACATCGAAACTGAGGGTGAGCAGCGGCGCGGTGACCATGAAGATGATCAGCAGCACCAGCATGACGTCGATATAGGGAACGACGTTGATTTCCGATTTCAGCTTGCGGCGCTTGCGGCGACCGATGGCAGCGGACATGGCTTGGACTCCCGGGTCAGGCGCTTACTCGTCGCCAGCGCTCTGGCGCTGCAGGATGGAGCTGAACTCCTCGGCGAAGGTCTCGAACCGCACCGACATGCGCTCAACGCGGGTGGTGAAGCGGTTGTAGGCCCACACCGCCGGAATGGCCACGAACAGGCCGATGGCGGTGGCGAACAGCGCTTCGGAAATACCCGGGGCCACCGAGGCGATACCGGCCTGGGCACCGCTGCTGATCATGTCGTGCATGGTCACCATGATGCCGAACACGGTGCCGACCAGGCCCACGTACGGGGCGGTGGAGCCGATGTTGGCCAGCAGTTCCAGGTTGCGTTCCAGCTGGTCCACTTCGCGGGTGTAGGTGGTGCGCATGGCGCGCTGGGCGCCTTCCAGCTGCGCGCGGCCATCCAGGCGGCGCTTGTCGCGCAGGCGGGTGTATTCGCGGAAACCGGCTTCGAAGATGGCTTCCAGGCCGCCCACATTGCGGCTGCGGTCGGTGGCCGAGCTGTACAGCTTGCCCAGGTCGGCACCGGACCAGAAGCGGTTCTCGAACTCGTCCGCCTCGCGGGTGGCCTGCTTGAACACGCGGGCCTTGCGGAAAATGATGACCCAGCTGACGAACGAACCGATCAGCAGCAGCAGCACGATGATCTTCACCGGCAGGCTGGCCTTGGCCATCAGTTCGAGGTAGTTGATGCCGCCGCCGGTGGTGGCCTGGGCAAGGGTCTGGGTCGCGGCGTTGCTGACGTCTGCCGGCAGTGCCTCGGTGACCGTGGCCTGCAGGGCCAGGAGCGTTGCGATCATCCGTTGTTCCTCAGTGTTCGGATTCAGGGTGGAGGTGGGGGTGCAGCGCGGCCAGGACGGCATCGTCCATGCCACGCGGGCGGAAACTGGCCGCGTCCAGTGCGGCAATGCGGACCTGCGCGGACAGCAGCAGCTGGCCCTCGCGCAGGACCTGCTGGTCGAAGACCATGCTGGCCTTCTTCAGCTGGACCAGGGTGGCGCTCACCTGCAGGGCATCATCCAGCCGGGCCGGCTTGATGAAGTCCATCTGCATCGAACGCACCGCAAAGACCAGCCCGTGTTCGGCACGCATGCGCTCCTGGCCGTAGCCCAGTGCGCGCATCCATTCGGTCCGGGCCCGTTCCATGAAGGCCACGTAGCGGGCGTGGTAGACCACCCCGCCAGCGTCCGTATCTTCCCAGTAAATGCGTGTCGGCCAACTGAATCGCGGTTCAACCGACATCGGGAACCTCCGCGAACAGGTCCTGCGGCGGGTTTTTCGGCTTCAGCCCCATGTGCCGGTAGGCCTTGTGGGTGGCCATGCGGCCGCGCGCGGTGCGCACCAGGAAGCCCTGCTGGATCAGGTAGGGTTCAACCACGTCTTCCAGCGTGCCGCGCTCTTCGGACAGCGCCGCGGCCAGCGATTCGATGCCTACCGGGCCACCGTCGAAGTAGTCGACCATGGTTTTGAGCAGGCGCCGGTCCAGTTCGTCGAAGCCTTCCGGGTCGACTTTCAGCATCTGCATGGCGGCCTGGGCCACGGCTTCGTCGATATGGCCGCCGGCCTTGACCTGGGCGTAGTCGCGCACGCGGCGCAGCAGGCGGTTGGCGATACGCGGGGTGCCACGCGCGCGGCGGGCGATCTCCCCTGCCCCGTCGGCGGTGCAGTCGATGCCGAGGATGGCGGCCGAACGGCGCACGATGCGGGTCAGTTCCTCAACGCTGTAGAACTCCAGGCGCTGCACGATGCCGAAGCGGTCGCGCAGCGGCGCGGTCAGCAGGCCGGCGCGGGTGGTGGCACCGATCAGGGTGAACGGCGGCAGGTCGATCTTGATCGAGCGGGCCGCGGGGCCCTCGCCGATCATGATATCGATCTGGAAGTCTTCCATCGCCGGGTACAGCACTTCTTCCACCACGGGCGAAAGGCGGTGGATTTCGTCGATGAACAGCACATCGTGCGGCTGCAGGTTGGTCAGCAGCGCGGCCAGGTCGCCGGCCTTTTCGATCACCGGGCCGGAGGTGACCCGCAGCGCCACGCCCAGTTCGTTGGCGATCACGTGGCTCAGGGTGGTCTTGCCCAGGCCCGGGGGCCCGAAGATCAGCACGTGGTCCAGCGCATCGCCACGGGCCTTGGCGGCCTGGATGTAGATTTCCATCTGCTCGCGCACCGGCGCCTGGCCGAGGTAATCGGCAAGGCGCTTGGGGCGGATGCTGGCGTCGGCGGCGTCATCCTCGCGGGTGGCGCCGGCGCCAATGATGCGGTCGTCGGTCATACCGTGATTATGCGGCAAAAGTGCATGGGGTCGGATCCGTTTTCCGGCGGAAAACGGCTCTGACCCCGAACCGGGACACCGGCAACATGGGGTCGGATCCGTTTTCCAACGGAAAACGGCTCTGACCCCACTGCCGGATGCGCGACGCATGGGGTCAGAGCCCTTTCCTGCGGAAAGGGATCCGACCCCTGCGATCAGATTTCGACCTGGGCGCCGAGCTCTACCAGGCGGTTGCCGGGAATGCGGAAGAAGCCGGTGGCCGGGGCGGCGTTGCGATGCATCAGCGCGAACAGCTTGTCGCGCCAGATCGGCATGCCGCGGTTGGCGGTGGCCACGATGGTTTCGCGGCTGGCGAAGAAAGTGGTGTCCATCGGGTCGAAGTAGATGCCGCCGTGGTCGCATGAGCGCATCAGCGCCAGCGGTACGTCCGGGGTTTCCATGAAACCGAAGCGCACGTAGACCCGGTAGAACTCATCGCCCACCGATTCGATCTTCAGCCGCTGCCCTTCCACCGCATACGGAATGGGCAGGGTTTCCACGTGCAGGAACACGTTGCGCTCGTGCAGCACCTTGTTGTGCTTCAGGTTGTGCATGAGCGCATGCGGGGCCACGGTCGGGTCGGCGGTCAGGAACACCGCGGTGCCCGGCACGCGTACCGGCGGCGCCAGCATCAGGCCCGGCAGGAAGGTGTCGATGCGGATACCGTCCTTGCGGATCTCATCGCGCAGCAGCTCGCGGCCGCGGCGCCAGGTGCGCATCATGGTGAACAGGAAGATGCCCAGCACCACCGGGAACCAGGCGCCCTGCAGCAGCTTGGCGCCATTGGCGATGACAAAGCCCAGGTCGATGATGAAGAACACCACGCACAGCGGCAGGATCCAGTTGCGCGCCTTGGGCCACAGCGAACGGGCCACCAGGGCCAGCAGCAGGGTGTCGATCAGCATGGTGGCCGACACCGAGATGCCGTAGGCCACGGCCAGGTTGGACGAACTGCGGAAGGCCAGCACCAGGCCGATCACCATCACCGCGATGCCCCAGTTGATGCCGGGAATGTAGATCTGGCCGATGGTGTCGTGCGAGGTGTGCTTGATGCGCATGCGCGGGATGTAGCCCAGCTGCATGGCCTGGCGCGACACCGAGAACGCGCCGGTGATGACCGACTGCGAGGCGATCACCGCGGCCATGGTGGCCAGGATGATCATCGGGTACAGGGCCCAGGACGGCACCGCTTCGAAGAACGGGTTCTTCACTGCTTCGGGGTGGTTGAGCACCAGCGCGCCCTGCCCCAGGTAGTTCAGCACCAGGCACGGCAGCACGAAGAAGTACCAGGCGTGGCGGATGGGCTTGGCACCGAAGTGGCCCATGTCCGCGTACAGCGCTTCGCCGCCGGTCACCGCCAGCACCACCGCGCCCAGGATGAAGATGCCGTGCCAGCTGTGGTCCATGAAGAAGCGGATGGCCCACCAGGGGTTGAACGCCTTGAGCACTTCCGGCGAATCGACGATGTTGTAGATGCCGATCGCCGCCAGCGAGATGAACCAGATCGAGGTGATCGGCCCGAACAGCTTGCCGATCTTTTCGGTGCCAAAGCGCTGCACCGCGAACACCGCCAGCAGCACCATCACGGTGATCGGCACGATGAACGCATGCAGGCCCGGCGCGGCCACTTCCAGGCCTTCCACCGCGCCCAGCACGGAAATGGCCGGCGTGATCACGCCATCACCGAAGAACAGCGAGGCACCGAAGATGCCCAGGATGCCCACCACGTAGGCCGAGCGCGACCCGTTGCGCAGGGTGCGCTGGGTCAGCGCCATCAGCGCCATGATGCCGCCTTCGCCATCGTTGTCGGCACGCATGATGATAGTCACGTACTTCAGGGTGACCACGATGTTCAGTGCCCAGAACGCCAGCGACAGCACGCCCAGCACGGTGTCGTGGTCACTGGTGAGCCCGTAGTGCGGCGAGAACGCCTCTTTCAGGGTGTACAGCGGGCTGGTGCCGATATCGCCGAACACCACGCCGATCGCACCGATGATCAGCGCCAGACCCCCAGCGGGGGGAGCGTGACCGTGGCCGCCGTGGGCGGCATCGTGCGGAGTTTGACTGCTGGACATGGGGCTCCTGGCGGGGCTCAGGCGTGGTGTAGGGGATGGAGGACGCGGCTCAGCGCAGCGCCGATTGCAGGGCCTTGCGGATGACCGTGGCCACTTCGTCGCCTTCATTGAAGGCATCGCGGGCCATGCGGGCCGCTTCGGTGGGCTTGTAGCCCAGCTGCTGCAGGGCCACGGTGGCATCGGCCAGCGGATCGGCCGGTGCCGGGCCACTGCCGGTGGGCAGCGCACCGCCGGCACCGAACTGGGCGGCGCGGTCACGCAGCTCCAGCACCATGCGCTCGGCGGTCTTCTTGCCGATGCCCGGAATGCGGGTCAAGGCGGTGATGTCGCCGGCCTGGACCATGCGCGCGAACTCTTCCACGGTGACCCCGGACAGCACGGCCAGCGCGATCTTCGCGCCAATGCCGCTGACCTTCTGCACATCGCGGAACAGCCGGCGCTCGCCCTCGCGCAGGAAGCCATACAGCGAAACGCTGTCTTCCTTCTGCGAATAATGGGTGTACAGGATGACCTCGCGGCCGAGTTCGGGCAGGTCGTAGAAGGTGCTCATCGGCGCCTCCAGCTCGTAGCCCACCCCGTTCACATCCACCACCAGCCACGGAGGCGCCTTGTAGGCGACGATCCCGCGCAGTCGACCGATCATTGCGTGCAGCTCCTCATTTGCGGCCCCACGCCTGGCGGGCACTGAGCCCCAGGCGGTTGGCCGTTGCCCTTACGTGGGCATGGGTGATGGCTACCGCCAACGCGTCGGCCGCGTCGGCCTGCAGCTTGGTTTTCAGGTTCAGCATGAGCCCGACCATGTGTTGGACCTGTTGTTTTTCCGCGCCGCCACGGCCGACCACGGCCAGCTTGATCTCGCTGGCCGCGTATTCGTGCACCGGCAGGTCGCGCAGCACCACCGCGGAAATGGCCGCGCCGCGGGCCTGGCCCAGCTTCAGCGCCGAATCCGGGTTGCGCGCCATGAACACTTTTTCGATCGCCACTTCCTGCGGCTGGAACTCCCGGCACAGATCGGCCAGGCCCAGCACCAGCAGCTTCATGCGCTGGGGGAAATCGTCTGCGCCCAGCAGTACCAGCGGCTGGTGGTGCACGTGGCTGACCTTGCCGGCGGCGTCGACATCAATGATGCCGACCCCGGTCCGCTGGGAACCGGGGTCGATGCCGAGGATGCGGGTCATGCGGCACTCCTGGCCGGGTGGAACGGGAAGCGCTGGCAGGCGTATGGGCTCATGACTGTCCGCGGTGACCGTTCAACGGCCCGCGCCCAGACCGTCGAAGACGGCTCAGGCGTAGGCGTCGGCGCCGAGTTCGGCGTTGGAATACACGTCCTGCACGTCGTCCAGGTCTTCCAGCATGTCCAGCAGCTTCTTCACCTGCAGGGCCACATCGCCTTCGACCTTGATGTCGTTGTCGGCGCGGAAGGTGATTTCCGCGTGCCCGGGCACGTGCCCGGCGGCCGCCATCGCGTCCTTGACCGCGTTGAACGCGTCAGGGCTGGTGACCACGTCGATCGAGCCGTCGTCCGGGTAGACCACGATGTCGTCGGCGCCGGCCTCGATGGCCGCCTCGGTGATCGCCTCTTCGTCGGCGCCCGGGGCGAAGCTGAGCACGCCCAGGCGCTTGAACATGAAGGCGACCGAGCCTTCGGTGCCCATGTTGCCGCCGCACTTGCTGAACGCGTGGCGGACATCGGCCACGGTACGCACGCGGTTGTCGGTCAGGCAGTCGACGATCACGGCCACGCCACCGGGGGCGTAGCCCTCGTAGCGGATTTCCTCGTAATCGACGCCTTCCAGTTCACCGGTGGCCTTCTTGATGGCGCGTTCGATCACGTCCTTGGACATGTTCACGCCCAGACCCTTGTCCATGGCCACGCGCAGGCGCGGGTTGTTGTTGGGGTCGCCTCCACCGCCGCGCGCGGCCACGCCGATCTCGCGGATGATCTTGGTGAAAATCTTGCCACGCTTCGCGTCGGACGCGTTCTTGCGGGCTTCGATGGAGGGGCCTCTACCCATGGGTGCTACCGTCTGGCTGCTTCAGGATCAAGGCGCGGATTCTACCTGATCGGGGGCGGCAACCGTGTCTAGGGTGGATGGAGGGTGCCGGGTGTGGCTGGGGAAGAGCGTGCGAACCAAGGTTCGCACCCACCAGGGCAGGTCGGTTCGCACCCACCAGGGCAGGTCGGTTCGCACCTGCCTATGCGGCGGCGGCGTCGCGGCTGTGGTCGAACTGGCCGTGCTGCAGGAAATGCGCGGTCTGCCGCGCGGCATCGGGCGATACCACCAGGCCGCTGTGGCTGGTGCGCACCACGCAGTGGTCGGCCAGGCCCGGCAGGCGGGTCTCGTCCAGCGCCACCGTACCGTCGGAGGCTTCGCCCATTGCCCCCAGCAGACTGCCCAGGCCATGTGGCACCGACCCGGCAATCAGCCCGACCTTCGCCCTGCCCTGCCAGTCCGGCAGGCCATCGAGCAGCAGTTCGCTGCTGCGGCCCAGGGCCAGGCCCCAGCCGTGTTCGGACAGCGAGCGCGCGGTGCCACTGCCGCGCAGCGGCGAGCCCAGGCAGACCACGCGCTGCACCGGCAACTGCGGCTGCCGGCGCAGGGCTTCCAGCGCCACCAGCCCGCCCAGGCTGTGGCCGACCAGCGACAGCGGGCCGGTGCCGGCCAGGCGTTCCAGCAACTGCGGCACGGCCACGTCCGGCCCGCCGAAGATCGAGGCGTAACCGAAGGTGTGCACCTGGAACCCACGCGCGCGCAGGCGCCAGGCCAACGGCCCGACCCAGGCGCGGGCATTCCAGATGCCATGCAGCAGCAAAACAGGGGGATTCATGCGTGACAGCCTGGCGTTGGGCGGGGCGGGATCTGCAGTGATTGAACGAAATCGCGGGGCAAGCGCCAGTGAACGCGCTCAGGCCGGGCGCGGTTCGCGGCGCAGGATGAATTCGAGATCGTTGATCTGGCCGACCGGGAACAGGTACTCACCGGCCTTCTGGAAGCCATAGCGGGCATAGAAGCGCTGTGCGCCGAAGTTTTCCGACCACACGCCCAGCCACAGCGTGCGCGGGCCGTCGCGCTCCAGCCAGGCCAGCGCGGTTTCCAGCAGGCGGCTGCCCCAGCCACAGCTCTGCTCGGTCTTCACCAGGTACAGGCGCTTGAGCTCGCCATCGCCGGGCTTCACGTCCGGGTGCGGCAGGCCACAGGGGCCGGCGGCGGCATGGCCGACGGCCTCCCCGCCCCGTTCCAGCAGCCACACCGCATAGTCGGGGTGGGCCAGGATGATGCGCTGGCGCTCGACCGTGTAGGCCTCCTCCAGGAAGGCCTGCAGGTCCTGCGGCGGGTACAGATGGCCGAAGGTTTCAGTGAACGTGCGCGCGGCCAGCGCCGACAGGGTCGGCGCGTCGTCCACGGTGGCGCGGCGGATCGAATACATGGGTCGAGTGGACGCCAGGGCGACGGTCGGGGTCAAGCCCGTTCCGACGACTCGGTTTCGTCCTCTTCTTCCTCGTCCTCTTCCTCGTATTCCTCTTCGTCCTCGTCCTCGCCCTCTTCTTCCTCGTCCTCGTCGAACTCTTCCTCTTCGTCGTCTTCGTAATCCTCGACGCCGAAGTCTTCACCGTCCCAACGACCTTCGCCGTCGGCGACGAAGGTCAGCGCCATCGCCGCCGGGTTGGTACCGACGCGGACCAGCCAACCACCGAATACACGTGCACGCTCGGTGACCAGAGTGGCCTCGGAGCCTTCATTGCCCAGCTTTTCCCACTCCAGCGAAAACGCGAACTCGGTCATTGCGTGGATCTCCTGATCAGTTGGTCTTGGGGCGAACCTGGATATGCACTTCGGCCAGCTGCACGTCGACGATCGGCGACGGCGCATCGGTCATCAGATCCTGCGCACCGGTGGTCTTCGGGAACGGAATGACGTCGCGGATGGATTCGGTACCGGCCATCAGCGCGGCAATGCGGTCGATGCCGAAGGCGATGCCGCCGTGCGGCGGCGCGCCGTAGTTCAGCGCATCCAGCAGGAAGCCGAACTTGGCACGGGCCTCTTCGGCGCCGATGCCCAGCAGCTCGAAGACCGCGCTCTGCATGTCCGGGCGGTGGATACGGATCGAACCGCCGCCGATTTCATTGCCGTTGAGCACCATGTCGTAGCCGCGCGAAACCGCGGTACGGGCGTTGGCGCGCAGGTCGGCGATATCGTCCACGGCCGGCGCGGTGAAGGGGTGATGCAGGGCGACGTAGCGCTGTTCTTCCTCGTCCCATTCGAACATCGGGAAGTCGGTGACCCACAGCGGCGCCCAACCGTCGGCGACCAGGCCGAAGTCCTTGCCGGCCTTCAGGCGCAGCGCGCCCATGAAATCGGACACCTTGTTGTAGCCACCGGCACCGAAGAACACGATGTCGCCGTTGCCGGCGCCGACGTGGGCCACCAGCGCGGCGAAACGCTCTTCGCTGAAGAACTTCTGGATGGGCGAGCTGACTTCGCCGTTGTCGGCGATCTTGATGTAGGCCAGGCCCTTGGCGCCGTACTTGGCGGCATGCGCGGCGTATTCGTCGATCTGCTTGCGCGACAGGGTGGCACCGCCCGGAATGCGCAGCGCGGCAACGCGGCCGTCAGCATCGTTGGCCGGGCCGGTGAACACGGCGAACTCGCTGTCCTTGACCAGCTCGGCCACGTCCACCAGTTCCAGCGCGATGCGCAGGTCCGGCTTGTCCGAGCCGTAGCGGCGCATTGCCTCGGCCCAGGTCATGCGCGGGAAGCTGGCCGCCAGCGGCACGTCCACCACTTCCTTGAAAATGGCGCGGATCATGTCTTCAACGAAATCCTGCACGTCGCGCTCGCGCACGAAGGCGAATTCCATGTCCAGCTGGGTGAATTCCAGCTGGCGGTCGGCACGCAGGGCTTCGTCGCGGAAGCAGCGCGCGATCTGGTAGTAGCGGTCGAAGCCGGCCACCATCAGGATCTGCTTGAACAGCTGCGGGCTCTGCGGCAGCGCGTAGAACTCGCCCGGGTGCATGCGCGCCGGCACCAGGAAGTCGCGCGCGCCTTCCGGGGTGGCCTTGGTCAGGATCGGGGTTTCGATGTCCTGGAAGCCGCGCTCGTCCAGATGGCGGCGCAGGGCCTGCACCAGCTTGATGCGGGTGCGCTGCATGCGCTGCATTTCCGGGCGACGCAGGTCCAGGTAGCGGTACTTCAGGCGGGTGTCTTCGCCCGGGTTCTCGTGGGCGTGGAACGGCAGCGGGGCGGCCTTGTTCAGCACGGTGATGGCGGTGGCGATCACTTCCACCTTGCCGGTGGCGATCTTGTCGTTCACCGCGTGGCGCGCGCGCACCACGCCTTCCACCTGCAGCACGTCTTCGTAGCCCAGGCTGGCGGCCACGGCGAACACTTCGGCGTTGTCCACCTCCACGGTCACCTGCACGATGCCTTCATGATCACGAAGATCGATGAAGCAGACGCCGCCCTGGTTACGGGCCACGTCGGTCCAGCCGGCGAGGGTGACAGTCTGGCCAATCAGGGTCTCGTTGACCAGGCCGCAGAAGTGGGTACGCATGGGGGGAAAGCTCCGCTGGAGAACGCCGGCACCCGACGGGGGCCGGAAAGCCTCGTATTCTGCGGCCGAGGGCCCGGCTGGGGCAAATGCGGACGGTCACGCGGGCTTTATCCGTCCCGTCCTTATAGTCGCGCACCACACACCGTATGGGGATTTGCCATGAAAGCGCTGTCCCTGGCCAGTCTGGCCACCACCCTGACCCTGGGCGCCCTTGCCGGGCTGACCCTGTCCCCCGCCCCCGCCGCCGCGCAGACCGGCGTGGTCCGCTGCGAAAGCCAGAACAACCGTGAACGGGTCTGCAGCACCGGCTGGCGCGACGCCCAGCTGGTACGCCAGCTGTCCGGCTCGGCCTGCGTGGAGGGCCGCACCTGGGGCAGCCGCAACGGCAGCATCTGGGTCAACGGCGGCTGCCGCGCCGAATTCGTCGAAGGCCGTGGCGGCTGGGGCGGCAACAACGGCGGCGGCTGGGGCGGCGGCAACAGCGGCAGCACCATCCGCTGCGAAAGCCAGGACAACCGCGAGCGCACCTGCCCGGTGAACTGGCGCGGGGCCACCCTGGTACGGCAGATCTCCGGCTCGGCCTGCGTGGAAGGGCAGACCTGGGGCGTGCGCCGGGGCGCCATCTGGGTCAACCGCGGCTGCCGCGGTGAATTCGCCGAAAGCCGTGGCGGCTGGGGCGGCGGCAATGGCGGCGGCTGGGGTGGTGGCAACAGCAACTACACCGTTACCTGCAGCAGCAACAACAACCGTACCCAGAACTGCAACTGGGATGAGCGCCAGGGCCGACCGGTCCTGCAGCAGCAGCTGTCCGGCAGTGCCTGCCAGGAAGGCCGCAGCTGGGGCTACTCCCGCGGCAGCGTGTGGGTCAGCAACGGTTGCCGGGCACGCTTTGGTACCCGTTGAGGCATGGGGTCGGATCCCTGGCCATCGGCCAGGGCTCTGACCCCTGCGCTGGCTGCCCGATGGGGTCAGAGCCCCTGCCTGCGGCAGGGGATCGGACCCCAACAGTTCAGTGCCGGGCCGGTGACTGCTCGGAACCCCACGGCGCCGGCGGCAGCGCCACCGGCTTGCCCAGGTCGAATTCGACGCGGAAACGCCGCCCGCCGGGGCGGGTCAGCTCATAGACGAAGCGCTGGTCCGGCTCGATCTCCATCGCCCACACGTTGTGGGTGGAGGCAAGCATGTCGGCGCGGCGGAACATGGCCACCGAATCGGCATCTGCAGGGAACTGCTGGCGCTGGGCGGTGCCCGGTGGCGTGCTGTCGCCGCCGTACAGGGTGATGACATCGGGGCTGCCATCGGCGTGCCGGTGGTCGTGCTTCAGTTTCAGCCCATGCTCGGTGCGGGTCAGGATCCAGGTGCGCGAATGGTCATCGCCCACATGGAACGGGATGCGCAGCTCATGGCCAGGGTCTTCGCAACCGCGCACGTGCATCACCAGCGGCTTGCCGGCAAACGGATCGTCGCCCGCGGGGGCCGGGGTGTCTTCCACCACCCGGCCGGCGAACGCCTGGCCGCAGTGCGCGGCCACGGCGGCCATGAAGGCATCGGAAGGCGCCGTGGCCACATCGTGGCTGATCGGGGGCTGCTGCTGCGAACAGGCCGCAAGGGCCAGCAACAACGCGGCGGACATGGAGGCGGAACGGACAGTCATGACCCCACCCTAACGGCCATGGCCAGCGCGCGCAAACCGCGGGCGCCGGCCGCCACGGTCAGCGCGCCGGCTGCAACCAGACCTCGCACTGCCCGACCGCCTGCTTCTGCGCACCGGCCGAATAGCGCTGCAGCAGCTGCGCCTGCCAGTGCGCACGCTCGGCAGTGCTGGCCAGCTGGTTGGGGCAGACCACCAGCGCGGCCAGGGGCAGGCCACCCAACGCCGCGTCGGTTTCCACCAGCGACCGCAGCACGTCATCCGAGGCCCAGTCCGGCACCATCACCCCGCGCCGGCCGGCACGGTAAGGCAGCTCGGACGACCAGTCCTGGCCCAGCGCCAGCACCACGCCATCCTGCGGCGTGCCCGCCTGGATCAGTGCGGCGATCTGCGAAATGTCGCTGGGCTGGCGCGCTTCCTTCATGTTCTTCAGGTAATGGGCCAGGCCGAAGCCGGTGGACAGCAGGCACAGCAACACCGCAAAGGCGATTGCCCAGCGATAGCGCCCACTGGCCTGCGCGCGCAACACCAGCGCCCACAGCACCAGGCCCACGATGGAGGTGGCGAACACCACCTGCGCGGCCTGGTAGTACGGGTGCACCACCTGCAGGTTGGTGAAGACCAGGAACGGCACCAGATAGGCCAGCAACAGCAACGCCACCGCCGCGCGCGTACGGCGCATGCCCAGGCCGGCTGCAACAACCAGCACGAACACCCAGTTCGAGCCGGTGGCGGCGCCAAAGCGCTTCTTGAACACCGCGCCCCACGTGGCCGGGTCAAGCCGCTGCTGCAGAGTGCCGTAGTTGAACGCACTCAGGCCTTCGGAGGTCACCTGCTGGCCCAGCGCCGACTGTGCCTTCAATGCATCGGCGTGCTGCAGCCACAGCAGCAGCGTGGCCAGAACGGCCAGCGCGGCCGCCACGCCCCAGGCCAGCAGCTTCCAGTGCGCGGCCAGCCACTGCGGGCGCCAGCCGTGCTCGCGCACCGCCAGCCACAGGAAGGCCAGCGCCACGAAGGCGGCATACGCGAAGAACGTGGTGATCTTCACCAGCGCCGACAGCACCGCCGCCAGCACCGCCACCACGCCCAACAGCGCCGTTGGCCGGCTGCGCAGGCCGGCCATGGCCCAGACGAACACCAGACCGAAGAACACGGCCGTCGATTCGATCAGCACCGCCCGCCCCCAGAACTGGGCGAACGGTGAAACGGCGAAGGCGGCGGCCACGCACAGTGCCAGCAGGCGGTCCGGGCGGAACGCCAGCACGGTGCGGTAGACCATGAAAATGCAGCCCACGTGGAACAGCAGCGAGACGATGCGACCGCTGTTGTCTGCGCTCAGCCCCGTGGCTGCCGACAACAGCGCGGCCAGCCACTGGTACAGCGGAAATTCGAAGGGAATGGACCAGGGCGCACCGATCACCGGCGTCAGGTAATCCAGCCAGGGCCCACCGCGCAGCAGCCAGTCGATCGACAGCGCGGTCTGGGTCTGGCGGAAGCCCGATGCATCCACCGGCGGCATCGACCAGCTGCTGGCGAACAGGATCAACAGCGCGACCGCAGAGAACCCCAACAGGATACGGGCGGGCAGCAAGCTGCGGCGGTGGTTCACTTCCTCGATCACGCGTGGCGCTCCTGTGCAGGCCGGCGCGCGTCAGGGCGGTGCGGCCGGGCGCGCAGTGTCCGGTCTGCGCTGCCGCAACGCAAGCGCAGCGCGCGCCCGCGCACTCAGTCGCGCACAGGCACCGGCGCGATCACTTCGGTCGCCGCCACCGGCGCGCCCTCGCCTTCACCGGCAGGTTCCTGCTCCACCGGATCGACATCGAAGGGTGTGCGGAACACCAGCGACGGCAGCAGCGTGGTCAGCGCGGCGTACAGCAGCAGCGCACCGAACAACACCGCCGGAATCTGGAAGCGCTCGCGCATGATCGCCGCCAGCACCAGGGTGAAGATCAGGGTGGGCGCCAGCGCCAGCGACACCCGCAGGCTGCTGCGGAAGCTTTCGCCGAACATGACCCGGCGCTGCAGCCAGACCACCGCAATGCGCAGCGGCAGCACCACCATGGTGATCACCACGCCCAGCCCCAGCGCCTCGAAGCTCAGCGCTTCGCTGGGCACCTTGGTGCCGGCATTGAAGAAGTAGAACGGCACGAAGAACGAGGCGAACAGGCGCAGCGCGTGCAGGTTCTCGTGCGAAGCCAGCAGCGGCATGCGCTGGTGCAGCAGGCGCGCGACCAGGCCGGCGATGAACGCGCCCACCAGGTAGTACACGCCCAGCAGGTAGGTGATGTAGGCCGCCACCATGCCCACCATCACCAGCAATGAAAATTCCGAACCGGGCGCATGCGGCGCCACCCAGCGCCCCAGGGCGATGAACAGCAGCGGCAGGCCGACCATCATCGCCAGCAATGCGCTGCTGGACATTGCCATGTGCCACGGATCGCCGGCCTGCAGCACCACGAACAGCGCCGCCAGCGCCAACAGTTCACCGGCAATGGCCTTGCTGGTCACCCAGAACCGCTCGTCTTCGCTCAAGCCCAGCCGTGACAGCGAATCCATGATGAAACCGGTGGACGGGGTGAGCAGGGCCAGCGCCAGCAGACCCGCGGCCTGCCACGGCAGGCCCGCATAACGCCACGCCAGCCAGCCCACACCGAACAACGTTGCACTGCGGATGACCAGGTGCGCCAGCAGCGGCCACAGCCCACGCCGCAGCGCGGCCAGATCCACTTCCAGCCCGGCGAACAGGAACAGTGAAGAAATCCCCAGCGTCGCCAGCAGGCCGATCACCGCATCATGCGAACGCTCGCCCAGCCACAGCATGGCGATGATGCCGAACAGCAGGCAGGTGAGCGGTGCCGGCAGGCTGAAGCGCTGCAGCGCGCGCGGTATGACCAGCAGCGCGAAGATCAGCAGCAGGTAGATCAGTTCATGGCTCATCATGACTTCCGTGTGGAACGAACGCGCGAAGCATGCGCGCGGCCGCGCCGCGCTGCAAATCGAACGGGGCTGAAATGCGGGTGTGTTAGGGTGGGACAGGTGTTTTCTCCACCTTCTCCATCGAGGCCGCACCCATGTGGCGGCTGACGGCCCTGTTACTGGGCGTGGCGCTGCTGCTGACCGGCAGCGGGCTGCTGGGCACCCTGCTGGCCGTTCGCGGCGGGCAGGAAGGCTTCAGCGCCGGCACCCTGGGCTGGGTGATGTCGGCCTACTTCGCCGGCTATTTCATCGGCACCTTCACCGCCCCGCCCTTGATCCGCCGCATCGGCCACAGCCGGGCATTTGCCTTCCACGCTGCGCTGGCCACCATGGCCGTGCTGCTGCACCCGCTGTGGATCAGCGCTGCCGGCTGGATCGTGCTGCGCGTGGTAACCGGCGTGGCACTGGTGGGCCTGTACACGGTGATCGAAAGCTGGCTCAACGCCGAACCCGACCCGCAGCGGCGCAGCCGGGTGTTTTCGGTCTACATGATGGTGAACCTGTCGGCGCTGGCGCTGGGCCAGGTGCTGCTGCTGGCCGGCGATACCGGTGCGGCCACCATGTTCTCGCTCACCGCCCTGCTGGTGTGCGCGGCCATGTTGCCGGTTACCGCCACCCGCCTGAAGCAGCCGGAGGTGCCCAGCGTGCCGCGGCAGACGCTGCAGCGTCTGTACGCGCTGGCGCCGGTGGCCACCGTCGCCGCCGCGCTGTCCGGCCTGGCGATGGGGCCGTTCTGGGGCCTGCTGCCGGTGTATGCCGAACAGATCGGCCTGCGTGATGGGCAGGTACCGCTGTTCATGCTGGCGGCAATTGCCGGCGGTGCGTTGCTGCAATGGCCGCTGGGCCGGATCAGCGATGGCCATGACCGTCGACTGGGCCTGCTGTGCCTGAGCGTGCTGGCCGCCGCCGTGGCCGCGCTGGCCGCATTGCCGCCGCTGTCGCAGCAGGTGCACCTGATGTTCGTGCTGGTGTTCTGCTATGGCGGCCTGGCGTTCGCGCTCTATCCGTTCGCCGTGGCGCACATGCTGGATTACCTGCCCACGCCGGACCTGCTGTCCGGCTGCAGCAGCCTGCTGCTGGTGCACGGTATCGGCGCGGCCATCGGGCCGGCGCTGGCCGGTGCGCTGATGCAGCGCTACGGCGCGCCAGCCCTGCCGCTGTACTTCACCGCCGTGCTGACCGCGCTGGCCGCCTTTACCGCCCTGCGCCTGCTGCGCCACGCACGCCTGCGCACCCACCCGGCGCCGTTCCGGCCCATGCTGCGGACCACGCCTGCGGCCCTGGAACTGATGCCGGAAACCGAATCTCCCACCGTACCCACGAAGGAAGTGCATTGACTGTCGAGTCCCCGACCCTGATTCCGAACCCCCTCCTTTCCAGCAGCACGGCCACCGGGCCACAGCTGATCCTGGCCACCGACCTGGATGGCACCTTCCTGGCCGGCAGCGCCGCCCAGCGCCACCGCCTGTACCGGCTGGTGGACCAGCACCCAGGCATCGCCCTGGTGTTCATTACCGGGCGCGGCCTGGAAGCGGTGATGCCGCTGCTGTCCGACCCGGCCATTCCCCGCCCCGACTACATCGTCTGCGACGTGGGCGCCACCGTGGTGCACGGCCACACCCTGCAGCCGTTGCAGCCGCTGCAGTCGATGATCGACGCACACTGGCCCGGCGAACAGGTGGTGGCCGAAGCGATGCGGCCGTTCACCGCACTGCAGCGCCAGGATGTTCCGCAGGAACGCCGCTGCTCCTATTTCTGCGATCCGGCCACGCTGGCCCCGTTGCGCGCGCAGATCCAGCAGACCGCGGCGGAACTGGGCTGTGACGTGCTGTATTCGGCCGACCGCTACCTGGACATCCTGCCGCCGGACACCGACAAGGGCCGCACCCTGGCCGCGCTGGCGCGCCTGCTGGAACTGCCGCGCGAGCGCATCCTGGTGGCCGGCGATACCTTGAACGATCTGTCCATGTACCAGGCCGGTTTCCGCGGCGTCTGCGTGGGCGAATCGGAGCCGGCGCTGACCGCGGCCACCGCTGATCTGGCCAACACCTACCACGCCCACGAACCCGGCTGCGGCGGCATCGTGGAAGCCATCGAACACTTCGGCCTGCTGGCCGCCGATGACCCGTACCTGCATGCGCCGACCGCCGCGCGCGCGCAGGGCGCCGAACTGGTGATGGTCTACCACCGCCTGCCCTTCGATGAAGCCATCGAGGACGGCAAGCTGGTGCAGCGACCGCCTCGCTCGCCCAACGGCATCATCCCCTCGCTGCTGAGCTTCTTTGAAGGTGGCCAGCGTGGCAGCTGGGTGGCCTGGGGCATCGACGATCCCAAGCACCGCCCGTTCCAGCGCCATGTGCAGGTGGACGCGCAGCACTACCCGACCCTGCGCGCCACCCGCGTGCCGCTCAGCCGCCAGGACGTGGACATCTTCTACAAGCGGTTTTCCAAGGAAGCGTTCTGGCCGATGCTGCACGTGTTCTGGGAACGCGCGCGGTTCCGCGAAGACGATTGGCAGGTGTTCCTGAAGGTGAACCGCCGCTTCGCCGAGGCCGTGGCCGACGAAGCCGCGCACGGCGCCACGGTGTGGATCCACGACTACAACCTGTGGATGGTGCCGGCCGCGCTGCGCGAACTGCGCCCGGATCTGAAGATCGCCTTCTTCCACCACACCTACTTCCCCTCCGCCGATGTGTTCAACGTGGTGCCGTGGCGGCGCGAGATCATCGGCAGTCTGCTGTGCTGCGATTACATCGGCTTCCATATTCCGCGCCAGGTGGAAAACTTCGTGGACGTGGTGCGTGGCGCCATGCCGGCCGAGCGCCTGGCCTGGGAAAGCTGCGCGCCGCGCTTCTTGACCTACGGCTGCGCGGTGGGCCTGGACACCATGACCACCCGCCTGCGCGTGGGCGACCGCGATGTGGCGCTGGGCGCGCACCCGGTCGGTACCGACGTGCGCCGCATCCGCAACCTGCTGGCGCGTGCCGAGGTGCGCAACGACCTGTTCAAGCTGCGCCGCGAGATCGGCGCACGCAAGCTGGTGCTGTCGGTGGAACGGCTGGACTACACCAAGGGCACCCTGGCCAAGCTGGAAGCCTTCGAACGCGTACTGGAACAGTACCCAGAGCACTGCGGCAAGGTCACCCTGCTGATGGTCTGCGTACCCGCCGCGCGCGAGATGACCGTCTACCGCACGCTGCAGAACCAGATCGAACAGGCGGTGGGCCGCATCAATGGCCGCTTCTCGCGGCTGGACTGGACCCCGGTACGCTTCTTCGCCCAGGCCCTGCCGTTCGAACAGGTGGTGGCGCACTACGCCGCCGCGCAGGTGATGTGGATCACCCCGCTGCGTGATGGCCTGAACCTGGTGGCCAAGGAATTCGTCGCCACCCAGGGCATTGAAGGCACGCCCGGCGTGCTGGTGCTGAGCGAATTCGCCGGCGCGGCGGCCGAGTTGAAGGGCGCGGTGCTGACCAATCCGCACGACCCGGCCGATCTGGCCGCCGGCCTGCTGCAGGCGCTGTCCATGCCCGAAGAAGAGGCCAGCGCGCGCCTGCGCCAGTTGCAGGGCATCGTGGAGTACTACGACGTGGATCGCTGGGGCCGTGATTTCCTGGCCGCGGTGGAAGGCAGCGACACACCCGCCAGCTGACGCACAGGGGTCGGATCCGTTTCCTACCGAAGCGGCTCCGACCCCGCACTGCGCCCTTGCACTTCAGCCAATCAGTGCATCGGCCAGGGCGCCTACACGCGCCAGCACCGCAGCGCGCTGCGCCTCGTCCACGCGGGCCCCCTGCAGATAGGCGGTGATGACCCACGGCGTTCCGCCCGCACGCGGCCACAGCACGGCGATGTCGTTGCGCGTGTCCTCGCCGTTGCTGCCGGTCTTGTCACCCACCCGCCAGCGCGGGCCCAGGCCCGCGCGCAGGCAGGCATCGCCGGTCTGGTTGTCGACCAGCCAATCGGCGAACTGCAGCCGCGAAGGTGGCAGAAGGCCAGCACCCACCGCGAACCGGGCCAGACTGGCCGCCATCGCCGCCGGGCTGGTGGTGTCGCGCGGGTCGCCCTTCGCGAAACGGTTCATGTCCGGCTCGTAGCGATCATTGCGGGTGACCGGGTCGCCCTGCGCACGAAGGAAGGCGGTCAGCGCCGCCGGCCCCCCGTTCACCCCCAGCAGCAGGTTGGCGGCAGTGTTGTCGCTGGTGGTCAGCGTGCCGCGGCACAGGTCGCGCACGCTCAGGTCCTTGCCGACGTGGCGGCGGGCCACTGGCGCGTAGGACAACAGATCCTGTTCGGCGATCGGCACGCGGGTGTCCAGCGAAAGGCGACCGGCGTCGGCCAGGCTCAGGATGTGGGCCACCAGCATCGATTTGAACGTACTGCACATCGGGAAACGCTCGTCCTGGCGGTGCCCGCCGAGGCGGCGGCCGCTGCCGGTGTCCAGCACGGTCACGCCAAGGCGGCCGCCGCTGGCTTTCTCCAACGCGGCGAAATCCACCGCACCGGCAATGGCGGCGGACGTGGCCGGGCCGGCAGGGGCAGGCACGGCGGCCCGCGCCAAGGCAGGCGCAAGCAGGGACGATGCGATGGCGGCACCACTGAGCTGCAGGAATCGACGGCGGGCGTGCATGGGCGGGCTCCGGGAAACGAACCCGGATTATTGAAAGCGTGGCGGCCCCGCGACCAACGCGAATTTTCAGGGCCAGGCATGAGTAGAACTCATGTCTAACGTAATCAACCCTTCCTTTGACGGCCGCACCGGTCAACACGCTAGGATGCACCCATCAGCCTGCCTCACACCTCCCGATGCTGCACCCCACCCTGCCGCTCAACGCCCTGCGCGCCTTCGAGGCCGCGGCCCGCCACCAGAACTTCACCCGTGCGGCGCTGGAGCTGTGCGTCAGCCAGGCCGCGTTGAGCCACCAGATCCGCGGGCTGGAAGACCGGCTGGGCATCCGCCTGTTCCACCGCCTGCCACGCGGCGTGGCACTCACCGACGAGGGCGCCGCATTGTTCCCGGTGCTGCATGAAGCGTTCGAGCGCATCTCGGCCAGCATCGCCCGCTACACCGGTGGACCAGCGCGCGAAGTGCTGACGATCGGGGTGGTGGGCACGTTCGCCACCGGTTGGCTGCTGCCGCGCATGGCGGCCTTCGAGGCGGCGCACCCGGATATCGAGCTGCGCCTGCAGACCCACAACAACCGGATCGATCTGGCCGGCGAAGGGCTGGACCTGGCCATCCGCTTTGGTGAGGGCGACTGGCAGGGGCAGGCCTGCACGGCGATCCTCGATGCGCCGTTCGCGCCGCTGTGTGCGCCCGCGCTGGCGCGGCGGCTGAAGCAGCCGCGTGACCTCGGTACCGTGCCCCTGCTGCGCTCGTACCGCAGCGACGAATGGCCGCGCTGGCTGCAGGCGGCCGCCACCAGCGGCGTGGAGGCCAGAGGCCCGGTGTTCGACTCTTCGCTGACCCTGGCCGCCGCAGCGGCCGGTGGCGCCGGCGTGGCCCTGCTGCCGCTGCGCATGTTCGAAGCCGAACTGGCCGAAGGGCGCCTGCTGCAGCCGTTCGCCACCACGCTGGAGCTGGGCCGCTATTGGTTGACCCGGCTGCGCTCGCGCAGCGAACGCGAACCGGCCAAGCGATTCCGCGAATGGTTGCAGGCGCAGGGCGGGTGATCCCGCCGGGCACGGCCCGGCGCTGCCGATGGATCGCGAACACCGCTGACGCCGCCGGGCACGGCCCGGCGTTACCCGCGTTCGCGGTGCCTCGGTAGCGCCGGGCCATGCCCGGCGAGCGCAGCGGATCGGGGAAAGCCGCCGGGCCGTGCCCGGCGGATGCCCTCAGGATTCCAGCAATTCCATCCACGCCGCTTCGGCTTTTTCCAGCTGCGCGGCAGCAGTCTCGCGCTCGCGCCCCAGCACGGCCATGCGGGTGGCATCGGCGTAGTTGGCCGGGTCGGCCAGCTGGCGGTCCAGCTCGGCCAGGCTGGCTTCCAGCTCGGCCACCTTGGCTTCGGCGCTGGCCAGCTTGTGCGGGTTGGCTGGCTTCTTCTGCACCACCTGCGCCACCGGTGCGGTCTTGACCACCACCGGCTCTTCCACCTGCTCCATGCGCGCCTTGGTGCCCTGCGCCTGCGGACGGGTGCGCAGCCAGGCGGCGTAGGCGTCCAGGTCGCCATCGAACGGCTCGACCACACCGTCGGCCACGCGCCAGTAGGTATCGCAGACCAGGCCGATCAGATGGCGGTCATGCGACACCATCACGATGGCGCCCTCGAAGGTGGCCAGCGCTTCGGCCAGCGCCTCGCGCATTTCCAGATCCAGGTGGTTGGTCGGTTCGTCCAGCAGCAGCACGTTCGGC
Organism: Stenotrophomonas sp. B1-1; assembly: GCF_010894375.1. Classification (NCBI taxonomy): domain Bacteria; kingdom Pseudomonadati; phylum Pseudomonadota; class Gammaproteobacteria; order Lysobacterales; family Lysobacteraceae; genus Stenotrophomonas; species Stenotrophomonas sp. B1-1. The sequence continues at coordinate 107,759 of NZ_JAAIUZ010000011.1, read as the reverse complement.
TGCTGCCAGGCGATCAGGGCCAGCGCCAGGCGCGCGCGCTCGCCACCGGAAAAACCGTCCACCGGCTCGAATGCGCGGTCACCGGGGAAATTCCACTTGCCCAGGAAATCGCGGAAGGCCTGGTTCGGCGCATCCGGGGCGATCTCGCGGAAATGCTCGATGGGCGACTGCCCTTCGTGCAGCGATTCGACCGTGTGCTGGGCGAAGTAGCCGATGCGCAGGTCCGGGTGCGCCGAGCGCTCGCCGGCAATCGGCTTCAGTTCGCCCACCAGGGTCTTCACCAGGGTGGTCTTACCGGCGCCGTTGGGACCCAGCAGGCCAATGCGCTGGCCCGCTTCCAGGCCGAAGCCCACGTTGTTCAGGATCACCGCGTCGCTGCCATAACCGGCCTCGACGTGGTTCAGGCGGATCAGCGAGAACGGCAGCTTGGCCGGCGGTGCGAATTCGATGCGGAATTCGCGCTCGGCACGCACCGCTTCGGTACCGGCCAGCTTGGCCAGTCGCTTCATGCGGCTCTGCGCCTGCGCAGCCTTGCTGGCCTGCGCCTTGAAGCGGTCGATGAAGCTCTGCAGGTGGGCGCGCTCGGCCTGTTCCTTCTCGTGCGCGATCTGCTGCTGGCGCAGCTGTTCGGCGCGCTGGCGCTCGAAGTCGGTATAGCCACCGGGGTACAGCTTGGCCCCGCCACCGTGCAGGTGCAGGGTGTGGGTGGCCACGTTGTCCAGGAACTCGCGGTCGTGCGAAATCAGCAGCAGGGTGCCCGGGTACTTCAGCAGCCACTGTTCCAGCCAGTACACCGCGTCCAGATCGAGGTGGTTGGTCGGTTCGTCCAGCAGCAGCAGGTCGCTGGGCATCATCAGCGCGCGGGCCAGGTTCAGGCGCACGCGCCAGCCGCCGGAGAACGAGGACACTGCGCGGTGGTGGGTCTCGGCCGGGAAGCCCAGGCCGTGCAGCAGCTTGCCGGCACGCGCTTCGGCGTCGTAGGCGTTCAGCTCAGCCATGCGCGTATGCGCTTCGGCCACCGCTTCCCAGTCTTCGCGGGCGGTGGCATCGGCCTCGGCCGCCAGCACCGCGGCCACTTCGGTATCGCCACCCAGCACGAAGCTCAGTGCCGGGTCGGGCAGCGACGGGGTTTCCTGGGCCACGCTGGCGATGCGCACCTTGCCGGGCAGGTCCACATCGCCCTTGTCGGCTTCCAGTTCGCCCTTCACTGCAGCGAACAGGCTGGACTTGCCGGCCCCGTTACGGCCAACCACGCCCACCCGGTAACCGGCGTGCAGGGTCAGGTCGACGTTGGACAACAGCAGCCGCTCGCCGCGGCGCAAGGCGAAATTACGAAGCGAAATCATGGGGGAAGGCGTCCATATAACCGAATGGAATGTGCTGGTGAGCACTGTTCCTGCGACGCAATTCTAGCGTTAACGAATACTTGACGCGCCCCGGGATGCGCGGTGGCAGGCCAACTCTCTCCCGCGTCGGCCCCGCGCAGCCCCCGGCCCCTCCCCCCGCTTCACTGCCTGTCACAGCTAAATGGTTGCCACGGCAACATTTTTTCCTGTTACCACCATTTGACAGGCACTGAATATCCCGTTAATTCCTGCATTGCGCACCGCAACAACCGTCGTCCGCCTCACCCTGTGATGTCGATTCCGGTGCCCGCCCCCGCCAACCGGAGCCCCCTCCCGATGACCCGCAAGACCAGCCTGATCGCCGCCGCCGTCGCTGTCGCCCTCGGTGGTTCCTCGTTCGCCGCCCTGGCCCAGCAGATCGGCACCGCCGCCAACACCCTGGACACGGTGATCGTCACCGGTACCCGCGTGGCCGACCGCACCGTGGCCGAATCGCAGTCGCCCATCGACATCATCACCCCGGAAATCCTGCAGTCCACCGGCAGCGGTGAACTGGCCACGGCGCTGTCGCGCGCCCTGCCCTCGCTGAACTTCCCCCGCCCGGCCCTGACCGACGGCACCAGCGGCGTGCGCCCGGCGCAGCTGCGCGGCCTGTCGCCGGACCAGGTGCTGGTGCTGGTGAACGGCAAGCGCCGCCACACCTCGGCCATGATCAATGTGAACGGCACCATTGGCCGTGGTTCCTCGGCGGTGGACATCAACGCCATCCCGATCGCCGCCATCGAGCGCGTGGAAGTGCTGCGCGACGGCGCCTCGGCGCAGTACGGCTCGGACGCCATCGCCGGCGTCATCAACATCGTGCTGAAGGGCAGCGGCAGTGGCGGCAGCCTGGCCGTCGATTACGGCCAGTACTCGGCCGGTGACGGCAACAAGTACCAGCTCTCCGGCGATACCGGCCTGGAATTCGGCGGCGGCCGTGGCCGCGTGCACGTGGCCGGCCAGATCAGCCAGCAGGATGAAAGCAACCGCGCCGGCCCGTACCGCGGCACCACCCCGAACACCGGCAACTACCCGTCCATCGGCCAGACCACCTTCGTGGTGGGCGACCCGAAGGTGGACGCCACCGCCGTGTCGGCCAACGCCAGCTTCGACTTCAGCGACCACATCACCGGCTACGCCAACGCGATCCTCAGCAACCGCGACATCACCTCGTTCGCGTTCTACCGCTCGCGCAACCACAACGGCCAGACCGCGTTGCTGGCCCAGGTCTACCCGGACGGCTTCGTGCCGGAGATCAACCAGTATTCCAAGGACCGTTCGGTGGTGGCCGGGGTCAAGGGCAACACCGACAGCGGTTGGACCTGGGACCTGAGCCTGAACCACGGCGAGAACACCCTGGATTTCCACACCCGCAACAGCATCAACTACAGCCTCGGTGCGACCAGCCCGCGCTCGTTCTACGACGGCACGCTGAAGTACCAGCAGGACGTGTTCAATGCCGATATCACCAAGTCGCTGGACTGGGGCCTGGCCTATCCGGTCACCCTGTCCTTCGGCGGTGAATACCGCAAGGAGAAGTGGGACCAGAACCCGGGCGAACTGAACTCCTACACCGGCAGCGGCGCGCAGGGCTTCGGCGGCTTCACCCCTACCAATGAAGTGCATGCCGACCGCCACAACTACGCGGTCTACGCCGGCCTGGAAGCGGACCTGACCGACAAGTTCTCGACCGGCATCACCGGTCGCTATGAAGACTATTCGGACTTCGGTGATCGTTTCTCGGGCAAGCTGTCGGCGCGCTACGCCTTCACCGACAAGGTCGCACTGCGCGCCACCGCCTCCAGCGGCTTCCGCGCACCGTCGCTGGCCCAGCAGGGCTACCAGGCGGTCACCAGCCAGTTCACCAACGGCGTGTTCGTCGAACGCGGCACCTTCCCGACCACCAGCACCGCCGCACAGGCACTGGGCGCTTCGCCGCTGAAGGCTGAAACCTCCACCAGCTACAGCGTGGGCCTGGTGCTGCAGCCGGTGGACCGCCTGTACGTGACCGTGGATGCGTACCAGATCGACATCGATGACCGCATCGCGCTGTCCTCCAGCATCACCACCAACACCGCCACCAGCAACCTGCTGGCCGGTCTGGGGCTGCCGCAGGTCACCGCGTTCTCGTACTTCACCAACGGCCTGGATACCCGCACCCGCGGCGTCGACTTCGTGTCCAGCTACACCGTGCCGTTCAGCGCCAGCAGCCTGGAGCTGACCGCCGCCTACAGCTACAACGACACCGAAGTGCGCCGCGTGGGCGGCACCCCGGCAGTGTTCAGCACGCTGGGCCTGACCCAGTCGCTGATCGGCCGTGATGAGATCGGCCGCATCGAAGACAGCTACCCGCGCGACAAGACCATTGTCAGCGGCACCTGGCGTTCGGACCACTGGGAACTGGGCCTGGCGGCCACCCGCTACGGCGAATTCACCGTGCGCAACTCCGCCACCGCCCTGCGTGACCAGACCTACGGCGACAAGTGGGTGCTGGACGCTTCGGTGAGCTACAAGCCGAGCAGCAACTGGACCCTGACCCTGGGCGCGGACAATCTGCTGGACGAGTACCCGGACCGCACCGAAGACCTGCAGAACTCGACCTTCGGCATGCTGCCCTACAGCAACTACTCGCCGTTCGGCTTCAACGGCGCGTATGTGTACGGCCGCATCAAGTACAACTGGTAAGCGGTATCGGTAGCGCCGGGCCACGCCCGGCGGTGCTGACCCCGTTCGCATTTTCGGTTTGCCGTATGTGGCCGCATCGGTGAAAATCGGGGCATCCCCCGATTACCTGCGAGTGCCGATGCACCATGACACCGACCTGATCAACATCGTGGCCGTTGGCCTGGGGCTCGCCTTCATCTTCGGTGCCCTGGCCAACAAGCTGCGCTTGTCGCCTCTGGTCGGCTATCTGGTCGCTGGCATCTGCGTCGGCCCGTTCACCCCCGGCTTCGTGGCCGACCAGGCCCTGGCCAACCAGCTGGCCGAGCTGGGCGTGATGCTGCTGATGTTCGGCGTCGGCCTGCACTTTTCCCTGAAGGACCTGATGGCGGTCAAGGCCATCGCCATTCCGGGCGCCATCGGCCAGATCGCCGTGGCCACCCTGCTCGGCTGGGGCGTGGCCTGGTTGATGGGCTGGCCGGCGCTGCACGGGGTCATCTTCGGTTTCTCGCTGGCCACCGCCAGTACCGTGGTGCTGCTGCGGGCCATGGAAGAGCGGCGCCTGCTGGAAACCATGCGCGGCAAGATCGCCGTCGGCTGGCTGATCGTGGAAGACCTGGCCTGTGTGCTGGCACTGGTGATGATGCCGGTGCTGGCCGGTGTGTTCGGCCCCGATGCCGCCAAGGAAACCCACACCCTGGGCAGCGTGCTGGCCGATATCGGCTGGACGTTCGTGCAGCTGGGCCTGTTCGTGGCGGTGATGCTGGTGGTCGGCCGCCGGGTCATTCCGTGGATCCTGGAACGCATTGCCGGCACCGGTTCGCGCGAACTGTTCACCCTGTCGGTGCTGGCCATCGCGCTGGGCGTGGCGTTCGGCTCGGCCATGCTGTTCGGTGTGTCCTTCGCGCTGGGCGCCTTCTTCGCCGGCATGCTGTTGAACGAATCGGAGCTCAGCCACAAGGCGGCGCACGATTCGCTGCCGCTGCGCGACGCCTTCGCGGTGCTGTTCTTCGTCTCGGTGGGCATGCTGTTCGACCCCAACATCATCGTGCAGCACCCCTGGCAGGTGCTGGCTACGGTGGCGATCATCATGTTCGGCAAGTCGGCGGCTGCGTTCTTCATCGTGCGCGCCTTCGGCCACCCCACCAGCACCGCGCTGACGATCTCGGCCAGCCTGGCGCAGATCGGCGAGTTCGCCTTCATCATCGCCGGCTTGGGCGTGGCGCTGCAGATCCTGCCCAAGGAAGGCCAGTCGCTGGTGCTGGCCGGTGCGCTGGTGTCGATCATGCTGAATCCGCTGGTGTTCGGCCTGCTGGACCGCTGGCAGGCCAAGCAGGAGCAGCTGCCGCAGGCGCCGGAACCGGAAGAGGCCACCGGCCCTTCGCGCGATCTGCATGACCACGCCATCGTGATCGGCTATGGCCGGGTGGGCAGCGAGCTGGCCCAGGTGCTGCGCGACCGCGGCGTGCCGGTGCTGGTGATCGACGACAACAAGGAACATGTCGAGCAGGCCCATGCCAAGGGCCTGGCCGCCATCCGCGGCAGTGCGGCCGCCGACCGGGTGCTGGCCGAGGCCCATCCCGAGCGCGCCAAGATCGCGGTGCTGGCCATTCCACAGCCGCTGGAAGCCGGTGAAGCGCTGGCCAAGCTGCGCGCCATCAATCCCGACCTGACCCTGCTGGCACGCGCGCACAGCGATGCCGAAGTGAAGCATCTGCTGGAACACGGCGCCGACGGCACGGTGATGGCCGAGCGCGAGCTGGCCTATTCGCTGGCGGAAATGATCATGTCCACCCCGCCGTACCGGAACCTGGGGCAGAACAGCATTCCGGTGGTGTAACGGGCGTGGGTAGGTGTCGACCTTGGTCGACACGGTGGCGCATGGGGTCAGATCCGTTCTCCTGCGGAAAACGGATCTGACCCCAGAAACAAGAAATCCCCGGCGGGCCCGCACCCGCCGGGGATCTGCATTGCCATGTTTGCCACGCCTTGGAGAGGCAGTTCCACCGTAACGCATCGCGCGGCCGGTGGTGATCGCCTTCGGCGATGACGACCAAGCGTGCGGCTATCAGGCGCTGTCCAGCGCCTGCTGCAGATCGGCCTGCAGATCGCCGATGTGCTCGATGCCGATCGACAGCCGTACCGTATCCTCGCTCACGCCGGCCCGGGCCAGTTCTGCAGCATCCAGCTGACGATGGGTGGTCGAGGCCGGGTGGGTGGCCAGCGACTTGGCATCGCCCAGGTTCACCAGCCGGGTGAACAGCTTCAACGCATCCAGGAAGCGCGCCCCTGCCGCGCGACCGCCCGGCAGGCCGAAGGTCAGGACGCCGGAACCGTGCCCGCCCAGATAGCGCTGCGCGGCGGCGTGTTCGGAGTCGTCAGGCAGGCCGGCATAGCGCACCCAGGCCACCTTGGCGTGGGCCTTCAGGAACTTCGCCACGGCCAGCGCGTTGGCGTTGATCCGCTCCATGCGCAGTGCCAGTGTTTCAATGCCCTGCAGGATCAGGAAGGCATTGAACGGTGACAGCGCGGCGCCGGTGTTGCGCAGCGGTACCACCCGCGCACGGCCGATGTAGGCGGCCGGCCCGAGCGCTTCGGTGTACACCACGCCGTGGTAGCTGGGGTCGGGCTGGTTCAGCCGTGGAAAGCGCTGCGCATGCGCGGCCCAGTCGAAACGCCCCGAATCGATGATCGCCCCGCCCAGGCTGTTGCCGTGGCCGCCCAGGTACTTGGTCAGCGAATGCACCACGATGTCGGCACCGTGCTCGAACGGGCGCAACAGGAAGGGTGTGGCCACGGTGTTGTCCACGATCAGCGGCACGCCGGCGGCGCGTGCCACCTCGGCAATGGCCGCGATGTCGGTGACATTGCCGCGCGGGTTGCCGATGGATTCAACGAACACCGCCTTGGTGCGCGCATCGATGAGTGCAGCGAACGCGGCCGGATCGGCCGGGTCGGCGAACCGCGCCTGGATGCCGTACTGCGGCAGCGTGTGCGCCAGCAGGTTCAGGCTGCCGCCGTACAGCGCACTGGCCGCCACGATGTTGTCCCCGGCCTCGGCGATGGTCTGGATGGCATAGGTGATGGCGGCCTGCCCGGACGCCAGGGCCAGCGCCCCGATGCCGCCTTCCAGCGCGGCCAGACGCTGCTCCAGCACATCGGTGGTCGGGTTCATGATGCGCGTGTAGATGTTGCCCGGCACCTTCAGGTCGAACAGGTCCGCGCCGTGCTGGGTGTCATCGAAGGCATAGGCCACGGTCTGGTAGATCGGCACCGCCACTGCCCGCGTGGTCGGGTCGGGTCGGTAGCCGCCGTGCACGGCCAGGGTTTCCAGTTGCCACTGCGGATCGCTCATTGCACACCCTCCAGGCGGGAAACCGTCACCATAGGGCAGCGCGCGCACCTTCCTGAGAGCGCATGGTGATAACGCCCGTACCGCTGGCTATCAGCGCGCCTCGGGCGCGCAGGCGGGGGCCTGGCCATTGCCGCACAGGGCGACGTCGCGCAACCAGCCCATCCAGGTCACCACATCCTTCGGTTCGGGTTCGGACCGGAATGCCTTCTGCACGGTGTGGAAACCCTGCAGCCCCTGGATGCCCTTGATCCAGGTGAACTCCGGCTTGCCGGTGCCGGGGTTGCGCGGGCAACCGAGCATCAGCACCGCGAAGGGGCGGCCCTCCTCCTCGCCCTCGCCCACCCAGTTGGCCTGCGCATCGGGGCAGGCCAGCTTCCAGCCGGCTTCGATGATGCCCAGGAACTCGCGCGGGGTGGCGTTGGCGGCGTGGGGGGCGGTGTTCACGGTGACCATGTCGGTCCAGTCCTGCACGGTCTGGCCCTGCGGGACGTATTCGACCAGGCGGTTGCCCTGCGGATCGGTGTCCTGGTGGGCCTGTGCGTAACCGGGCATGGCCGGCAGGCGGACCTGTTCCGTGTTGGCCGCCAGCGCCACTGCGGGCGCCAGAAGTGCGCCGAGGGTGAGACGCAACCGGGCAAGTCGGGATGTCATGGGTGGAACTCCTTCTCCAGTGGGTTGGAAACCGAGTGACCGGCGGGGGCCAGTGGCATCCATAGCATTACGCGTTTCGGCAGGCCAGCAGCAGCGGGTGACGCAATCGGCAGGGCCATGGTCCAGCAGCCCGTGAATTCCTGCGATGGAACTGAGATCAATGCCACATAACAGGCACAGCCGGCACGCAGAACGGAAGTGTGCACCTGCGCAGCCGTATCGTTGAGACACCCCCCCGGTGATGGAGCGTCGCATGGATGAGTTCGAAGATCACCCCGACGGCACGCGCCGGGTTTCATTTGGGCGCCTGCTGCTATTGAGCCTGCTGATGCTGCTCGGCGCATGCGCGAGCAAGGAACGTACGCCGCCACCGTATGAAGCAAATCCTTCGCCGAAAGAGGCGTATGAGGTGGTGGTTACTACGCATGACGCGCCGGAGGACATGTTCCTGTCAGGCGCAGCGGTTGGCTACCAGATCGCCGATAGCGGCTGTCTACCCCCCATCGAAAATTTCGAAGGCGTCAGCTACGGAATCGAAAAGCATCTTGTCGAAATACCCTTGAAGAAAACCGCTGCCGATAGGTACGTCGGAACCTACTTTCGCGATGGGCTGGCTAGCAAGGACTACTTTGGCCGCGGAATCTGCTCGTGGGACGTCCAGTACGTGAGCGCGAGCCTCAAGACACGAAGCACCAAGCAGTTCACCTACTTCCCTATAAGCACAACACCGCAGAAGCGAACTGCCACCCGCTATAGCCGAAAGGAAGTCAGGCCCCTACTTGATGACGGCGAGATCTATCCAGCGACTGATTTCTCCGAAGCCAGATTCGAAGAAACCATTCCGGTGTCGGACCGCGGTCAATTCTTCTCATACAGCATTTCCATCACCACATGGCGGGATGAAAAATGAACTCAAGAGTCCATGCTGGCTTGGCCAATGCAGCCTACGAAACACCCAAGCTGGACGGAAGGGGAGAGTTTGAGCGCATCCACATTGGCGCTCAGGAATTCGTGCCTGTAAAACATATGGACACACCTAGAGGCTATCAGGGAACCATCTACAGAAACGTCGGTACAGGCGACTACGTCGTAGCCCACCGCGGCACCGAATTCGACCGCGAGCTGCTGAAGGATGGCATCGTCGACCTCGGCATGGTCACCACGCGCTTCAATGCGCAGCTCAAGGACGCATTGGAGTTGACCCGACAGGCCAAGGTCATGGCCGAGCGCGATGGCACCCAGCTTTCCGTCACTGGCCACTCGCTCGGTGGCGGCATGGCGCAGGTCACCGGCCATCACCATAATCTTCCCGGCGAGGCATTCAACCCGTATGGCGCGGCCAGCCTGGGCTATCGCATTCCCAGCGGCCAGCCGGCGCATGCGGCGACCTTCGTCAACCATGTCACGGCCGGCGACTTCGTCAGCGCGGCCGGCAAGCACTACGGCAGCGTCGAGATGTATGCCTTGCCGGGCGAACTGGCCACCCTGCGCGGCGCAGCGCTCGCTTCCCGCCTGCCTGGAGTACTCTCCGCCGCAACCCGAGCTCCGCTGCCTGCCATCGCGCTGTCCGATTCGCACCGGATGAAGCACTTTGTCGATCGGGTCGAAGACGGCGTCGAAATCAAATCAGTACTGGATGACCCGTCAGCACGAATCACAGATCCTGAGGATCAGCGAAGAGTCGACGCCTATCGCACAAGCATCCATCAGATGCGCGCGACCGCGACGGTGATCGGACGTGGCGGACCCGGCCTGGTGCTGGACGCCGTGCACACGCTCCGTGGCCCGGATGAACCCGGCGCCTACGCCGAGCGCCAGGCCGAGGCGGCAAAGCGCGCCGCGCATCCTTTCAACCCTGCCGAACGCCGCAATGCGCCCGGCTCCCACGGCGGTCCGCAACGCGAGCGTCCCGAGTTCCAGACGGCATCGCCCTTGGGCCAACGCCTGGACCAGCTGCTCAACGCAGACCCCGAGCGTTTCAAGATCCTCAACCAGCAGATGTCTACCGGTGAGGCCGGCCAGGCGCTGAACCAGCAGGCGCGCAATCAGGTGAACGCAGAAGACGCGGCGCGCGAGCACGCCCAGGAACAGGCGCGCCAGCACAGCCTGCAACAGGAAACGCAGGCGGCCGCCATGCGTCGCTGATGCAGGGGAGACAGGACCATGGATGAGCGCGAACTTGAGGATCTGATCAGCAAGACCGCCGTGCTGATGGAACGCTATCAGCACATCTGCACGGAAATGGCCCAGCAGCAGTCACATCTTTCGGCTGCACTGAACGGCCTCACGCAGTCGTTGCCACAGCAATTCCGCCGCAGCGCGGACAACGCCATTGCTGGATTGACCCGCGAGGGCAGCGCCGCCGTCAAGCACGCCCTGCTCGCCCCCGTGGACGCTTACGAGCAGCAACTGACCGCCTCAGCAGAGCATCTTGGCCGCAGCACCGACGCGCTGGCGGCAGAAGTGAAGCGCCTGCAACTCACCTCGCGCGGTGTGCTGTGGAAAAGTGTGACCATCGCCTTGGCCAGCGGCACCACCTTGTTGGCCGGAACGGTGTGGCTGGGCGATCGCTACACGACAGAGATCAAGCGCAACCAGGTCGAGGCCCAGCTGCTGCGCGCCTACAACCGCGCCGACGTGGTGCTGTGTGGCAAAGAACAACTCTGCGCCAACGTAGACACCCGCGGCAGCGGTGTCGGCGATAACGGGCGCTACCGCCCGGTACGCCCCCGCCCGTAGGCGGGGACGCACACGACTGCATCAGGCCTTGGCAAACACCAGCTGGCCGCCATCGTTGCCAACCTCGATGGTATCGCCGTTGGCGAACGCACCGGACAGGATCTTCTGCGCCAGCGGATTCTCCAGCTGCGACTGGATGGCACGCTTCAACGGCCGCGCACCATACACCGGGTCGAAGCCCACGTTGCCCAGCAGGTCGAACGCCGCATCGGACACCACCAGCTTCAGCCCCCGCTCGGCCAGGCGCTTTTCCAGGCCACGCATCTGGATGCGCGCGATCTGCTTGATCTGCTGCTTGTCCAGCGGGTGGAACACCACGATGTCGTCCAGGCGGTTGATGAACTCCGGACGGAAGTGCGCCTGCACCACGCCCATTACCGCCGCCTTCATCTGCGTGTAGGCCTCCGGGCTGTCGTCGCCGCTCATGTCCTGGATCTGGTGCGAACCCAGGTTCGAGGTCATCACGATGACGGTGTTGCGGAAGTCCACGGTGCGGCCCTGGCCGTCGGTCAGGCGGCCATCGTCCAGCACCTGCAGCAGGATGTTGAAGACATCGGTGTGTGCCTTCTCCACCTCGTCCAGCAGGATCAGCGAGTACGGCCGGCGGCGCACGGCCTCGGTCAGATAGCCACCCTCTTCATAGCCCACGTAGCCCGGGGGCGCACCGATCAGCCGCGCCACGCTGTGCTTTTCCATGAACTCGCTCATGTCGATGCGGATCATCGCGTCGGCACTGTCGAACAGGAACTCGGCCAGCGACTTGCACAGCTCGGTCTTGCCCACGCCGGTCGGGCCCAGGAACAGGAACGAGCCTGCCGGCCGGTTCGGGTCGGACAGCCCGGCACGCGAGCGGCGCACGGCATCGGAAACGACCTTGATCGCTTCTTCCTGGCCGACCACGCGGTTGTGCAGCACCTCTTCCATACGCAGCAGCTTGTCGCGCTCGCCTTCCAGCATCTTGTTCACCGGAATGCCGGTCCAGCGCGAAACCACCTCGGCGATTTCCTCGTCGGTCACCCGGTCCTGCACCAGCTTGAAGTCGTTGCTCTCCGCTTCCTGGGCAGCGGCCAGCTGCTTTTCCAGCTGCGGCAGCAGGCCGTACTGGATCTCGCTCATGCGCGCGAAATCCTGGCGGCGCTGGGCAGCTTCCAGGTCCAGCTTGGCCTGCTCCAGCTGTTCCTTGATCTTGGTCGCCCCCTGCAGGGCGGCCTTCTCCGACTTCCAGATTTCGTTCAGATCGGAGAACTCGCGCTCCAGGCCATCAATGTCATTTTCCAGATCGGCCAGGCGCTGCCGCGACGCATCGTCCTTTTCCTTCTTCAGCATCTCGCGCTGGATCTTCAGCTGGATCAAGCGGCGCTCCAGGCGATCCAGTTCTTCCGGCTTGGAGTCGATCTCCATGCGCAGGCGCGAGGCAGCCTCGTCCATCAGGTCGATGGCCTTGTCGGGCAACTGGCGGTCGGTGATGTAGCGGTTGGACAAGGTGGCCGCGGCGACGATGGCCGGGTCGGTGATTTCCACGCCATGGTGCACGGCGTACTTTTCCTTCAGGCCTCGCAGGATCGCGATGGTGTCCTCCACCGTCGGCTCGCCCACGAACACCTTCTGGAAACGGCGCTCCAGCGCGGCATCCTTCTCGATGTACTTGCGGTACTCGTCCAGCGTGGTGGCACCCACGCAATGCAGTTCGCCACGCGCCAGCGCCGGCTTCAGCATGTTGCCGGCATCCATCGCACCGTCGGCCTTGCCGGCGCCGACCATGGTGTGCAGTTCGTCGATGAACAGAATGATCTGCCCTTCGCTCTTGGCCAGGTCGTTCAGCACGCCCTTCAGGCGCTCCTCGAACTCGCCGCGGAACTTGGCGCCGGCAATCAGCGCGCCCATGTCCAGCGACAGCACGCGCTTGCCGCGCAGGCCTTCGGGCACTTCGTCGTTGACGATGCGCTGGGCCAGGCCTTCGACGATCGCGGTCTTGCCCACGCCGGGTTCGCCGATCAACACCGGGTTGTTCTTGGTCCGGCGCTGCAGCACCTGGATGGTACGGCGGATTTCTTCATCGCGGCCGATCACCGGGTCCAGCTTGCCGCTCTCGGCGCGCGCGGTCAGGTCGATGGTGTACTTCTCCAGCGCCTGGCGCTGCTCTTCGGCATTTTCCGACTGCACGTTCTCGCCACCACGCAGCTTGTCGATGGCCGCCTGCAGGCGGGTCTTGTCGGCGCCGGCGGCGCGCAGCGCCATGCCAAGCGTGCCACCGTCTTCCAGCGCGGCCAGCACGAACCATTCGCTGGCAATGAAGGCATCGCCATTCTGCTGGGCCAGCTTGTCGGTGTGGTTCAGCAGGCGCCCCAGGTCATTGCCCAGCGACACGTTGCCGGCCTGCCCGGATACCTTCGGCAGTGCATCCAGCGCCTCGGCCAGGCGCTCGCGCAGCACCGGCACGTTCACACCGGCCTGGGCCAGCAACGGCCGCGTGCTGCCGCCCTGCTGCTCCAGCAGCGCGCTGAACAGGTGAACCGGTTCGATGATGCTGTTGTCGCGGCCCACGGCCAGCGACTGTGCGTCTGCCAGCGCCTGCTGGAAACGCGAGGTGAGCTTGTCCATCCGCATTGCGAATCCTCATCGGTTACAGAGCCGGCCCGCGCCGGCGATGCAGGGAAGATGCGGTTGCGCCACCGCGTTTCAAGGGCGGCTGCGACTGCACCCGGGGATCGGTCAGGCTGTGGCAAGCATGCGCCGGCGCCCGTGGGCACCGCGTTGATCCGGCGCAATCGGCGGGCAAGGACTGGCACGGCCGGCCTGCCGATGCCATACTTGCGAATCATTCTCATTTCGATCCGTGCGCATCGGCGCCCTACGCATGCACGCTTCCCACCCGCACCTGGCCACGCTGTACCGCGACCACCACCGGTGGCTGCGCGGCTGGCTGAGCGGGCGCGTGGGCAACCGCGATGTGGCCGATGATCTGGCCCAGGATACGTTCGGGCGCCTGCTGCTGGATCGCGATCTGGCCGCACTGCGCGAACCGCGTGCCTTCCTCACCACGGTTGCGCGCGGGCTGGCCGCCAACTGGTTCCGCCGGCAGTCGCTGGAGCGCGCCTATCTGGAATACCTGGCACAGTTCCCCGAACCCGCCCTGCCCTCGCTGGAGGAACAGGCGCTGGTGCGCGAAGCGCTGCAGCAGATCGACGCCATGCTGGACGGCCTGCCGGCGATGGCGCGGCGGGTGTTCGTGCTGGCCCAGTTCGACGGCCTGCGCTACGACGCCATTGCCGAACGCCTCGGACTGTCGCTGTCCACGGTGAAGCGCCATATGAAGCGGGCCCTGCTGGGCTGCCTGGCGCATGCGCCCTGAGCCGGGCGACGGCGCCGCACTGTCGCCACGGGTGCTGGAACAGGCGGCCGACTGGCTGATGCGCCTGCACGACGACGGCAGCCCGGCACAGCGCGCGCAATGGCAGCGCTGGCACGATGCCGCCCCCGAGCATGCACGCGCCTGGCAACGTGCCGAACGCCTGCTGGCGCTCAGCGCACAGGTACCGGCCACGCTGGCCCACGAGGCCCTCCAGCGCCCGGCTTCGGCTGGCCGTCGCGCGGTGTTGCGCAGCGTGGCCGCGCTGCTGGTGGCGCCGCTGGGCGGTTGGTTGGCCTGGCGGCTGTATGACGAAGCCGCCTGGGATGCCAGCGTGCGCACCGCCGTGGGCGAACGCCTGCGCCGCGTGCTGGACGACGGCAGCGTGCTGCACCTGGCCACGGCCAGCGCCGTCGATATCGCCTTCGACGGCCAGCAGCGCCTGCTGCGGCTGCGCCGCGGCGAGATCCATATCGACACCGCACCCGATCCACAGCGCCCCGCGCGGCCGTTCCGCGTCGCCACCGCGCAGGGAATGCTGCAGGCGCTGGGCACCCGCTTCAACGTGCGCCTGTTCGACGATGCCACCCTGCTGGTGGTGCAGGAAGGCGCGGTGCAGGTGACCACCGCCGCCGGTGCCAGCCAGCGCGTTGCCGCCGGCCAGCAGCTGCGCTGGGGGGATGCCCATCCTGCCGCACCGCAGCCCGCTGCGCCCGGCAGTGACGCCTGGCTGCACGGCATGCTGGTGGCCGACAGCCTGCCGCTGCGGGCGCTGCTGCAGGAACTGGGCCGCTACCACCGCCGCTGGCTGCGGGTGGATGACGATGTGGCGGCCTTGCCGGTGTCCGGCGCGTTCCCGCTGGACGACCTGCCGCGCAGCCTGTCAATGCTGGCCGCCACCTATCCGCTGCGCATCGATCAGGGCCTGACGGTGCGCGTGCGCGCGGCCGCCACGCCGCGGTGACACTTTTTTCGATCCTGCGTGGCAGCGGAAGTGAATCCTTCTTCTGCTGGCTCCCTCCATGCCTGTGATCCCGACCCGCTTCCGTTACAGCCTGCTGGCCATCGCCCTGGCTGCCACGCCCGCCTTCGCCCAGACCGCACCCGCCGGGCAGCCCGCCAACGCGCCGGCCACGGCATCGCTGGGCAGTGCGCTGAGCGCCTTTGCCGCCCAGCATGGCGTTGCCCTGTCCTTCGATCCGGCGCTGACCCAGGGCCGCACCGCGCCGCCGGTCGATCCGGCCGCGGGCGTGGATGCAGGCTTCAGCACACTGCTGCAGGGCACCGGCCTGCGTGCGGTGCGCCGCGCCGATGGCAGCTACACGCTGCAGGGCGCGCAGACCACCCGGCAGACGCAGCCGCTGCGCGTGGGGGCGTCCGATGGCAAGGTCGCGCTGCCGCAGGCGCTGCCTTTCGGCCAGGGCGTCACCCTGGATGCCGATGCGCTGGATGCGCAGGTGAAGGGCAACGGGGACATCGCCACGGCCCTGCGCAGCAACCCGGCGGTGCAGTTCAGCGATACCAACCGCAGCAGCCGCAACATGGGCGAAATCCGCCCCGATGATTTCAGCATGAATGGCGCGCCCTACTACCAGAACCTGTTCCTGCTCGACGGCGCCACGATCAACAACGATATCGATCCGGCCGATACGCCCGACAACGGCAACCCGGCGCACAACTTCGATGTGCCCGGCGGCGCGCAGGGCATCGCCGTGGATGTGGACCTGCTGGAATCGCTGACCGTCTACGACGCCAACGTGCCGGCCTCGTTCGGCCACTTCCTGGGCGGCGTCGTGGACGCGCGCAGCCGTTCTGCAACCGACGGCCTGCACGGCAAGGTCTGGTTCCGCATGGCCCGTTCGGCCTGGGACAGCATCATCGCCAACGACGCGCAGCAGGAGGAGTTCGAGGAATCGGACACCTACAAATACCAGCCGCAGTACGACAAGTACCGTGTCGGCGCGCGGCTGGAAGGACGCACCCGCGGCGGCCTGGGCATCATCGGCACCTTCACCCGCACGCGCTCGGAGATCCCGCTGCGCGCATACGCCGGCGGCCGCGAAACCACCGGCGCGGACGTCAACACCCGCACCCAGACGCGTGAGAACACCAGTGCCACGGTGGCCCTGGACTGGAGCAATGGCGAAGGCCTGCAGCTTGGCGCCAACCTGTCCTACGCGCCCACCGACGATGTCTACTTCATTTCCAACTCGCGCGATTCGTACTTCAGCATCAAGTCCGGCGGCCCCACCGCCAGCCTGCGCGCGAACTGGACTGGCGCTGCCTGGACCCTGCGCAACACCCTGAACTACAGCGACGTGGAAACCAGCCGCCGTGGCGACCTGGACTACATGCGCAACTGGCTGATCTCCGACGAATTCAACTGGGGCGTGTCTGGAATCAGCACCGAGGGCAGCTGGGGCAACATCGACCAGCATGACCGTCGCATCGGCTACCGCTTCGTGGCCGACCGCGAACCGCTGCAGCTGGGCAGCAGCGAACACACCCTGCAGTTCGGTGCCGGGGTGCAGCGCCGCGATGGCGACTACCAGCGCCTGAACGACCATCGGGTACTGCTGAGTACCGCCGCCACCCGCAGCTGCACGCTGTCCGACGGCAGCGTGGATGACTTCAGCTGCTCACTGTCGCCAACCCGCAGCGGTGGCACCGGCCAGTACTTCAAGCGCATGTTCCTGTTCCATGCCGGCCAGTTCGAAGTGAGCGGCGAAGAGTACGAAGCCTGGCTGCAGGACGAGATCCGCATCGGCAACTGGAACATCCGTCCCGGCCTGCGCCTGGACCGCAACAACCTGTGGAAGCAGACCAACGTGTCACCGCGCCTGGCCGCGTCGTGGGACGTGCTGGGTGACCAGCGTACGGTCATCAACGCCGGCGTGAACCGCTACTACGGGCGCAGCTTCTACAGCTACCTGCTGCGCGATGGCCGCGAGCGCCTGCGCGACACGCTGGACCGCACCAGCGCGAGCACCCGCTGGGAGGATGCCAAGAGCACCCGCAACGTGGCCACCAACCGCCTGAGCGATGTCGATTCACCCTATACCGACGAATGGACCCTGGGCGTGGACCAGCAGGCGTTCGGCCTGCAGTTCCACCTGAAGTACGTGGACCGCAGCAGCCGCAAGGACATCCTGCGCCGCAAGGTCGACAGCCCGGACCGCGACCTCTACAACCTCAATACCTTCGAGTACACCAACGAAGGCCGCAGCGATTCGCAGACCTGGACGCTGTCGGTCAGCCCGCAGCGCCCGTGGGAGTTTGCCGGCACCCGCAACAGCTTCCAGCTTTCGGCCGACCACACTGATGTGAACCGCAACTACAACAGCTACGAAGACACCCTGGACCTGTTCGAACGCGTGCGCCTGGATGGCAAGCTGATGTACCGCTATGAACTGCCCGCCACCCAGTACCTGCGGCCGTGGAGCGCACGCCTGAGCACCCGCACCGACATTCCGGCCTGGGGCCTGAGCTGGAACAACTTCTTCCGCTACCGCGCGGGCTTCGAAGGCACCACCCAGGGGGCTCTGGAGATCATCGACGGCGAAAGCGTACGCAACCTCACCACGCGCCGCTTCTCCGGCAGCTGGACCTGGGATGCCAACCTGGAATACCGCCGGGCCCTGCCGCGCGAGCAGGAAGCCTATGTGCGGGTGGAAGTGCAGAACGTGCTCAACCGCAGCAACCTGACCACGGCCAGCGGTGCTTCCGCCGGCACCATGTACTTCGAACCCGGCCGCAGCTTCTGGCTGGAACTGGGCTATTCGTTCTGAAGTGACGGCCCGGCTCCCCCGTGCCGGGCCACTGCCGATGCAACGCATGCACTATCTGCGCGTGATCCTGCCCGTCGCCGCCCTGTTGCTGGGCGGCGCGGGCGGGCCAGCGCCCGCGCGCGACACACCCTGCCCCGACCCGCTGCCCGCACGCCCGGACGCGGCCTGCCTGCGCGCGCTCTACAGCAGCCCGGCAACGCAATGGCCAGCGCCGGATGTCGAACCGGGCGTCACCTGGCAGGAGCTGGCGCCGCTGCCGGTGCCGGTGGACCCGGCAGACAACCCGTCCACGCCGGCCAAGGTGGAACTGGGCCGGCGCCTGTTCTTCGATCCGATCCTGTCACGTTCCCGCCAGTTGGCCTGCGCCAGTTGCCACGATCCCGACCTGGGCTGGGCCGATGGCCGCCGCGTCTCGTTCGGCCATGATCGCCAGGCCGGCCGACGCAACGCCCCCAGCGTGCTGGCCAGCGCGCACGTGGCGCCGCTGTTCTGGGATGGGCGCGCGGCCACGCTGGAAGCGCAGGCACTGGGGCCGATTGCCGACCCGGTGGAAATGGGCTTCAGCGTGAATGGCGCCGTGCGCCGCCTGCGCCGCGATGCCCGCTATCGCAGCGAATTTTCCACCGTGTTCGAACAGCCGCGCATCGACGCGCAGCAGCTGGGCCAGGCCATCGCTGCGTTCCAGCGCAGTCTGTCGCCACGCAACAGCCGCTTTGATCGCTTCCTGCGCGGCAATGCGCGCGCACTGGACGATGCGCAGCTGCGCGGCCTGCACCTGTTCCGCACCCAGGCAGGCTGCATGAACTGCCACAACGGCGCGGCGCTGACCGACAACGGCTTCCACAATCTGGGCCTGCACTTCCACGGTCGCCCTCGGCAGGATCTGGGGCGCTACGAGGTCACCGGTGATCCGGCCGACAGCGGTCGCTTCCGCACGCCATCGCTGCGGGGCGTGGCAAACACCGCGCCGTACATGCACAACGGGATGATCCCGCGTCTTTCCGGCGTGCTGGCGTTCTACAACGTGGGCGGCGGCCGGCCACGCGCGCCGACCGATCTGGCCGATGATGCGCCACCGTTTCCGCAGCCGGACCCGCTGCTGCGCCCGCGTGGACTCAACCGGCAGGAGCTGCAGGATCTGGAAGCCTTCCTGCAGGCGCTGTAACGGCGGGCAGCTCAGGAACCGCGCGGCGGCAACAGCGGCGCCGCCTGCGGCACCGGTACCGGGCAACCAAAGGTGCCGGCCACGTCCAGATACAGGCTGTAGCGCTGGGTGGTCGCAAAGCCTGCCTGCCAGTCCGGATTGAACAGGCGCCCCGGTTCCAGGGCCAGGTCCACCGGCAGGTTCAACACTTCATCGCCAATCATCACCGGCGTGGTGGCGCCGGCGTACCTCAGATCGCGCGCGCCATCGGTGGTGATGATGTTCCTGCGCTGCACGGCCGCCGGCGGCGGCGCCGTTGGCGGAATGCCGCTGGCCATGAACGCACCGTTGAAGCCGGTATCCAGCTGCACCAGGATGCTGTCCTTGCCGGCACGGATCGGATAGCGCAGCTGGTAATCATCGCCGGTGAGCGATGACACAGTGGCCATGCGCCGCGTGCAGGGCACCTTGCTGGACGCCGCCTGCACCACCAGCGCGTCCTTGTCGATGCGCACCCGGCCCAGCGCGCGCAGCACGTCCAGGCCGATGCGCGGCAGATCGTCCTGCCCCAGCACCACGAAGGACACCTGGTGCACCGCCAGTCCGCCAATGTCCAGATCCATCGGCGCGGCCAACGCATACAGCGCATCACCGGTGGCGTCGGCCACGGTGAAGCCCTCGGTCAAGGCCAGACCCAGTTCGGCGGCCAGGGTGCGGCCGATCTGCGAGCGTGCTGCGCCGGTATCCACGTGCACGCGCAGGTCGCGTTCGCCGGCAGCGGTCTTCACTTTCAGGGTGATCGTCGGCAGCTCGTTCTGCAGCTGGATCGGCACGCTCACATCGGCTGCAGGTGCGGCAATCGGTTCGGCGCTGCGCGGCCACTGCAGGAAGCGGTCGAGCGTCGGTTCGCTTACGCTGGCCACGCGCACCGTGTGCGGCGCATCTTTCAGCATGGGCAGGATATCGCTGTCCAGGCGGGTACGAACGTCCTGCATCTGCCGGGCCCAACCGGCAATATCGCCCTGCAGCAGAGCGTTGCCGGCCAGGGTGGCCGAACACAGATAGGCCACGCCCTTCACCGAATCGGCAGGTTCGCTGGCCACGCCCTCCAGGCATTGACGCGCAGCGCGGCTGGAGTTGTCCAGCTCGCCACGCACACGGTAGTAGCCTGCGGCGCCCAAGCGCCCCTTGGCACCCTTTGCCTGGCCCATCGCCTGCAGCGCCGCCAGGCGCGCATGCTGCACGTTGGCCGTGTAGCCATAGGGATCGTTCACATCGCCATTGGGCACGTCGGCAGCCGCTGCCGTGAACGATGCGAGCATGGCGCCGAGCGCCAGCGCGGTGGTGCGCATCAAGGTTACTCCTGTCTACCCAGTGCATGACCCTAGCACGTTGGCCGTTGCACGCGACTGCGTGTGCTACACACCGCGGGTGATCGCCGCGCGGATCTGCCGCAACGTCTGCTTCACCGCCTGTGCCTGTTCGGTACTCATGCGCAGCAGCAGCTTCTGCCCGACCGAGCACGACTGCAGCGCGGGATCGACGAAGCGATACCGGCCACGCTCGTCGCGCTGCACGGTCAGCGGACGCGCTGGCTCGGGCGTGTCCAGCAGGTGATCGATCACCGCCACCAGGCGGTCATTGAAGTACCCCTGCGGATGGCCCGATTCAACATATGCCTGCTGGATGAGCGGATAGAAGCGCACGTAGGCCTTCGCTGCTGCTGCGGGATCTACGGCGGTAAAGGCCTGCACGTAGGGGGCGTAGCGGGCGGCATTGGCGGCCGCGATGTGCTCGCCGCCCTCGCCCGCTTCCACCTGCAGGGCACCGGCCAGCGGGCGCGTGGCCAGTGCCGATGGCGGAGCACTGGCCTTGTCCAGATTGTCGACATGGGTCACCAGGCGCTGGATCACGTGATCACGCAACACCAGCGCCAGCGTGTCTTCGCTCTGGAAGAGACCGCGCAGCGCGGACCATGCCGCCGTATCGCTGTCGTCCATCTTCGGCAGTGCCGGATCTGCAGCAGCATCGGTATCCAGCGGATGCTGGATCTTCGGCATGGAAGGCGCGGTTTCCGTGGCCGCCACTGGCGGCGGCGCCGCGGTTGCAGCGGGCGTTGGCTGCGCAGGCACGTGCACCTGGTCTGCCAGCCCCTGCCACTGGTCGCGGAACAACAACGCGCCCGCGCCACCCACCACTACCACGCCCAGTACCCAGGGCCAAACGGCCTTCCCACTCTTCTGCATGATTCAGCACCTCGCTTTTCACGTGCACGACCCGAGTATGACCCGCTTCACTGCACGCGGTTCCCACGCTGTTTGGCCTGTGTTGTGATTGGCATGAACGCCATGCTCACGCATGCTTTGCGTGCAACGCGCGAGTCTGCTGACAATTCTTCGCGGAGATGGACATGCACTACGCGTTGTATTACTGGACCGGCATCCAGGGCCGGGGCGAGTTCGTGCGGCTGGCATTGGAAGATGCCGGTGCCGCGTACGAGGACATGGCACGCACCCACGGCGATGCGGTGATGGAACCTTTCCTGCAAGGCCAAGCCGAGGGCGGCCAGCCATTCGCCCCACCGTTCCTGAAGGCGGGCCGGCAAGTGATCGCGCAGGTCTCGGCGATTCTTGACTTTCTCGGCCCCACCTTGGATCTGGTACCGCAGTCCGCTTCGCGACGGATGCAGGCCCTGCAGCTGCAGTTGACGATTGCCGACCTCGTCGCCGAAGTGCACGACACCCATCATCCAATTGCTGCATCAAAGTATTACGAAGACCAGAAGGCGGCAGCCAAGGCGCGCGCGAAGGCAACGCGAAGCGAGCGCCTGCCGAAATTCCTCGGCTACTTCGAACAGGTGATCGAAGCCAACGGTGGCCGCCACCCGCTGCGCGAGCACTCGTATGTGGATCTCTCGCTGTTCCAGTTGCTCAGCGGGCTGGACTACATGTTCCCAAAGCGCATGCAGGCCCTGGCGCCCACCCTGCCCCTGCTGCGGGCGCTGCAGGAGCGAGTGGCGAAGCGGCCGAACATCGCCGCCTATCTGGCCTCGGAGCGACGGCTGGCGTTCAACACCCACGGCATCTTCCGCCATTACCCCGAGCTGGACGGGGCCACCTGACGCCGGGCGTAGCCCGGCGTCCGCATTCAATGGGCCGCGTCAGCCAGCGGCTTCACCGGCTGCTTCTGCAGCGACAACAGCCCCAGCAGCACCGCCAGCGCCACGTAGGCCCCGGCGAACTGCCAGCTGATCACGCGGGCCAGGCCCTCCAGGTTCCAGGGCAGGTAGATGCCACCGCGCGGATCCACCGAATGGATCAGGCCGAACAGGGTCAGTGCTGCCGCCACCAGCAGGAAGCCGCAGGCACGGCGCAGGCGCCCATCGACCATGGCCGCGACGGTGGCGATCCACAGCATGGAGGTGATGATGAAGCCATTGCCCAGGGTGAAGATCACCGCCAGTTCCGGCAGACCGTGGCCATCGACAGTGGTGAGCATGGCGCCCAGCGTTTCGGCCGGAATCCAACCCGGTGCCTTGATCGCCAGCAGGTAGGCCGCCGATGGCAGGAAACCGAGCACCATGGCACCGGCATGTTGGCGCGGGGTGGCCTGGAAGGCCTGGGTGGTGATGTCGATCGACACGTACACGATGATCGGCGCCAGCACGGCCAGCGGCAGCCACTGCACCAGCCCGGAGATGATGCCCAGCATGCCGCCGATGCCGACGAACAGGCCGGTCAGCAGGGTGTAGCCGCTGCGCGCGCCCATGTGCTTGTACGCCGGCTGGCCGATGTACGGCGTGGTCTGCGCCACGCCGCCGCAGACACCGGCCACCAGGGTGGCAAAGGCTTCCACCAGCAGGATGTCGCGGGTGCGGTAGTCATCGCCGGCGGCGCGTGCGCTTTCGGACACGTTGATGCCGCCCACCACCATCAGCAGGCCGAACGGCAGCAGCAGCGGCAGGTAGGTCATGGCCGTCGGCAGGCCGTCGATGAAGCCCAGCGTGGGCAGCGGCAGCACCACCTGCGGCGGTACCCAGGCCGGAATGGCGAAGCCCGGCACACCCAGCCCGGCCAGGCCCAGCCCGTAATACAACACGGTGCCGAACACGAAGGCCAGCAGCACGCCCGGACCACGCACCGGCAGCTTGCCCTTGGCGATCAGCACGTACAGCAGCAGGCCCAGCGTGGTGAAGCCCACCAGCGGCGAACGCAGGGTTTCCAGCAGCGGCAGCAGGCCCATCAGCACCAGCGCGATGCCGGCGATGGAGCCCAGCAGCGCCGCACGCGGCAGCGCGCGGGTCACCGCTTCACCGAAGAAGGACAGGATCAGCTTCAGCACGCCCATGATGACCAGCGAGGCCATGCCCAGCTGCCAGGTGGCGATGGCGGCGGCGTGCGGATCCATTCCCTGCTGCTTGAAGGCCAGGAACGCCGGGCCCAGCACCAGCAGGGCCATGCCGATGCTGGTGGGCGCGTCCAGGCCCAGCGGCATGGCGGTGACATCGTCGCGGCCGGTGCGCGCGGCCAGGCGGCGCGCCATCAGGGTGTACAGCAGGTTGCCGACCAGCACGCCGAAGGCGGTACCGGGGAACATGCGGCCGAACACCACGTCGGCGGGGAACTGGAACATGCCGACCAGGGCCATGGCGATGAAGCCGAGGATGGACAGGTTGTCGACGACCAGGCCGAAGAAGCCATTGAAGTCGCCAGCGACGAACCAGCGGCGCGGGGCGGCGGAAGCGGGAGCGGACATGGAAGGGGCGGTGGGGGTGGGGACCGCCGATGGTAGGCCCAGCGGGGCCCGGGCGCCAATTCCCGGGTGGAATGATGGGTTCCAGCCAACGGCGGAGCCCCTCGTGGCATGGTCGCCAACTGCTGGGTATCGGAATGGTCCGGGCGGGTGGCCCGCGCAGGGGACGCTGCAAGTACGTCCCTGTAAGCTCGGTCGCCGCATCCATGCGGCTCACGCCCCTGCGCAACCTACCTGCCCGGCCCCTCGTGGTTTCCTGCGCGCGCCAGCCACGGAAGAGAATCAAAAGATCAAAAGCAGGCTCCCGTTGTAGAGCCGAGCCCATGCTCGGCTGCCGTACGCGCGAGTCCTCAGCCGAGCATGGCTCGGCTCTACAGAAGATCTTTCCGATCGTTCTTTTGATAGCCACGCCATCCGTGGATCCAACGTGTCGACCAAGGTCGACACCCACCAGAGCGGAATGCCGTTCCAACGGATCGCGGCCAACTGTCGAAGGCGGGGTGGGTCCGGTTGCGGGGGACGCCGTAAACCCTTCCCTGGGGGCTTAGCCGCGCCATCCATGGCGCGGATACCCCCGCAACCGGACCCACCCCCGCCATCGCTCAGGAAACCGGCTTCCGCTTTGGCTCTGGCCTCTGCGGGTGCAGGGCGCAGCCCTGCCCTCACTTCTTCAGGAAGTTGTCCACCAGCAGATGCTTCACGTCGTCGAAGCGGCCGTTCAACACCGCCTTGGCCGCATACAGCGCCGTGCCGGCCACCTGCTTGGCTTCGATCTGCGGCGGCATCACCAGCTCAGCGCGGCTGGTATGCACGTCCAGCAGCGCCGGGCCGCGCTGGGACAGGAAATCCAGCACCGCCTCTTCCAGATCCTCGCTGCGGGTCACGGTGCGGCCGTGGAAACCGATCACCTCGGCCAGGCGGCCGAAATCAGGGTTCTTCAGGTCGGTGTAATTGTCCAGCAGGCCTTCCACCTTCTGTTCCAGCTCGACGAAATTCAGTGAGCCGTTGTTGAACACCACCACCTTGATCGGCAGGTCTTCCTGCACCGCGGTCAGCAGATCGCCCAGCAGCATGGCCAGGCCACCATCGCCGGACAGCGAGATCACCTGCCGGCCGGGGAAGGCCTTCTGCAGGCCCAGCGCCTGCGGCATGGCATTGGCCATCGTGCCGTGCAGCAGGCTGGTCAGCGTGCGGCGGCGGCCGTTCACCCGGATGTGGCGCAGGATCCACACCATCGGTGAACCGCCATCGGCAGTGAACAGCGCATCATCGGCCGCATGCCGGGACAGCAGCGCGGTCAGGTGCTGCGGGTGGATCAGTTCGCCCTTGCCCGGCTGTTCTTCCTGTTCACGCGTGTGCAGTGCCTTGTCACGGCGGGCGATGCATTCGTCCAGGAAGCTGCTGTCTTCGCGCGGCGGCAACAGCGGCAGCAGCGCGTCCAGCGTCGGTTCGATATCGCCCACCACGCCCAAATCCACCGGATGGCGGCGGCCCAGGTGGCTGCCATCGTGATCGATCTGGATGATCGTGGCCTTGTCCGGGTAGAACTGGCCCCAGGCGAAATCAGCGCCGAGCAGCAGCAGCGTGTCGCAGGCCATCAGCGTGTGGAAGCCCGATTCAATGCCGAAGATGCCGGTCATGCCCATGTTGTAGGGGTTGTCCGGTTCGACGAAATCCTTCGCGCGCGAGGTGTGCGCCACCGGCGCCTGCAGCCGGCGCGCCAGTTCGATCAGCTGCGCATGCGCGCCCTGGCAGCCGGCACCGGCATAGATGCCGATGCGCTTGCCCTGCCCCAGCAGCTCGGCGATGCGCTGCAGCTCAGCGTCGGCCGGGCGCAGCACCGGCTGGGTGTAGTGCACCGAGAACGGCACATCGTGCTTCACCTCGGCCTCGCTGATATCGGCCGGCAGGATCACCACCGCCACGCCGCGGCGGCTGATCGCCGCCTGGCACGCCAGCGCCACCACGCGCCGCGCCTGCTCGGGGCTGTGGACCTGCTCGCAGAACACCGTGCAGCTGGCATAGACCGATTTGAAATCCACTTCCTGCGGGAATTCCATGCCCAGTTCACTGGTCACGATCTGGCTGGCGATCAGCACCAGCGGCGCGCGGTTGCGGTTGCTTTCGAAGATGCCGTTGATGAAATGCAGTCCCCCGGGGCCACAGGAGCCGGCGCAGGCGGTCAACTGACCGCTCACCAGCGAATCGGCACCGGCGGCGAAAGCAGCCACTTCTTCGTGCCGCACGTGCACCCAGTCGATCTCGCTGCGGTGCATGGCATCGGTCACGTGGTTCAGCGTGTCGCCCACGATCCCGTAACAGCGGCGCACGCCCGCCTGCTGCAGGGTTTCAACAACGATCTCGGCAACGCGCTTGCTCATGGGAAAAGCCTTGCTTGGGGGAGGACCCCGAGGCTAGACCCCGCACGGTGACGCTTCCGTGGGCATCGGCGCATTGCGCCCCATACATCGGTATAGGGCGCGCGCGGTGTTCAGTTCACGTTGATCCAGCCCACGACGGCGCCGCGCTTTGCATTCTGATAGCGCACCTGCACCCAGCCATCGGCGGCATCGCGCAGTTCCACCCGATCGCCCTGCACCAGGTAGCGCTGGGTGCTGGTTGCACCCGGCCGTTCGAACAGGAACAGGCGCGCCGGCCGCACCGTGGCCTGGATGCCCGGCACCGGAGAGGGACCGGTGGGTGCAACCAAGCCATCGCCGATGGCGCTGTCGAGCACGCGACCCTGCGCATCGAAAGTGCGCCACACCGCCAGCGGCCCTTGTTCGCCAGTGTGATCGACATCCAGCGCGGCATCGAAGGCATCGCCCAGCTGCAGCACGTCCTCGGCGCGGTATAGATAGAGCTTCGTGCCCGCGAACCGATACAGATCGGTGTACCACATCGGGCCGCTGCGGCAGCTGCTGCTCAGCGTGCGCGTGGCAGCGTCGACGGTCAGGCCCATCAGGTTGCCGCAGCTGTCACGGCCGTGGGTGTCCGCCTCCAGCGCGTGGAATCCGCCGCTGGCCGGATCGAAGCGGTAGACCGCCACCGCTTCATTGACCATGCCCACCGACGCGCGTGCGACCAGCTCGGGGCGCCCATCGAAATCGATGTCTTCGGCAGACAACCGCGCGTTGCCATCGGCATCTGCCGCGCCTGCCAGTTCCAGGCGCTTGCCCGACGGCGAGACACGCACGTCGATGCTGCCGCCCTCCATCACCGCGGCCTGCACCTGTACACCCGGTGCCGGCGCAAAGCGCAGCGGACCATCGTCCTGGTCGGCCGCCTGCGCGGCCGGCACCAGCAGGCCTGCCAGCAGCAGGCCCAACACCGCATCCCTGTGTTTCATCATTGCCGCCCGTGGCGCCGCCTTGGCGCCTTCAGGTCAGAACGATACGTCAACCGCCTGCCGCGACCACAGTACCGACTGGTGCCGGGTCTGCTGCTTCCACGCCAGGCGGATCGCCTCGATGTCGGCGCGGCGCTGCGGGCTGTCTTCGTGCAGCACCACCAGCACCTTGGTGCGCAGGCGGTTGGGCGCCGCATCGCCACGGAACAGCCACTGGCCGTACGCATCGAACACGGTCAGGCCATCGGGGAAGCGCGGGGTCACTTCCTTGTCCAGGAACGCGCGCCACTGCGCCTCGCTGATGGTGTCTGCCTGCGGGCGGTTGCCGCTGCCCTGCTCTTCACCCACGCCGAAGTACAGCTCGCTGCGCACCCAGCCGTGGCCGCTGGCCGGGCGGGCCGCATCGCCTTCCAGCGCGGCGGTGGTGGTGTAGGCGCTGGGCGCCTGCGAAGACAGGCTGGCGCAGCCGCTGGTGGCCAGCAGTACGGCGAAGATCAGGCCAAGGCGTTTCATCGGGAACAACACTCCGGGGAAGGGGAACAAACGCGGTGAAAGGGCACGGAGGGTACACCCGCGCCGTGGTTGCAACTGCAACCAATCACTCATGCCCTGCAGGCATGAACTGATGCAAAGACAACCGGGGCTTGCATCACACCGGCTGCTCACGCGAAGATAATATATCGCTTCATCCGGATGGATGTAAGTGAAACCATCGCCTCCCCCCCTTCCCCACGTTGTCGCTGCTGGAGTCTGCATGTCCCCCCGCCTGTCCGCGTCGCCGCTTGGCCTCGCCATCGCGCTTGCGCTGTCCCCCGCCCTTGCCCTGGCCCAGGATGCCGCCACCAACCTGGACACGGTGATCGTGACCGGCACCCGCGCCGCCGACCGCACCGTGCTCGAATCCACCGCGCCGGTGGACGTGCTGACCGCCGAGGACATCCGCAAGGCCGGCGTGGTCAACGGCGAACTGGGCAGCGCGCTGCAGGCCCTGCTGCCCTCGTTCAACTTCCCGCGCCAGTCCAATTCCGGTGGCGCCGACCACGTGCGCGCCGCACAGCTGCGCGGTCTGTCGCCGGACCAGGTGCTGGTGCTGGTGAACGGCAAGCGCCGCCACCACACCGCGCTGGTGAACACCGACAGCAAGATCGGCAAGGGCACCACCCCGGTCGATTTCAACTCGATTCCGGTCAGCGCCATCAAGCGCATCGAAGTGCTGCGCGACGGCGCCGGTGCGCTGTACGGCTCCGATGCGGTGGCCGGCGTGATCAACGTGATCCTGGACAACGGCGGCGACGGTGGCGAGATCGAAGCCAGCTACGGCGCCAACCACACCGACCTGAAGCCGATCGGCCGCACCCTCACCGATGGCCAGACCGGCAACATCAGCGCCAAGGTCGGCACCTCGCTGGGCGAAGACGGCGGCTTCCTGCGCGTGGGCCTGGAATACAAGAAGCGCAACGGCACCAACCGCGCCGGCTACGACCTGATTCCGCCGTGGGACCAGACCGAGGCCAACCTGGCACTGCAGGGCAAGCGCAACTACGTGCTCGGCGACGGTGCCAGCAAGGACATCAACCTGTGGCTGAACACTGAAATCCCGGTGGGCAAGACCGCCACGTTCTATGCGTTCGGCACCTTCAACCAGCGCGACACCGAAGGCGCCAACTACTTCCGCTACCCCGACAGCGATGCCAACTGGAAGGAGGTGTACCCGAACGGTTACCGCCCCATTTCCGAGGGCGAGAACCGCGACGTGCAGGCCGTGGCCGGCGTGCGCGGGCAGTGGGGCGAGTGGAGCTATGACGGCAGCGTGGATTACGGCCAGAACGACTTCACCTACCGCCTGCGCGATTCGATCAACGCCTCGCTGGGCCCGACCAGCCCCACCCGCTTCAAGACCGCCGATTACCAGTACGCGCAGACCGTGGGCAACCTGGATCTGAGCCGTGTGTTCAGCCAGAGCGACAGCATCACCCACACCCTGGGACTGGGCGCGGAAGTGCGGCACGAGCGCTATGAAACCCGCCCCGGTGATCCGTCCAGCTACGCCGCGGGCCCGTACACCGACCGCCCGACCGGCTCGCAGGCCGGCGGTGGCCTGACCCCGCAGGATGCGGCCTCGCTGGCCCGCGATGTGGCCAGCGCCTATGCCAGCCTGTCCAGCCAGTTCGGCGATCACTTCTCCACCGACCTGGCCGCGCGCTACGAGCACAACGATGATTTCGGCGGCGAACTGACCGGCAAGCTCGGCCTGCGCTACGAATTCACCCCGGCCTTCGCCCTGCGCGGCGCCATCTCCAACAACTTCCGTGCGCCGTCGCTGGCACAGATCGGCTACGAGTCCACGTCCACCGGCTACAACGCCGCCGGCCAGCTGGTGCAGGGCCGCCTGCTGTCGGTGAACAATCCCATCGCCCGCGGCCTGGGCGCACAGGACCTGAAGCCGGAGAAGTCGCTGAACACCTCGCTGGGCTTCACCAGCCGCATCGGCGAGCACTTCGACCTGTCGCTGGATTTCTTCCAGATCGACATCGACGACCGCATTGCCTTGTCTGAAAGCATCACCGGTGATGCGCTGACCGACTACGTGGCCGCCAACTACGGCGTCACCGGCCTGCAGAGTGCCAGCTTCTTCGTCAACGCCGCCGACACCCGCACCCGCGGTGCCGAGCTGGTGACCAACTGGCGCCAGGCGCTGGGCGATGGCCAGCTGCTGCTGACCGGCACCTACGCCTATACCAAGACCACGCTGAAGAACGTGCTGGCCACCCCGGCCCAGCTGCAGGCGCTGGATGCGGACTACGTGCTGTTCGGCATTGAAGAGACCAACACCCTGACCGATGCCACCCCGCGCAGCCGCGCCGGCTTCTCGGCCGCCTGGAGCAACGACCACTGGTCGCTGAGCAGCCGGGTGAACCGCTACGGCAGCGCCACCCGCGTGTTCAACTTCGGCGACGGCTACATTCCGCGCCAGACCTACCAGGCCGAATGGCAGCTGGATGCGGAAGTGGAATACCGCTTCAACAAGCAGTGGAGCGTGGCCATTGGCGGGCAGAACCTGACCGACAACTATCCGGACAAGTCCAACGACGATATCTACTACTACGGCAACCTGCCGTACGACGTGCTGTCGCCGATCGGCAGCAACGGCGCGTACTACTACGGTCGCGTGCGTTATACGTTCTGATGCCGCGCAGGGCGGCCCATCGAAGTGATGGGCCGCCCCGGTGGAATCGGCTGGGTTGAATCGACTGGGGAAAACGACCGGCTCAAATCGACCGGGAAAAACGATCGGGTAGAGTCGACTGTTAGTCGACTGCTCTTGGCACCCCGCGAAGATCCCGCGCTACGCGCGATAGTCGACTGACAGTCGACTCTACCCCCATCGGCCCCCATCGTCCCCCATCGCCCCCGTCCCCCGCTACAACCGTCGGCACCCACCATGGCAGGGCCGTAGCCTGCCCTCGACCTGGCCTACACGCCGCCGCTGGCACCCTGCGGGGCATGGCTGAACCGCTCCCCCTGCGTCCGCCACCGCCGTTGCTGGACGACGCCTGCGCGTTGTTCCTCGACGTCGATGGCACGCTTATCGAATTCGCCGCACGGCCCGATGCCGTGCACCTGCTACCCGACGTGCGTGAGGCCATCGGCCGCATCAGCGACCGCCTGGAGGGCGCCGTGGCCCTGGTCAGCGGGCGCCCACTGGAACAGCTGGACCAGCTGTTCGCCCCCCTGCAACTGCCCGCCGCCGGCCTGCATGGCCATGAGATGCGCAGCGCCGATGGCCGCGTGCTGCGCGATGACCACGACGATGACACCGGCGAATGGCTGCATGCCCTGCACCAGCAGGCCATGCGCTTCGCCCACGGCTACCCCGGCGTGCTGGTGGAGGAAAAAGGCGTGGGTCTGGCCCTGCACTGGCGAGGCGCACCGCATGCCGGCGACGACGTGCGCGCGTTCGCCGAACGCCATGCGCGCGGCCGGCCGAGCTACCGCCTGCAACCCGGCGACCATGTGGTCGAGTTCGTACCGGTGGGCACCGACAAGGGCCGCGCCCTGCGCCGCATGATGCAGTACCTGCCCTTCCGCGGCCGCCTGCCGGTGTTCCTGGGCGATGACCTGACCGACGAATACGGCTTCGAAGCCGCCAACGGCCAACACGGCTGGAGCGTGCTGATTGGCGAACGCGAGCCCAGTGCCGCAGTGTTCGCCCTACCCGACATACGCAGCGTGCACGCCTGGCTGCGTGAGAATGCCTATTGACCCCCGGCCACCACGGCCATAACCGGATATTTCTGCGTGATGACCCAACCCGATCTTGATCTGGGCGTGGTCGGCAACGGCAGCTTCGGCGCCCTGGTCGACAAGCATGCCCGCGTGGTGTGGAGCTGCCTGCCCACCTTCGATGGCGACCCCACGTTCTGTGCGCTGCTGTCGCCGAACCAACAGGAAGGCGGCGATTTCGCCATCGAACTGGAGGATTTCGCCAGCAGCGAGCAGAGCTACCTGACCAACACGGCCATCCTGCGCACCGTGCTGCATGACCACCATGGTGGCGCGCTGGAAATCCTCGATTTCGCCCCGCGCTGGCGCCAGAACGACCGCTTCTACCGACCAGTCAGCCTGATCCGCCAGGTGCGTCCACTGGCCGGCAGCCCGCGCATCGTGGTGCGTGCGCGGCCGCTGGCCGACTGGGGCGCACGCGTGCCCGAATCGACCTGGGGCAGCAACCACGTGCGCTGGATCCTGCCCGACCACGTGCTGCGCCTGACCACCGACGTGCCGGTGCGCTTCGTGCGCGACGGCCTGCCCTTCGTGCTCAACCACCCCATCCACCTGGTGCTGGGCGTTGATGAATCACTGAACCGTTCGATCAGCGGCTACGTGCAGGAAGCCTTCCAGCGCACGCGCGACTACTGGCGCGAATGGGTGCGCTACCTTTCCATTCCGCTGGAATGGCAGGACGCGGTGATCCGCAGTGCGATCACCCTGAAGCTGTGCCAGTACGAAGACAGCGGCGCGATCATCGCGGCCATGACCACCTCCATTCCCGAAGCGCCCGGCAGCGTGCGCAACTGGGATTACCGCTACTGCTGGCTGCGTGATGCGGCCTTCGTCGTGCGCGCGTTGAACCGTCTGGGCGCTACCCGCACCATGGAACAGTTCCTGGGCTACATCTTCAACCTGGCCACCACCGACGGCACGCTGCAGCCGCTGTACGGCATCGGTTTCGAGGCCAAGCTGGACGAAGACGAAGTGCCTACGCTGTCTGGCTACCGCGGCATGGGCCCGGTGCGCCGCGGCAACCTGGCCTGGGTGCAGCGCCAGCACGATGTCTATGGCAGCGTGGTGCTGGCTTCCACCCAGCTGTTCTTCGACCGCCGCCTGCAGGACCCGGGCGATGCCCACACCTTCGCGCGGCTGGAACCGTTGGGCGAACAGGCCTTCGCCCTGCACGACGTGCCCGATGCGGGCCTGTGGGAATTCCGCGGCCGCACCGAAGTACACACCTACACCAGCGCCATGTGCTGGGCCGCCTGCGACCGCCTGTGCAAGATCGCCGTGCGGCTGAAGCGCGATGACCGCGCGCAGTACTGGCGCGAGCGCGCCGACACCATCCATGCGCGCATCATGGCCGAGGCCTGGAGTGATGAACACGGCCACTTCACCGACACCTTCGGCGGCCACCGCCTGGACGCCTCGCTGCTGCTGCTGGCCGATATCGGCTTCATCGATGCAATGGACGCGCGCTTCATCGCCACGGTGGAAGCCATCGGCCGTGATCTGAAGCACGGAAATTCGTTGTACCGCTACGTGGCGCCGGACGACTTCGGCGAACCGGAAACCAGCTTCACCATCTGCACCTTCTGGTACATCGACGCGCTGGCTGCGATCGGCCGCATCGACGAAGCACGCGAGATGTTCGAGCTGCTGCTGAAGCAGCGCAACCATCTGGGCCTGCTATCCGAAGACCTGGCCTTCGATGGCGGCGAAGCCTGGGGCAACTTCCCGCAGACGTACTCGCACGTGGGGCTGATCACCGCCGCCATGCGCCTGTCGCGGTCCTGGCAGGAGGCCTCGTGAGTCGTCTGGTTGTTGTTTCCAACCGCGTGGCCCTGCCCGGCGAAAACCGCGCCGGCGGCCTGGCAGTGGGCCTGCTGGCCGCACTGAAGGAGCGCGGTGGCCTGTGGTTCGGCTGGAGCGGCAAGAGCGTGCGCGAAGGTAGCGGCACCCTGCACCAGCAAAAGGACGGTGACATCGAATTCGTCACCCTGGACCTGAGCAAGCGCGAGGTGGATGGCTACTACAACGGCTTCGCCAACCGCACGCTGTGGCCGCTGCTGCACTTCCGCCTTGACCTGGTGGACTACGACCGCGGCACGCGCGAGACCTACCAGAAGGTCAACGCCCTGTTTGCCGACAAGCTGGCACCGCTGCTGCGCGAAGACGATATCGTCTGGATCCACGATTACCACCTGATTCCGCTGGGCGCGCTGCTGCGCGAACGTGGCATCGGCTGCCGCATCGGCTTCTTCCTGCACATTCCCATGCCCTCGGCGGATCTGCTGCAGGCCATGCCCGACCACCTGCGCCTGTTCTCGGCGCTGTACGCCTACGATCTGGTCGGCTTCCAGACCCAGCGCGATACCGACCGTTTCCAGACCTACCTGCGCCTGTTCGGCGGCGGCAAGGTGCTGGGCGACGGCCAGCTTGAAGCGCCCGGCGGCCGACGTTTCCGCGCGGCCGCCTTCCCCATCGGCATCGATACCGCGCTGATTGCCCGACAGGCCGGCACCGCCGCCAGCAAGGCCGCAGTGAAGGACCTGCGCAGCAGCCTGCGCGACCGCCAGCTGGCCATCGGCGTGGACCGCCTGGACTATTCCAAGGGCCTGCCCGAGCGCTTCCGCGGTTTCGAACGCTATCTGGAACGCCACCCCGACCAGCGCGGCTCGCTGACCTACCTGCAGATCGCCCCGGTATCGCGCGGCGATGTGAGCGAGTACCGCCATCTGCGCAGCACGCTGGAACAGATTGCCGGCCACATCAATGGCGGCCACGCCGCGCCGGACTGGACCCCGCTGCGCTACGTCAACCAGAACTTCACCCATGCCACCCTGACCGGCTTCTACCGCGCCGCTGCGGTCGGCCTGGTCACCCCGCTGCGCGATGGCATGAACCTGGTGGCCAAGGAATACGTGGCCTCGCAGGACCCGGACGATCCCGGCGTGCTGGTGCTGTCCCTGCTGGCCGGTGCCGCCGACGAAATGAAGCAGGCGCTGCTGGTGAACCCCTACGACCTGGATGGCATGGCCGACGCCATCGCCACCGCCGCCACCATGTCACTGCGCCGCCGCAAGGAACGCTGGCACGCCATGATGGAGCACCTGCGCACCTACGACATCAACCACTGGCGGCGCAGCTATCTGGAAGCGCTGGAGGGGTGATCGCCGCCCCCTGTGCATGTCGTAATCGGCACGAAAATGATTGCGCCTGAAACCATTCGATTGACGGTTTCCGCAGGCTCCAACGCCGTGTCGCATTCGGCACGGTTTGCCTGTAAAGCTGGCTTGGCACAAGGCGTTCGTCGTCCAGGGCTGTGCGCTCAGCGCAGCAAACGAAAGCGCCCCTCACCGACACATTTCATTTTGCGTTGACGCTTTCTGCCCAAAGTGACGCCCCCTGAAGCTCCTGCATCACGCCGGGGCACCTTGGGGATTCACCGCATGTCCGCCTACGACCGTTTCATCGCTGCAGCCACCACCCGCCTGGACCTGGGCCACCGTACCCGCTGGGTCGTGGATGTCACGGTCGGCTGGATCGCATCGCACCCACTGGGCATGGACGGGCTGCAGCAGCAGTTCGAACAGGCCGGGCTGGGGGCGCGCTTCCAGTCCTGGCAGCGCCCCGACGCCGTCGCCCTGCCCGTGGTGGCCAGCGAACTGGAACGCGCGCTCGGTGCACATGCAATGAACGCCCTGGCGCGCCGCAGTGGCCTGTCGGCGGGCGCATTCCGGGTGACCGCCTGCGATCTGCTGCCGGGGCTGATCCGGCTGCTGTCATCGTCGGCCGGGCAACCGCTGCTGCGCCGCCCTGCCCGCCGCAGGGCGCCGGCGGGAACGCCCCAGCGCATGCTGGGGACCGCGCCATCGCATGCGATGTACGGCATGGCCCTGCGCAGCGTGCTGTGGCTGCTGGCCGTCGGCGCCGTGCTGGCCGTCACCACCGGCCTGCTGTGGAAGGCGCGCACACCGCTGTGGAGCGCCACGACCATCGTGCCCGAACACGCCGCACGGCTGCGGTTGGAGCAGCAGGGCAGCCAGGTGCAGGTGGATGGCTGCCTGCCCACCGAAGCCGATCGCCGCCGCGTCTGGAACGCACTGGTGGCCGTACACGGTCGCCACAACCTGCGCGGTGGCATCACCCTGGACCCGCGCGCGCAGGCACCGAACTGGCTGGACCGGTTGATCACCCGACTGCCGCAGTGGCAGGGCGATGGCCTGCGCCTGGCGTTCGATGACCAGCAATTGCTGATCGATTCACAGCGCTTGCCGGACGCGCAGCGACGGGCACTTTCCCAGCAACTGCGGCAGGACTTCCCGGCACTGCAGATCAGCGGCCTGTGGGGCCCGGGCCTGGCGGCACTGGCCCAGCTTGCGCCCGCTGCCGACAGCGCAGAGCACGTGGCAGCGCTGAACCTGACCACGCTGAAGTTCCATCAGGGCACGAGCACCTTGACCGCCGATTCGCACGAAACGCTGGGCGCCGTGGCGACCACGCTGCGCAACGTGGCGCCGGGCGCACGGGTGGAAGTGGCCGCGCATACCGACAGCCACCACGGCACGGCCAGCGACAACCTGCACCTGAGCCAGCAGCGCGCCGACGCGGTGGTGCAGGCGCTGCAGGAACGCGGCGTGCCCGCCAGCATGCTGGTGGCCAGGGGCTACGGACAGGACCAGCCCATCGCCGACAACCGCAGCCATGACGGGCGCGCGCAGAACCGGCGCATTGGCTACCGGCTGCTGGAATGATGGGGGGCGATGCCGCCGACCGGTTGCTCGACTGCCGTTGGTAGAGTCGAGCTTGCTCGACTGCTGTTGGTAGAGTCGAGCATGGCTCGACTCTACAGACAGATCAGTCGAGCAAGCTCGACTAATCCAGGAAGCGCGCGGCCTGTTCCGCGCTGGGCAGGAAGCAGGCATCGTGGCGCCCGAACCAGCGGTAGCGGTTGCGCGCCAGCAGGCGGTACGCGCGGTCGCGCCACGCCTGCGGCAGCACGCGCAGCGCGCCGGCCAGCCGCCACGGCCCGCCCAGGCCGGCCAACACCCGCAGGATCGCGTCGGTGTCGGTCCAGGCGCCCTGTGCGTCCACCAGCAGGAAGGACAGCGGGTCGTTCGGGTCCAGCCCGTGCGCGCGCAGCAGGCCACTGCCGTGCGCGCCCTGCATGGCGGCGAAGCGGTAGCGGCCGTGGCGGTCGAAGCGCAGCAGGAAGCGCACCCAGCGGCTGCACAGCGCGCAGACGCCATCGAACACGATCACGGCTGGCGGGATGGGGTCAGAGCCCTTTTCTGCCGAAAAGGGATCTGACCCCGCCGCGACCAAGGGGTCGGATCCCTTCCCGCCAGGGAAGGGCTCTGACCCCATCCCGGGTTCGCCCCGGCTCATGCCATCCACACCAGCGTGGCCATGCGCCCGGTACGGCGATCGCGGCGGTGCGAATACAGATCCGGGTCGGCCATGGTCGACACCGTGCCACCATGGATGTTGGCCGGATCCATGCCTGCGCTCTGCAACCGCTGGCGCGCCAACGCGAACAGGTCCACCTTCCAGTGCCCCTGGCGGGTGGCCACGAATGCGGCCGCGGCCGCCGGGTCGTGGCCGACGAAGGCGTGGTACACCTCTTCGCCGATCTCGTAGTCCTGCGGTCCGGCCGCCGGGCCCAGCCAGGCGCGCAGCTGCGCCGGGGCGGTGGTCATCGCGGCCACCGTGTGTTCCAGCATGCCGTCGGCCAGCCCGCGCCACCCGGCATGGGCAGCGCCCACTTCGCTGCCATCGGCGGCGGCAAACACCACCGGCAGGCAATCGGCGGTCAGGATGGCCAGCACCACGCCACGCTCCGAGGTGACCGACGCATCGGCCACTGGTTCGCTGGCGCCTGCCTGCGGCGGCGCGTTGAAGCGCAGCACCGTGCTGCTGTGTACCTGGCGCAGCCAGTGCGGCGCCGACGGCAGGGCCAGGCCCTGCTGCAGCAGCTGGCGGTTGTGCTCCACGTTGGCCGGGGTATCGCCATCGGCAGCATGCCGGTTGCCCAGGTTGAACTGGTCGAACGGCGCCGGCGAAATACCTGCGCCGTGGCGACGGGTGGTCAGCGCCCGCACTCCCGGCGGTGCCGGCCAGTCAGCCTGCAGCAGCGGCAGTGCCGGGGCCATTACCAGCGGTCCCGTTCGCGCGCCGCAAACGCTTCGCTGTCTTCGCGCAGCACCTTCATCAGGTGCAGCATGTCGGCCGGCACCGGCGCACTGTTGCGCACCGGCTGGCCGGTGATCGGGTGCACGAACTCCAGGGTTTCAGCGTGCAGCGCCTGGCGCTTGAAGCCGCGCAGCGCGGCCACCAGTTCGTCGCTGGCGCCCTTGGGCAGCTTCAGCGCGCCGCCGTACAGCGGGTCACCCACGATCGGGTGGCGCAGGTGCGCCATGTGCACGCGGATCTGGTGGGTGCGGCCGGTTTCCAGGCGGCATTCCAGCGCGGTGTGGGCGCGGAAGCGCTCGCGCAGGCGGTAATGGGTCACCGCTTCCTTGCCATCTTCGCGCACGCCCATCTTCAGGCGGTCGCGCGGGTGGCGGTCGATCGGGGCATCGGCGGTACCGCCGGCCACCAGCGCGCCCATCACCACGGCCAGGTACTGGCGGTGCACATCGCGCGCGGCCAGCTGTTCCACCAGCGCGGTCTGCGCTTCCAGGGTACGGGCCACCACCATCACGCCGCTGGTGTCCTTGTCCAGGCGGTGCACGATGCCGGCGCGCGGCAGCACGGCCACCGACGGGTCGCGGTACAGCAGGGCGTTCACCAGGGTGCCGCTGTGGTTGCCGGCACCGGGGTGCACCACCAGGCCTACCGGCTTGTTGATCACCAGCAGGTGCTCATCCTCGAACAACACGTCCAGCGGGATGTCTTCGGGCTGGGCGTCGGTCTGGGTGTCCAGCACCACGGTCAGGCTCACCACCTCGCCGCCGCGCAGCGGGTCGCGCGGGCGGGCCTGGGCGCCGTCCAGCAGCACATCGCCGGATTTGATCCACTCGGTCAGGCGCGAGCGGGAATATTCGGGGAACAGCTCGGCCACAACGGCGTCGAAACGCCGGCCGGCGGCGGTATCAGGAACGATGGCCTGGCGGGCCGATTCGGAAGTTTGTTCAGACATGGCAAGGGGGATCTTTGAAATTTTGGGGTCCGGGCGGCCGGTTTCAGTCGCAGGACAGGACACTAGGCTATCATCGACCCTTCGTATTCCAGACGCGTCCCGCCTTGACCCCATGATCCGACGCTCCGCCATGCTCTCCGCGCCCGTCCGCCTCACCGCCCTGCTGCTGGTGCTGGTCATCGCCGCCACCGGTTGCCACCGCGGTGCCAAGAAGGGGGATCGCCCCGATGAAGGCACGCCTGTCGAACAGCTGTACGACAAGAGCCACGCGCTCATGAAGGGCGGCAACTGGAGCGGCGCCGAAGCCAGCTTCCGCCGTCTGGTGGCCCAGTACCCGTACGGCCCGTACACCGAACAGGCGATGATCGAGACCGCCTACGCCCAGTACAAGGCCGGCAAGCACGATGACGCGGTGTCCAGCATCGACCGCTTCATCCGCACCTACCCGACCCACCGCAACATCGCCTACCTGTACTACCTGCGCGGTCTGGCCAACTCCAATCGCAATACGGTTTTCCTGCGCCGCGTATGGTCGCTGGATCCCAGCCGCCGCGATCTGTCCACCCCGCACCAGGCCTATGCCGACTTCAACATCGTGGTGGACCGTTACCCGAACAGCCGCTACGCCGCCGATGCGCGCCAGCGCATGATCGTGCTGCGTGACGTGTTCGCCCAGCACGAGCTGGACAACGCCCTGTACTACCTGCGCCGCGAAGCCTATGTTTCCGCCGCCGGCCGCGCCAACTACCTGCTGGAAACCTACCCGCAGAGCGCGTACCAGTACGACGCCGTGGCGGTGCTGGGTGAAGCCTACACCCACCTGGGCAACAACACGCTGGCCGACGATGCCCGCCGCGTGCTGACCCTGAACCAGCCCACCCACCCGTGGCTGGAAGGCAAGTGGCCCAAGTACCCGTGGATGATCCGCAAGCTGAACCCGTTCGCCGGCGAGAAGTCCGCCAGCACCGGCCAGCGCAACGCACGGCTGGAAAAGAAATAAGAAAGCGAAGGGCCCCGCAAGGGGCCCTTTCCTTTTGTAGCGTCGAGCCATGCTCGACGGCGCGTGGCGTTTGGGCGCTGGGGATGCCCCATCCACGCATGGCGTGGATCTACCGGAGAGCCTCGTCGAACACCGTGCGGACCAAGGTCCGCACCTACCGGGGAAGGGGTGGCGCGGGCCGCCCTTATCCCTTGAACCCGTTGCTGATCGGGTACCGGCGCTCGCGGCCGAATGCCCGGCGCGACACCTTCGGCCCCGGCGCGGCCTGGTGGCGCTTCCACTCGCTGATGCGCACCAGGCGCAGCACCCGGTCCACCACGGCCGCGTCGTAGCCGGCCGCCACGATCTCCGCGCGCGACTGCTCCTGGTCCACGTAGCGGTACAGGATGCCGTCCAGCACGTCGTAGGCCGGCAGCGAATCCTGGTCCAGCTGGTTCTCGCGCAGCTCGGCCGACGGCGGGCGGCTGATCACCGCCGGCGGAATGACCGGCGCGCCGCCCACGGTGTTGCGCCACTTCGACAGCCCGAACACCTCGGTCTTGTACAGGTCCTTCAGCGGCGCATAGCCACCGCACATGTCGCCATAGATCGTGGCGTAGCCCACCGCGTATTCGCTCTTGTTGCCGGTGGTCAGCAGCAGGCCGCCGAACTTGTTGGCCAGCGCCATCAGGATCACGCCGCGGCTGCGCGACTGCAGGTTCTCTTCGGTCACATCCGGCGTGGTGCCTTCGAACATCGGCGCCAGCGATTCCATCAGGCCCTTGAAGGCCGGCTCGATCGATACCGCTTCCAGCTTCACGCCCAGCGCCTGGCACTGCTCGGCGGCCAGATCGTTGGACATGCCGGCGGTGTAGCGCGAGGGCAGGCGCACGGCGGTCACGTTCTCCGCGCCCAGCGCATCCACGGCCAGGGCCAGAACCAGCGCCGAATCGATGCCGCCGGACAGGCCCAGCCACACCTTCTTGAAACCGTTCTTGCGGCAGTAATCCTGGATACCGCGGGTCACCGCGCGCCAGGCCAGCGCATCCATGCTCTCGTCGCCATCGTCCATCCACACATGCGGCAGGAAGCGGCGGCTGGCGCCGTCGTAGTCCACCACCAGCCACTGGTCCATGAAGGCCGCCGCGGCCGGGTGTACCGTGCCATCGCCATCGGCCACCACCGACGCACCGTCGAACACCAGGGCGTCCTGGCCGCCCACCACGTTCAGGTAGGCAATGGCCGCCCCGCTCTCGCGGGTGCGCGCGGCCAGCACGGCGTCGCGCTGGGCATGCTTGCCGCGCTCGTAGGGCGACGCGTTGGGCACCACCACCAGCTGCGCGCCGGCCTGCACGGTGTCGGCCATCGGCTCGGCGAACCACAGGTCTTCGCAGATCAGCAGGCCCACCGCAATGCCGTTCACTTCGAACACGCAGCTGCCGCCATCGGGGTCGACATCGAAGTAGCGGCGCTCGTCGAACACGGCGTAGTTGGGCAGCTCGCGCTTGCGGTAGGTCTGTTCCACCAGGCCATCGCGCAGCACGCTGGCGGCGTTGTAGACCACCGCGCCGGCGGCCTGCGGCCAGCCCACCACGGCGGTGATGCCACGGCAGGCGGCGGCGATGCGGGTCATCGCCTGCTCGCATTCGTACAGGAAGCCCGGGCGCAGCAGCAGATCTTCCGGCGGGTAGCCGCTGACCGCCAGCTCGGGGAACATCACCAGCTCGGCGCCGTACTCATCGCGCGCCTGGCCGATCATCTCGATGATGCGTTCGGAATTGCCGGCAACATCGCCGACCGGGAAATCGAACTGCGCCATCGCGATACGGATCGAAGCCATGGGGGTCCAGCCTGTGGTTGCAATGCACCCATTGTAACGCCGGGGTCAGATCCCGTTTGCGCCGCAAAGGGGCTCTGACCCCGCCCCGGACGCACAAAGGCCGCCCGGAGGCGGCCTTTGTATCAAGCAAGTCGAGCATGGCTCGACTCTACAAAATCGTGCCGGCCAGAGGCCGGCGACGATCTTATTTGACCAGCTTGGCGATGGCGGCGCCCAGGTCGCCCGGCGAGCGGACGGTGACGACACCGGCAGCTTCCATGGCGGCGAACTTGCCTTCGGCCGTGCCCTTGCCGCCCGAGGCGATCGCACCGGCGTGGCCCATGCGCTTGCCGGCCGGAGCCGACGCACCGGCGATGAAACCGACAACCGGCTTCTTCACGTGGTTCTTGATGTACTCGGCGCCGGCTTCTTCAGCGTCACCGCCGATTTCGCCGACCATGATGATGCCTTCGGTCTGCGGGTCTTCGTTGAACAGCTTCAGGCAGTCGACGAAGTTCAGGCCGTTGATCGGGTCACCACCGATACCGATGCAGGTGGACTGGCCCAGGCCGACTTCGGTGGTCTGCTTGACCGCTTCATAGGTCAGGGTGCCCGAACGCGACACGATGCCGATCTTGCCCGGCTGGTGGATGTGGCCCGGCATGATGCCGATCTTGCACTCACCCGGGGTGATGACGCCCGGGCAGTTCGGCCCGATCAGCACGGTGTCCGGATGCGAACGGGTCAGCACGTTCTTCACGCGCAGCATGTCCAGCACCGGGATGCCTTCGGTGATGCAGACGATGACCTTGATGCCGGCAGCAGCGGCTTCCAGAATCGCGTCAGCTGCGTACGGCGGCGGCACGTAGATGACCGACGCGTTGGCGCCGGTGCTCTGCACGGCGTCGGCAACGGTGTTGAAGACCGGCAGGTCGATATGGGTGGTGCCACCCTTGCCCGGGGTCACGCCGCCAACGACCTGGGTGCCGTACTCGATCATCTGAGTGGCGTGGAAGGTGCCCTGCTGGCCGGTGAAGCCCTGCACGATCACCTTGGTGTTCTTGTTGATCAAAACAGACATGGTAATTCCTTGGTGTCGGTATCAGGCGGCGTTCTTGACAGCTTCAACGATCTTCTTGGCGCCATCGTTGATGTTGTCAGCCGGGATGATGGCCATGCCGCTGTCACGCAGCAGCTGCTTGCCTTCTTCCACGTTGGTGCCTTCCAGGCGCACCACGACCGGAACCTTGACGCCCACTTCCTTCACGGCGGCGATGATGCCTTCGGCAATCATGTCGCAGCGGACGATGCCGCCGAAGATGTTGACGAAGATGCCTTCGACCTTGTCCGAGGACAGGATCAGCTTGAACGCTTCGATGACGCGCTGCTTGTTGGCACCGCCGCCCACGTCCAGGAAGTTCGCCGGCTCGCCGCCGTTGAGCTTGATGACGTCCATGGTGGCCATGGCCAGGCCTGCGCCGTTGACCATGCAGCCGATGTTGCCGTCCATGGTGACGTAGTTGATGTCCAGTTCCGAAGCGATCACTTCGGTCGGATCTTCCTGGGTCTTGTCGCGCATGGCGACCAGGGCCTTCTGGCGGAACGCGGCGTTGTCGTCGCTGTCGAACTTGCCGTCCAGCGCGTACAGGTTGCCGTCGTCCAGGATGGCCAGCGGGTTGATTTCAACCAGGGCCAGGTCCTTTTCATTGAACAGGCGGTACAGGTTCACCATGATGCTGGCGAACTGGCCG
Source organism: Stenotrophomonas sp. B1-1 (assembly GCF_010894375.1). Taxonomy (NCBI): domain Bacteria; kingdom Pseudomonadati; phylum Pseudomonadota; class Gammaproteobacteria; order Lysobacterales; family Lysobacteraceae; genus Stenotrophomonas; species Stenotrophomonas sp. B1-1. The sequence goes on along the minus strand of NZ_JAAIUZ010000011.1, from coordinate 64,621 downwards.
GCCTGCTTGGCGGTCAGGCCCAGCTTGAAGCCGAAATCGCGGCCGTGGTAACCCTGCACGCCTTCGACGAAGTCGACGTTCAGCGAGTGGATCAGCTCCGGGGTTTCAGCAGCAACCTGCTCGATCTCCACGCCGCCTTCCGAAGAAGCGATGTAGGTGATGGTCTTGGTGCCACGGTCAACCAGCACCGACAGGTACAGTTCCTTGACGATCTCGCCGGCGGTGGTCACCAGCACCAGGTTGACCGGCAGTTCAACGCCTGCGGTCTGGTAGGTGGCCATCTTGGTGCCGAGCATCTTGGCCGCAGCGGCCTTCACATCGTCGGTGGTCTTGCAGAACTTGACGCCGCCAGCCTTACCGCGGCCGCCAGCGTGGATCTGCGCCTTGACCATCCAGGGGCCCTGGCCCAGAGCGTTGGCAGCGGCAACCGCCTCGTCCGGGGTCGCAGCGACCTTGCCGGCCGGGACCGGAATGCCGTATTCGGCAAGCAGTTGTTTTGACTGGTATTCGTGGAAATTCATGCGTCACCGTGGGAATAGGAACGACCGCACGCAATTCCTCAGGGGCCCCGGCGGGGCGCCGGCATGGACCGCGGCGGGCCCACTATTGTGGCCGAGCCGGCGCCGGGGCGCAAAGAAGTATGGACAAATGGCCAGACCCGGGCAGATTTCCGCCGTCATTCAGGCAGTTGCGGGCGCCGGGCGGGCCCGGCCACGCGCCCACCCGGGCCCGATTGCGCAGGAAATCGCTTCCACAGGCCTATACTGGACCCGGTAGCGTCGAGCTTGCTCGACGGGTGATCTGTAGCGTCGAGCCATGCTCGACGGGCGATCTGTAGAGTCGAGCCATGCTCGACTGCTTTGCCGAAGCAGTCGAGCATGGCTCGACTCTACAATGCGGTTCCGATGATCGGGGGAACATCGGCTACGCTGCAGGCCACCGCCGTCAAACCCAGTTCCAGGCAGCCAGAAGGGGAGTTCCGGCGTGTCACCCAGTGCTTCATTGATCGACCGCATCGAATCGATACCGCGGCGTGAGCTGTACTTCTTCGCCCTGTACCGGGTGCTGATCGCGTCGGTCATCGCCGCCCTGCTCTACAGCCCGTTGTCGGCCATGGTCGGCGAAGCCCACCACCCGCGCCTGGCCTATGCTGTGGGCGGCGCGTACCTGGGCCTGTCGCTGCTGTGGTTGCTGATCGGCCGCAGCGAGCGCTGGCTGCGCCCCACCGTGGTCGGTGGCGTGCTGCTGGATATCGTCGCCGCCAGCCTGCTTGCGCACGCCCTGCCCGGCGCCAGCGCCGGCATTTCGATGTCGCTGCTGTTCAACATCGCCGCCGCCGCCACCCTGCTGCCGCTCAGCTGGGGCCTGTGCCTGGCGCTGGCCGCCAGCGTGGCCACCGCCGCCGAATACCTGTGGAAGGTGCTGGAAGGCGGCGACCCCACCCGCACCCTGGCCGAACTGGCCATGTTCGCCACCAGCTACCTGGCGCTGGCCTTCATCAGCTACCAGGTGGGCAACCGCGCCCGTCGCAACCAGCAGCTGGCCAACCAGCGCGGCGACGAAGTGGCCAACCTGTTCCAGATCAACGAACTGATCATCCGCCGCATGCGCACCGGCGTGCTGGTGGTCGATGGCGAAAACCGCATCACCCTGGCCAACGAAGCGGCCTCGCTGCTGCTGGGCGACAACGATGGCGTGGGCGAAACCGGCCGCCTGGACCTGACCAGCATCGCCCCGGAACTGGCGCGCCGCCTCAACCGCTGGCGCAACGGCTGGACCCAGGACGAACTGCCGCTGCAGCTCAACCCCGACCAGCCGGAAGTGCAGCCGCGCTTTGCCCGCCTGCTGGCCGGCAGCGATCTGGCCCTGGTGTTCCTGGACGATTCCAGCGTGGTCTCGCGCCGCGCCGAATCGCTCACCCTGTCGGCCATGGGCCGCTTCTCGGCCAGTCTGGCCCATGAGATCCGCAACCCGCTGGCCGCCATCAACTACGCGGTGCAGCTGCTGGAAGAAGGCACCGGCTTCAACGAAAGCGACCGCCGCCTGCTGCAGATCATCCACCAGCAGTGCCAGCGCACCAACAGCATCGTGGAAAGCGTGCTGGGCCTGGCCCGGCGCGAACGCGCCACCCCGGAAAACGTCGATCTGGCCGCCTTCGTGCGCCGCTTCGTGCTGGAGTACAAGCAGGGCCAGACGCTGGAAACGGACAGCATCGAACCGATCATCACCGACACCTCGGTGCCGGCGCAGGTGGACACCCGCCACCTGTACCAGGTGCTGACCGTGCTGGTGCACAACGCGCTGAAGTATGGCCGCGTGGGCCAGCAGCCGGCACGCGTGCGCCTGCGCGTGGCCCTGCACGAGCGCAACGCGGTGATCGACGTGATGGACCGCGGCCCCGGCATTCCCGAAGCAGTGGCCGCGCAGTTGTTCCGCCCCTTCTTCACCACGTCCGAGCACGGCACCGGCCTGGGCCTGTACATCGCCCGTGAGCTGTGCCGCGCCAACCAGGCGCGCCTGGATTACATCCCGGTGCCGGCCGGCGGCTCGTGCTTCCGCCTGGTCCTGCCGGGCCCGCACACCCTGCTTCCAACCTGATCCAGCGCGTCAAGTATTTGTCGCTTCCGCCCCCCTCGGCTATCTTTCCGCCCATGAACGAAACCCGCAGCGCTCTCATCGTCGACGATGAACGCGACATCCGCGAACTGCTGGTGCTGACCCTTGGCCGCATGGGCCTGCGCATCAGCACCGCCGCCAACCTTGCCGAAGCGCGTGAGCTGCTGGCCAGCAATCCCTACGATCTGTGCATCACCGACATGCGCCTGCCCGACGGCAACGGCATTGAGCTGGTGAGCGAGATCGCCCACCACTACCCGCGCACCCCGGTGGCGATGATCACCGCCTTCGGCAGCATGGATCTGGCCGTGGAAGCGCTGAAGGCCGGCGCCTTCGATTTCGTCAGCAAGCCGGTGGATATTTCGGTGCTGCGCGGGCTGGTGAAGCACGCGCTGGAACTGAACAACGCAGAGCGCCCCGCCACCGGCCCGGCCGCCGAACAGGCCGCGCGCCTGCTGGGCAGTTCGCCGGCCATGGACGTGCTGCGCACCACCATCGGCAAAGTGGCCCGCAGCCAGGCCCCGGTCTACATCCTGGGCGAATCGGGCGTGGGCAAGGAACTGGTGGCACGCACCATCCACACACAGGGCGCCCGCGCGGCCGGCCCGTTCGTGCCGGTGAACTGCGGCGCCATTCCCAGCGAGCTGATGGAAAGCGAGTTCTTCGGCCACCGCAAGGGCAGCTTCAGCGGCGCCCACGCCGACAAGCCGGGCCTGTTCCAGGCCGCCCATGGCGGCACCCTGTTCCTGGATGAAGTGGCCGAACTGCCGCTGCAGATGCAGGTGAAGCTGCTGCGCGCGATCCAGGAAAAATCGGTGCGGGCCGTCGGGGCATCCAACGAAGAACCGGTGGACGTGCGCATTCTGTCGGCCACCCACAAGGACCTGGCCGAGCTGGTCGAAGACGGCCGCTTCCGCCACGACCTGTATTACCGCATCAACGTGATCGAACTGAAGGTGCCGCCGCTGCGCGAGCGCCGCCAGGACCTGCCCGACCTGGCCGGTTCCATCCTGGCGCGGCTGGCACGCAGCCACGGCCGCGGCACCCCGCTGCTGGCACCGTCGGCGCTGGACGCACTGGCCCAGTACGGCTTCCCCGGCAACGTGCGCGAACTGGAAAACATCCTGGAACGCGCCCTGGCACTGGCCGAAGAAGACCGCATCGGCGCCGACGACCTGCGCCTGCCGCAGCACGCCCCGCGCACTGCCGCGGGCGGCCAACCGGCCGTAGTGGCCGAAGCCGTGGCCGACCTGCAGCCCGGCAATGCCGCCCTGCCCTCATACATCGAGCAGCTGGAACGCAGCGCCATCCAGCGTGCACTGGAAGAGAACCGCTGGAACAAGACCCGCACCGCCGCGCAGCTGGGCATTACCTTCCGCGCGCTGCGCTACAAGCTGAAAAAGCTGGGCATGGAATAAGGGCCGGAAGGCCCGGGGTCGGATCCCTTTCCGCAGGAAAGGGCTCTGACCCCATCGGGCCTGTGCTATCCACGCATGGCGTGGCTCTACCGGGGTCGGATCCCTTTCCGCAGGAAAGGGCTCTGACCCCATCGGGCCTGCGTCATCCACCCGTGGCGTGGATCTACGGGGTCGGATCCCTTTCCGCAGGAAAGGGCTCTGCCCCCATCGGGCCCGCGCTATGCACGCGTGGCGTGGATCCACGGGGTCGGATCCCTTTCCACAGGAAAGGGCTCTGACCCCATTCGGGCCCATGCTATCCACGCATGGCGTGGATCTAATGGGCCAACCGCATCAATCCTTGGTAACGCGGTTGATCTCGGCCAGGCTGGTCACGCCCGCCGCTACCTTCTTCAGGGCCGACTGGCGCAGATCATTCACGCCGATCGCCTGCGCGGCTTCGGCAATCTGCAGGGCGTTGCCGCCGGCCAGCACGATGGTGGAAATTTCGTCGGTCATCGGCATCACCTGGTACAGGCCGGTACGGCCCTTGTAGCCCTCGGTGCATTCATCGCAGCCCACGGCTTCGTGCAGCTGGATGCCCGCATCCAACTGTGCCTGGGTGAAGCCTTCGGCCAGCAGCGCGTGTGCCGGCAGTTCAGCCGGCCGCTTGCAGTTGTTGCACAGCCGGCGCGCCAGACGCTGCGCGATCACCAGGGTGACCGAGCTGGTGATGTTGTACGGGGCAATGCCCATGTTCATCAGACGCGCGATGGTCTGCGGCGCATCGTTGGTATGCAGCGTGGACAGCACCATGTGACCGGTCTGCGCCGCCTTGATGGCGATTTCCGCCGTTTCCAGATCGCGGATTTCGCCCACCATGATGATGTCCGGATCCTGTCGCAGGAACGAGCGCAGCGCCGCCGCAAACGTCATGCCGCGCTTGTTGTTCTGCTGCACCTGGTTGACGCCGGGCAGACGGATTTCCACCGGGTCTTCGGCGGTGGAGATATTGCGCGTTTCATCGTTCAGGATGCCCAGCGCGGTATACAGCGAAACCGTCTTACCCGAACCGGTCGGGCCGGTCACCAGCACCATGCCGTAGGGCTTGTGGATGGCTTCCAGGAACAGCTTCTGCTGGTCCGGCTCGTAACCCAGCTTGTCGATACCCAGCTTGGCCGCGCTGCCGTCCAGGATACGCAGCACCACCTTTTCGCCGAACAGGGTCGGCAGGGTGCTGACGCGGAAGTCGATCTGCTTGCTCTTGGACAGGTTCAGCTTGATGCGACCATCCTGCGGCACGCGCTTTTCGGCGATATCCAGCTGCGCCATCACCTTCAGGCGGGCGGCAATGCGCTGGTTCAACTTCACCGGCGCGCGCGCCACCATTTTCAGCAGACCATCGATGCGCAGGCGCACGCGGTAGTCGTCTTCGTAGGGTTCGAAGTGGATGTCCGACGCGCCCTTGCGGATCGCATCGACCAGCACCTTGTTGACGAACTTCACCACCGGGGTGTCGTCGCCCTTGGCGTCTACGCCGCTGTCACCGCCTGCGGCATCCTCGTCACCACCGCTGACATCCAGGTTGGCCAACGCATCGTCGTCGCCACCCAACGAATCGCCCAGGGTGTCGTGGCTGGAATGCCACTGCTCCAGGGTGCGGCGGATCTGGTCTTCATCGACCAGGATCGGCTCCACCACCAGGTTGGTGTGGAACTTGATCTCATCCAGCGAATGGGTGGGGTTGCTGGTACCCACGAACAGCTTGCCGCCGCGCTTGAACAGCGGCAGCACATTGTGTTTGCGCAGCAACTCCTCGCTCACCAGGTTCATGGCGTTCTGGCTGCTGTCGAACGTGGATACGTCGAACAGCGGCATGCCGAACTCTACCGAGTTGGCCGCCGCCAACTGCGCGGCCCCCACCACCTTGTTCTGTGCGAACCAGGTCGGCAGCGGCTGTTTGGCGGCCGTCGCCTTGGCCATGGCATCGCGGGCGCCGGCTTCGTCCAAGGCGCCGTCCTGCACAAGGCGACGGGCCAGGCCGGTAATGCCGACGAGATTGGCGGTGGTGACTGCGTTCATTGCGGGATTCCAAGTATTCGACGTCGCTACGCGATTTCGCGCGATGCCTGGACCGCCGAGGTCTGCGGGCCCGGTTACGGCATGGTACCGCTAGTTTTGCGTCTGGTGAGCCTGCACTGTAAGCAGTTCTGCCATTTGTCACCAACCACAAAGCAGAACGGGGAGACCGAAGCCTCCCCGTTCCATGCACAACTGACAGAGCAGATTAGCCCTGGCAGGTGGCCGGACGGTACTTGGCCGGAATGGTGCCGCTGCAGGTCCAGCGGACCTGGCCGTTGTCCTGCTTCTCGCCGGTCAGAGTGATGGTGCCGGATGCGGAGCCGCCCAGATCCTGCGCGGTCGCGGTGATGACGCCGGTGGCATAGGTCACGCCCGACACGTACTTGGACGACTGGGTTTCGATGGCGACGGTGGCCGGCATCGCGGTGCCGGTGTCCGCGGCGGCAGCTTCAGCCACGGTGGTACGGGCCGAGGAGGCGGCCAGCACGACTTCCGACACGCGCGACTTGATCAGGTAATCCTGGTAAGCCGGCAGAGCGATGGCGGCCAGGATGGCAATGATCGCAACAACGATCATCAGTTCAATAAGGGTGAAGCCCTTCTGGTTCTTCATAGTCGTACATCCCCAAGATAGTGGTGGTTGATGTCAGTGCCCAGGAGCGGTCCGACCGGTGGCCGGGTGAGCGGGTCCTGCGCGCTGCGGGTGGATCAACGCAGGTTGCGTGCCAACCCCGGCACGCCTCCCCCTGAATTTCCCCGGGGCCAATGATGGCAGCTATTTCGCGGATGGGAACCCCCCGGTGAGAATTCTGCGACGGAGGCGGCAATGTGACGCAGTGCGTCACCTTTGGCCGGCGGCCGACACGAATTCGCATTCCGGTCGGCCTGCCCGCTGCCCAGACGGCGTTTAACCGGCTAACATCGGACACTGGATGCCCGTCTGGGGATGGCGGGCCGGGGAGCCTACATGTCTGTCAGTCGCAGTGCGATCAAGAAAGAGCCCGTGGCCCGCGCCACGATGGAGCTGCAGCCGTTTGTCTGGGAGGGGACCGACAAGCGGGGCGTGAAGATGAAAGGCGAGCAGCTGGCGAAGAACGCCAATCTGCTGCGTGCCGAGTTGCGCCGCCAGGGCATCAATCCTGGGCAGGTGAAGGTCAAGCCGAAGCCGATGTTCGGCGCGGCGGGCAAGCGCGTAACGCCGAAGGACATCGCCTTCTTCAGTCGTCAGATGGCGACCATGATGAAGTCCGGCGTGCCCATTGTCTCGGCGTTGGAGATCATCGGCAGCGGGCACAAGAACCCGCGCATGAAGAAGCTGGTGGACGGTATCCGTACCGACATCGAGGGCGGCTCGTCGCTGTATGAGGCCATCAGCAAGTACCCGGTCCAGTTCGATGAGCTTTACCGAAACCTGGTCCGTGCAGGCGAAGGTGCCGGTGTTCTGGAAACCGTGCTGGATACCATCGCCAACTACAAAGAAAACATCGAAGCCCTGAAGGGCAAGATCAAGAAGGCCATGTTCTACCCGGCCATGGTGGTGGCCGTGGCCATCATCGTCAGCTCCATCCTGCTCATCTGGGTGGTCCCGCAGTTCGAAGAAGTCTTCAAGAACTTCGGCGCCGATCTTCCCGCCTTCACGCAGCTGATCGTGAATGCCTCGCGCTTCATGGTGTCATGGTGGTGGCTGATGCTGATGGTCGCCGTCGGCAGCGTGATCGGCTTCATCATGGCCTTCAAACGATCACCCACCCTGCAGCACCGGGTGGATCGCATCATCCTGAAGGTGCCGGTGATCGGCGAAATCATGCACAACAGTGCCATCGCCCGCTTCGCGCGCACCACCGCGGTCACCTTCAAGGCCGGCGTGCCGCTGGTTGAAGCCTTGGGTATCGTCGCCGGCGCCACCGGCAACAAGGTCTATGAAGAGGGCGTGCTGCGCATGCGCGATGACGTGTCGGTCGGTTATCCGGTCAACATGGCCATGAAGCAGCTGAACCTGTTCCCGCACATGGTCATCCAGATGACCGGCATCGGCGAAGAGGCCGGCGCCCTGGACACCATGCTGTTCAAGGTGGCCGAGTACTATGAGCAGGAGGTCAACAACGCCGTGGATGCCTTGAGCAGCCTGCTGGAACCGATGATCATGGTGTTCATTGGTACCATTGTCGGCGGCATGGTCATCGGCATGTACCTGCCCATCTTCAAACTCGGCGCCGTCGTCGGCTAAAGGTAACAATGGCATTTCTCGACCAGCATCCCGGCCTCGGCTACCCCGCCGCGGCCGGCTTGGGGCTGCTGCTGGGCAGTTTCCTGAACGTCGTCATCCTGCGCCTGCCCAAGCGGCTGGAATGGCAGTGGAAGCGCGATGCGCGCGAGGTTCTGGAAGAACCGGACTACTATGAACCAGCCCCGCCGGGCATCGTGGTGGAGCCCTCGCATTGCCCGCACTGCAAGCACAAGCTGTCCTGGTACGAAAACATTCCCCTGTTCAGCTGGCTGATCCAGGGCGGCAAGTGCCGCCACTGCAAGGCCCCCATTTCCATCCAGTACCCGCTGGTGGAAGCGCTGACCGCGGTGATGGTGCTGGCCTGCGTCTGGCAGTTCGGCTTCGGCTGGCAGGGCTTCGGCGCCATCGTGCTGACCTGCTTCCTGATCGCCCTGTCGGGCATCGACCTGCGCACCCAGCTGCTACCGGACCAGTTGACCCTGCCGCTGATGTGGCTGGGCCTGATAGGCAGCATCGACAACCTGTACATGCCCGCCAAGCCCGCCCTGCTGGGCGCGCTGCTGGGCTACCTGTCGCTGTGGTCAGTCTGGTGGCTGTTCAAGCAGCTGACCGGCAAGGAAGGCATGGGCCACGGCGATTTCAAGCTGTTGGCCGCCCTGGGCGCCTGGTGCGGCATGAAGGGCGTGCTGCCCATCATCCTGATGTCCTCGGTGCTGGGTGCCATCATCGGTTCGATCTGGCTGTACAGCCGGGGCCGTGACAAGGCGACCCCCATTCCGTTCGGCCCCTATCTGGCGCTGGCCGGCTGGCTGTTCTTCATGTGGGGCGAGCCGCTGCTGAACCAGTACCTGGTCATGAGCGGGCTGCGCTGACGGCACCGCCATGAGCCGCTACGTGGTGGGCCTGACTGGCGGCATTGCCGCCGGCAAGAGCGAAGTGACCCGGCGCTTCGAGGCGCTGGGAATCGTGGTGGCCGACGCCGATCTGGCCGCCCGCGCCGTGGTCGCCCCCGGCGCACCGGCCCTGGCCCGCATTGCCGAGCGCTTCGGCGCGGACATGCTGCTGGCCGACGGCACCCTGGACCGGGCGCGCCTGCGCGCCCACATCTTCGCCGACCCGGCCGAACGCACGGCGCTGGAAGCCATCACTCATCCGGCCATCCGCCGGCTGATGCAGCAGCAGTGCGAACAGGCGCCCAGCCCCTATGCGATTGCCGCCATCCCCCTGCTGACCGAAGTGGGCGGACGCACGGCCTACCCGTGGCTGGACCGCGTACTGGTGGTGGACGCCCCCGAGGCCGTGCAGCATGCCCGGCTGATGCAGCGCGACGGCATCGATGCCGCGCTGGCCGACCAGATGATTGCCGCCCAGGCCAGCCGCACACAGCGGTTGGCGCTCGCCGACGACGTGGTGGTCAATGATGGTCACCCGGATGACCTGCAGGCGCAGGTGGAAGCGCTGCATGAGCGGTACCTGCAGCTAGCGCACTGAACGTGCGTAGAGTCGAGCTTGCTCGACTGAACGGTCTTTCCGCGCGCCTGATCGGGGTCAGAGCCCTTTCCTGCGGAAAGGGATCCGACCCCGTCGGGTGCCCCGCCCTTCAGCCCTGCTGGCGGCGGGCGTAACCTGCAGCTAGCGCACTGAACCCGCGTAGAGTCGAGCTTGCTCGACTGAGCTGCCTTTCCGCGCACCTGACCGGGGTCAGAGCCCTTTCCTCTGGAAGGGGATCCGACCCTGGGTGGCTGACTGAGCTGGGGTCAGAGCCCTTTCCTGCGGAAAGGGATCCGACCCCTTCGGGTGCCCTGCCCTTCAGCCCAGTTGGCGGCGGGCGTACTGGGCCAGTTCGCGGGCGGCCAGCAGCAGACCTTCCACGACGTCAGGCGGCAGCTGTTGGCCGGCGCTGCCTTGCACGCGGGCGGCTTCGGCGGCGTGCAGCATCTGGATCAGGGCGTTCAGACCGGCCAGGGTGCGGCTCAGGCTGGCCAGAGTGACGGCCTGGGCCGGCGTCAGGCCAGTGGCCTTCTGCGGCTGGCCTTCGGCAGTGTCGCGGCCATCCATGCGGGCCAGCAGGTTCGGCAGCAGGTCGGTGGGTTCAGAGAGGACGTCTTCAATGCGTTCGGCAATCTCGGCCGGAAGCTGGTCGATGGAATCGCCAACCAGGCGATGCAAGTTGGGATAGGCGGTGCGCTGTGACATGGCGATGCTCCTCCGCAGACGGCGGGGCCACCTGCGGATGCAAGGTGGCGGACGGTGCGGGTTGGCGTACCGGAGATCCAACAATCAGCAATAAAGACTCCAGCGGATTCTGACGAATCCCCACGCACCGCCCGCCAAGGAAACGGCAAGCGGTGCATTGTCCGAAATGCACGGAGCGTGCATCAGGGATTTGCTGAATGTCGGTTTTTTTCAGGACGCCAATCCCGGCCAAGGCACCTGCCCCGGCCGGCCCATCAGGCCATCGCCCGCTTCGGCAATCACGAGGCAAAAGCGCCACCGCCCCTACCCCGCAGCCCATTCGTGCCGCCACGCACAGCCGCTGCGCGATACCGATCACATCACCACGCAGCAAAGACTGCGCGGAACGGCGCAACATCACCCACGCACATGCCAGGCACGACACATCGCGCGCAGCACCAGCGCCGATCAAGGTCGGCGCCTACCGGGTTTCCGTTTGCCCGATTACAGCGGCTTCGGCGAGAACGTCAGCGTGGCGATCACGCCGCGCTGGCCGCCCGGCCGCACGCTTACCTGCCAGCCGTACAGATCGCACAGGCGGCTGACGATCGACAGGCCAATACCACCGCCCTGCGAATGGCCGGCATGCGTGCCGCGGTAGCCGCGCTGGAACAGCTTGGCGGCATCTTCCTCGCTCAGGCCGGGTCCGCTGTCGGTCACCGACACCGCATTGCCGCCCACGTGCACGCGCACGTCGCCATCCTGCGAATACTTCACCGCATTGCCGATCAGGTTGCCCAGCGCCACCGACAGCGCGGCCTCGGGCGCGTCGATCACCAGATCGCGCTCGCCTTCCAGCACCAGCTCCAGCGGCTTGCCGCCCAGCTGTGCGCGGTGTGCATCCAGCAGCTGCTCGGCCACGCGGGCCACGTTGCTGGTGCCCTGCCCGCGCTCGTTGCGCGACAGCAGCAGCAAGGCGCCAATCAGGTCGCTGCACTGCTGTTCGGCACGCTGGATGCGCTGCAGGCGCTGCAGCACCTTGTCGTCCAGGCCCGGGCGGGTCAGCAGCAGTTCGGTGGCACCGCGAATCACGGCCAGCGGCGTGCGCAGCTCGTGGCTCACGTCGGCATTGAACTCGCGGTCGCGCTGCACCACTTCGGTCAGCCGCGATGAATAGTCGTCCAGCGCCTGCGCCAACTGCCCCACTTCGTCATCGGGGAAGCGCGGGGCCAGCGGCTCGGGGTCGCTGCTGCCGCCGCGATAGGCGCGCAGGCGTGCGGCCAGGTCGGACACCGGCTTCATCACCTTCGAGGCCGACCACCAGCCCAGCACCAGCGACAGCAGGCTGAACACCAGCACCGACAGCACCAGCGCGCGGCTGAGCTGCTGCCCGCCGCGCACGCTGTCGGTCATGTCATAGGCCAGGAAGAACCAGGCGTCGTCGGCCTTGCGCACCGCCAGCTTGTACGCGTAAGGCTGGCCCTGCTCGTCGGTGCCGCTCAGGTTGTAGTTGCCGTTGGGCAGCGCGGCCCAGTCCGGCTGGTTCTCGCGCACCCGGTCGAACTTGTCGCGCGAGTACGCATACGCCTTGATCTGCTGCACTGGCACTTCCGGGTTGCGCCCGGGGTGTTCGTAGAAGCGACGCGCGTACTCGTTGATGTTGCGGTTCATCACGTCTTCCACCAGCTGGTTTTCCACGCGGATGCGGGCCCAGTTGGTGGCGAACGCGAACAGTGTCGTCAGGCAGAAGCCCAACAACACGAATGACACGATGATGCGGCTGCGCAGGCGCCGCCGATAAGGCGTGCGCCGACGCTCCCCTTTCGCCGCCACCGAATCAGGCTTCCGGTGTGGCGATGCGGTATCCGATGCCATGACGGGTCTGGATCAGCGGCACTTCGAACGGCTTGTCCACCACTGCACGCAGGCCGTGGATATGCACGCGCAGCGAATCGGAATCGGGCAGCTCTTCGCCCCACACGCGGGTTTCCAGTTCCTGGCGGGTCACCACGGCCGGTGCCGCTTCCATCAGTGCCTGCAGGATCTTCAGGGCGGTGGGGTTGAGCTGCAGCAGCTTGCCCTGGCGGCGCACTTCCAGCGTGTCCAGGTTGTACTCCAGATCGCCGGTTTCCAGCACGCGGGTCTGCACGCCCTTGCCGCGGCGCGACAGCGCGTTCAAGCGCACTTCCACTTCCTGCAGCGCGAACGGCTTGATCAGGTAGTCGTCGGCGCCCGAATCGAAGCCGGCCAGCTTGTTGTCCAGCGAGTCGCGGGCGGTGAGCATGAGCACCGGGGTCTGCTTGCGCGCTTCATTGCGAAGCTTGCGGCAGACCTCGATGCCATCCATGCCGGGCAGGTTGAGATCCAGCACGATCGCGTCGAACTCATGCACCACGGCCAGGTGCAGCCCGGTCACACCGTCGGCGGCGAAATCGACGGTGTGGCCACGGTCTTCCAGGTAGTCCCCCAGATTGGCCGCGATGTCACTGTTGTCTTCGATTACCAGAATTCTCACTGTAGCCTCTTGAATGTTTGGTGTTTTAGCGTTCCGGCAACGGTCGGTTGCGCTGGACGTCGTTCAGGTCGCGCTGGCTGTCGCGGCGCAACGCGCGGCGCTGGGCCACGGTCATGCACTGCGAGGTCACCATGTTGCTGCCCACCGCGCGGGTGCGCTTGCAGATCATGCGGCTATCATCCTTGGCGCGGGTCAAGACCGTGTTGACGATCTCCTGGTCGTTGAACACAGAGACCTGCTGGCTGGTGGAAAGTTCAGCGCCGCCGCTGCGGTCAATGGCGGTCTGGATGCGGGTCAGCGCATCGCTCACCTTCGCCTGCTCGCCGGCAGAAATCTCGGAATAGAGTTCACCCTTGGCCAGATCGGCGCGGATGGTGGAAATCTGGGTGTTGACCAGATCGGCCGGGCGGCTGACATCCAGCGGGCCGGCCGTGCCACTGCTTGCCGCAGCGCTGGCGGAGGCCAGGACGAACAGGACAGCACATGCAACCTTACGCATCACATTCCCCTCCTTAGGTGTGCCGGTAGTGGCCCAAGCATGTTCAGCCAAGACCCCGCCGTGCGCAAGTTGCTGCGCGGCAAGAAAAAAGCCCAGACGGCGCTGCGCCGCCTGGGCTTGAAGTGTCATCCCGATTACCGATCCTGCTGAGAGGCAGAGCTGCGGTGAAATGGAGACTACGCCCCGGCCGATTAAAGCGGTGTTAAACCCGTCCCTGCCAGCTGAACGAAACCGTACGCCATTGAATATCAAGGTTTTTTAAGCTTTTCCACATGCGCGATGATGCGCTCGGCCACGTCCACCCCGCAGGCGGCCTCGATGCCCTCCAGGCCCGGGGTCGAGTTCACTTCCAGCACCAACGGCCCGCGCTGGGAGCGGATCAGGTCCACCCCGCAGACCGACAGGCCCAGCGCCTTGGCCGAGCGCACCGCCACCTGCTGCTCGGCGCGGCTGGCCTTGGCCGGCTGGGCGGTGCCGCCGGCGTGCAGGTTGGAACGGAAGTCGCCCTCGGCGGCCTGGCGCTGCATGGACGCCACTACCTGGTCGCCCACCACGAAGCAGCGCAGGTCCGCGCCCTTGGCCTCGCCAATGAATTCCTGCATGAGGAAGTTGGCGTACAGGCCACGCAGGGCCTCGACGATGCCGCGCGAGGCGCTGGCTTTTTCGGTCAGGATCACGCCCCGTCCCTGGGTTCCCTCGTTGAGCTTCACCACATGCGGGGCCGGGCCCAGCATGGACAGCAGGTCCACGGTGTCGTCGGGGTTGTCGCCGAACACGGTGACCGGCATGTCGATGCCCTTGGCCGCCAGCAACTGATGCGCGCGCAGTTTGTCGCGCGAGCGCAGGATCGCGTCTGACGGGTTGGGCGTGCGCGCGCCCATCAGTTCGAACTGGCGCAGTACGGCGGTGCCGTAGCGGGTGATGGAGGCGCCGATGCGCGGAATGACCGCATCCACGCCGGTCATCGGCCGACCCTTGTAATGCATCGAAAAGCCATCGGCGGCAATGCGCATGTAGCAACGCAGGGGGTCCAGCACGCGCACGGTGTGCCCGCGCGCGCGCGCGGCCTCGACCAGCCGACGGGTGGAGTACAGGGAACTGTTGCGGGACAGGATGGCGAGCTTCATCGCGGGGGCATCGGGCGGCAGGCGCGCAGCATAGCGCGGGCGTGTGGCGGCGGGATGATGCTGGTGTGGGTTGCGTTCACAGCCCCCTGTCTCTTTCGAGGGCAGAACCTGACGCTGGTGCCTGCCTGGCAAGGCACGCCCATCGGAGTCCACCCGCACGGGCAGGCCAGCGGCGACTCCCAGAGGGGCATCTTCGACCGCCAAATGTCGTGATTTCCCGCCGGTGTCTGAGAATTTTACGAAAAGCGGGCCGACGCCTTGCAGTCGTATCGATCGCATTCCTACATTGCACTGGCCCAAGGCGCCGAGGGCGTGGAAGTCCAACACTCATCCACTGAAATGGAGTTTTGCATGTTCACGAAGATCCGCACTTCGATGCTTGCCACTGCACTGCTTGCTGCTTCTGTATTCGGTTCCAGCAACGCTCTCGCAGCTGAAAACGCACCCGCGACCGATGTCATCGTCATCTGCGACGCCAATCTCTGCGTGATTGTCGTTCTCTGATTCAGATCACCCGGGGGCGATTTGCGCGCCCGGGCCATCGCGCTCCATTGAAAGCAAGGAACACCATGAAGATCTCCATGGGGGTGGCGGCTGGTCTCGCCTTGATGTGCGGCCTGCCCTTCGCTTCATACGGCTCTGAGAACGCGACGGCAGGGAAAGCGGATGTACGTGCGTTCTTCCAGGCCTATCTTGCGGCTGCCAACGAACCGGTTCCAAACGTACAACTGCCGGCCATCTGGGTTTACTCGCCAGCAGGCCATCTGGTCGCCCGGATCGACAATGCCGACGACCTTGACGCGGCCAAGGCCATCCTGGCCGCGCCGCAGGCAGCGCCACTATCGACCATGCGGCTCACTCAGGTGACCGGCCTGCTGAAAACCCTGGGTGTGGACACGGGAGCAGTGCCAGAGGGGGCGTGGACCCTGCTGCTGCTGAGGAGCGAATCCTGTGCCCAGCCGTGCCAGCCATTCCATGCGGCAATGGCGTCGCTTCAAGCCAGTCAGCCCGGTGCCGTCAGGGCCGTTGACCTCGCCTTCAACCGCTGAATCATGGCCAACGCACTCAGCGCTTCTTTCTTCCTGGCCGTGGTGCGCCTACGCGAACAGCAGTTCAGGGGGTTGTATCTGGTAGCGACACTGGCGGTCACTGTGCTCGCATGGGTCGTTCTGTCTGCCTTGACCGATCCATTCCTGGTATCGCGGGCGGGGGGCAGCATCAATGCAGGTCTGGCCATCTCCAACGCGCGGGCGCAGGCAGACGCCTACCCGCTTCGCTACATGCACGAACTGGAACGGCATAGCGGGGTCGCCGGTACCACCTACCTCAGTGTCACCGCACTCCCCTGCGGCGCAGGCCGCAGCGTCATACCGCTCAACGCCATTGGCGGCTCCGGCACCGTTGCCAGACTCCGCTCCAGCGGGGTTCCGGGGGAGATGATCGAACGCTGGCGCGGCACCGAACAGGGAATACTTATCGGCGCAGAACTTGCCGAGCGCTGCAACCTGAAAGCCGGAATGAGCCTGCAACCCGCAGAGCTCCTCTCAGGCATCGTGATGCCAGTGACGATTATCGATGTGCTGCCACTGACCCAAGCACAACTGGGCAATCGCATTGCCTATGCGCACTATGACTACATCAACAGGCTGCTTCCCGTGGCGCAGCAGAATCGGGTCATGCGCGGCACAGTAACGGCACGAGACGCTGCCACCATCGAAAGTTTGGCCGATGCCATTAACCACAAGTTCGCCAGCCGCGACCCGCCGTTGCTTGCCGAACCCAGTACGGCTGTCCAGAGTGCGCTGGGTCGATTCGGTCAGGTCCAGGATCTGCTTGGCATCGTCATGCTCGCCATGGCCGCCTGCGCTCTGTTGGTGTTCGTCACGGTCTTGGCCCATCTGGTCGCGCTGCGGCGCGCCAGCATGGCGGGGCTGCTGGCACTGGGCTTCGGTCGCCGGCTGCAGTTCGCAGCACTGAGCGCCGAACTCGGGACCCAGCTTGTGCTGGGAGTGTTGCTGGGACTGCTGGGTAGCATCGCCGTCATGTCGGCAGTGAATCCGCAGGTCGAGTGGCTAGTGGGCCAACTGCGGGTGCCCGACTGGGCGCTGCTGTGGCTACCCGCAGGACTGGGGCTACTGGCCGTGGCCGCGCTGGCCCTGCCCGCCTACCGCATTGCACGCCTGCGGCCAGTCGATCACCTGCAGCCGTGACGCCCCCCCCCGGAGAAACCGTTCATGCGTACGACCGGACACGTCCGTCAACTGCTCTTCATTCTGCTATCGATGCATCGCACCCGCCCCCACGATGCGCTGATGATCTTCACCGGATTCGCCATAGCCGCCTCAACATTGACGGTCATGCTGTCCATTCCGGCGGGCATTGACCGCATCACGCGCCAGACGGGGCAGTCCGACATCGCACTGGCGATGGCCGCCAACGCCGTGGACGAATCCAGCAGCAGCCTTTCACAGGGGCAAGTGGCCCAGCTCTCACAGCTTCCACAGGTTGCGCGTGATGTCGATGGCCGGCCAAACGTGGCGCTCCAGTTCCTTGCCACCGCCCGGCTGCCCCGCACCGATGGCCAACCCGGGACCGTGCAGCTTCGCGGGATTGATCGCAATACCTGGGCACTCCTAGACAATGTGCCGATTCATGCAACCGGACGTTTTGAACCTGGTCAACGGCAGTGGTTAGGGAGCGCCACGCTGGCAGGACAGTATCCAGCGCTGAACCAGGCCACCACCGAGCTGCTGGGGGCGACGTGGCGACGGGTGGGTCTGCTGGAGGCCGGTGGGAACTTATGGGAGTCGGAGATCTGGGTAGAACAGTCAGCGCTGCAGGCAGCATCGAATCGGCCGTCCGGCGTTTCCTCCGCATGGATCAAGTTGACTGGCCCCGATCAGCTGGGCGAGCTGATCGCAGCGGGCCAGGCTGATCCCCGGCTGGAAGGGGTCCGGTTCGTAGGACAGGTGGACTACTACCAGCAGCAGATGGGGTTTCTGACTCGTCTGGTCACTGCAGCTGCGCTGGGGGTATCCCTGTTGCTGGGCGCGGGAGCCGCACTTGCCATCACAACAGCGCTGGACATGGTCCTGGACAAGCGTCGCCGCCAGCTGGCCACGCTGTGGGCGCTGGGCTTCAGCCCAGCATCCATCTGGCTGGCCGTCCTGACCGAGGTGGCAATCGTCGGAGTGCTGACGTCCCTGATGGCCGCCGCGCTGGTCCATGCCCTCCTGGACGGTACCCACTTTGGCACGTCGGGCGCGAGCCAGGCCGTATATGCAACGTTCGTCGTCGATTCCACCGTGGTTTCCGCGGTGCTGGCGTATGCCCTGCTTCTCGCCCTACTGGGTTCTGTACTGCCGCTGCGTCGCACCCTCAGCCGTGGCTTGGCGCAGGCACTGAAGAACTGACCCGAACACTTCAACAGGCTTGCTGAAGGCATACCCCATGACTCCGAAAACGCCCCCTTCTCGCAGCGATCTGCTCCACCAGCTCCGACGCGGCACGGCCGCCGGGGCCGTTGGGCCCATCTCTGGCATACGGCCGTCGGTGCGATGGCAAGTCTGGACTGTGCTCGTTCTACTGGCGCTCGGCATCGGTGCGTGGGTACTGGCAGGACACGGCAGCCCCCCTTCAACCTCCTTCGATCGCAACCGCGCCGCGGTCACTACGCTCCCTTCCCTCCCTGCCGCAGATCCGTCATCCATGGGCCTGGACGCCAGCGGCTATGTCGTGGCGCGTCGTACCGCCACTGTGTCGGCACAGACCATCGGCATGGTGACCGAAGTGCTCTTCGAAGAGGGGGAGGAGGTCGAGACCGGCCAGATACTGGCCCGATTGGATGGACGGTCCGCCCGTGCATCGCGGGACATAGCAGCACGCCAGTACGCCGCGGCCACGAAGCTGGCGCAGCAGTACCAGACGCAGCTCGATCAGGCTCAACGCGATGCCCAACGCGCCATCGAGCTTGCAGATCGTAAGCTGCTGGCCCATCAGGATGCCGAACAGGCACTGGCCAAGGTGGCAAGCCTGCGTGCGCAACTTGCCGCCCAGCGGAGCACGGCCGAGGCCAGCAAAGCACAGGTCGAGGCGGCGCAGGTACTGCTGGAGCAGACCGTCATCCGCGCGCCCTTCGCTGGCGTTGTCACCTCCAAGGCTGCACAGGTAGGCGAGATCATTTCGCCCAGCGCAGCCAGCGGCTTCACCCGCACGGGCATCGCAACCATCGTGGACATGCACTCGCTGGAAATCGAAGTGGATGTTGGCGAGGCCTACATCAGCCGGATCGCAGCTGGAATGCCAGCCCTAATCCGGCTGAACGCCTACCCCGAACTGGACCTGGCGGGGAACGTCATCGCCATCATCCCCACGGCTGACCGGGGCAAGGCAACCGTGCGCGCCCGGATCGGCCTGGACACACACGACCCGCGCATCCTGCCCGATATGGCCGCCCGTGTCAGTTTCCAAGGCAGGGCACTGCAGTCGACTCCCGCCACTGCCACGCCGTCGTCCTCGTGACTTCCCCCAAGGCCACTGGAGCCAACATGTCCTGCACCATTTCGCTTTCCGGCGTCAGCAAGTCCTACCAGCGTGGCAATCAACACATCCAGGTACTGCAGGCCATTGACCTGGTGGTACGCGCCGGTGAGTTCGTGGCCCTGATGGGACCCTCTGGATCAGGCAAGACCACACTATTGAACCTGATGAGCGGCGTAGATGAACCCAGCGCCGGAAGCATTCTTGTTGATGGAACGCGCGTTGACCAACTGGGCAGCAGCCAATTGGCGGCGTGGCGCAGCCGCAGCGTTGGTTTCGTTTTCCAGTTCTACAATCTGATGCCCAGCTTGACCGCCTTGCAGAATGTGGAACTGCCGCTTCGGCTCACGCCACTTCCCGGTGCGGAACGGCGTCGACGCGCCGCGATTGCGCTGGAGCTGGTCGGGCTTGCCGACCGTGCGCGCCACCGCCCATCGGAATTGTCAGGGGGCCAGCAGCAGCGTGTGGCCATCGCGCGGGCGATTGTGACCGACCCCGACTTTCTGATCTGCGATGAGCCCACCGGTGATCTTGACCGGCAGTCAGCCGTAGAGATCATGGAGCTGCTGCAGCAGCTGAATCATGAATACGGCAAAACGCTGGTGATGGTCACCCACGACCCCAAGGCTGCCGAGTATGCCTCGCGCGTGTTGCATCTGGAGAAAGGCGAGCTGATGGCATCTGCAGCCCAGCCCTGAAAAAAACCCCGGCAACGGGCTGACCGTTACCGGGGTTTGGAATGCTGGAGCGGGCGATGGGAATCGAACCCACGTCAGTAGCTTGGGAAACTACAGGACAAACACTTACATTTCAATAATTTAGACCTCAATCGCGCTCCGCAAAGACAGCTCCAACGCCAGCATTTTTGCGGGCGAAAGTGGCATGTTTCGCGGCATTGCGGAGCGTCATTTACCGGCTTTGCAGGACAGCAAACGCTTCTGCGGCCGCTCTTTTCAGGGGGTCCATCTCTACTGTGATGGATGCGAGTACCTCTCGGTCAGACGCCCCCTCGATACCCAGGTCCCGGCGGACCGCGGCGAGAAAACGGGAGTACGGCAACTCCAGTTCGACTTGGCTTCCCACGATCCAGTCGCCGAAAACCACCCAGTCGTCAGCCCCATCGCGCGGTTGATTATCTAGGCGCCGTCGCTTTGCCATACCTCTTAGCAGCAGCCGCCCGCACTCCCCCACCAAGTCCCGGCCTCGAGCCATGACCTCTAAGCTTGCGACCCCGCCCGAGGCCGATAGCCCAGCGATAGCTTTATTGAACTCGGCGGCCACGTCCCCAATGGAGCATTCCGCATTGCCCAGCTTGGTGATGGATCGCATGGCTTCATTGGCAAACTCCAACGCGCCAAAAAGGCGATCTCGCTTGGACTGCAGCGCGCGGTCCTTCGCCCGTTCTTCGCGATCATGGCGCAACTGAGATCTTGCTACCAATATCGCTCCCGCTACGGTCACCAGTACTGTAACGACGGCCGCACTGGCACCGATTACAGCTGAAAAAACTGCAGTATCCATACGTCAAGCTTCAATGGTGAGAAGCCGAGCCTACCACCAAGCCTCAAGCGTCAAAATGTCGAACTGACCTACAGGTCACGCTTTAGGGTCGAAACGCGCCAGCTTTAACCGATCAGCCCTCACCCAGGCTTTCATCGGATCTTTTGCCCTGGGCTTGGTCACCACGGGCGCCCGCCGTGGTTCCAGCGCCGCTTTGACTCTGGCGGCGGCAACCGCTGAGGCCTCGTCCAGGCGCTGGGCCTGCTGCAGTTGCTCGCGCGTCGGCGGCAGGCCGGGGAGCGGCGGCGTCAGCTCAAGGGGCGTGTTATCCGTCAGGCGTGCCACGGCTTCGCGCAATGGCAGGCCCGGGTAGAGCCTGGCAGCACACCAGCGCTCAGCGAAGCGCTTTCCCTGCCGGACGCTGGCCACGCGCACATCCTTCACCTGCCAGAACTTCTGGCCTTCCATCCAGAGGCGAAGGCCTGGCCGGCCATCTGGCACCACGCTTGCCGTCTCCCGCCCGTTGTACCAAAGCGCCCACCGGTCACCCGTCTGGACCCACCCAGACGGGATCGGGGCGGAGCGGAACCCTTGGTAGGCGCTGGGAGTGAGCATGTGCGGGAGCATACGCCCGGCGGTCGCAGATGCTGCGACGGCGGCGAAAGTGTCGCCTGAACCATTGTGGTGGTGCCGGCCTAGCGCTGCTCAGGCGCATCCGGGTTGAGCGGCCTGCGGCCCCGGATCCGGCAACCGCAGAATGGCACCCTCGCCTGCGCCCGACTATCGGGCAAGGCCGCTGCCTCGCGTCAGGCGGACCCTACACGCCACTGGCACGGCCGGCGGGGCTACCCTTCGCCCATGTGCGGCCGATTCGTCCAGCTTCCCGTTGTGAATTTCGGCCAGCC
Organism: Stenotrophomonas sp. B1-1; assembly: GCF_010894375.1. NCBI lineage: Bacteria > Pseudomonadati > Pseudomonadota > Gammaproteobacteria > Lysobacterales > Lysobacteraceae > Stenotrophomonas > Stenotrophomonas sp. B1-1. Next base: position 43,039 of record NZ_JAAIUZ010000011.1, on the reverse strand, counting down.
GGGCATGGCGGACCTTGCCCCCGGCCTGGCCGAGATCCAGTCCAGCTTCAACCTGGCGCCGACACAGCGCGCGTCAGTGATCCTGGACCGCGGCGAAGGGCGACAGGTCACCCGGATGGCCTGGGGCCTCCTGCCCTTCTGGGCTAAGGCCAAGGGCCTGCAGGGCTCTACGATCAACGCCCGCATCGAGACGGTGGCCACCAAACCCGCCTTCCGCGCTGCCTTCAAGAAGCGCCGCTGCGTGGTGCCCATGGCCGGCTACTACGAATGGTCCGTCAGCACCGAGGACGGGAAGAAGGATCCGTGGTTCATCCACGCATCCGGGCCACTGTTGGCCGCAGGCCTGTGGGAAGACACCAGCCCGCTGCTACCCGACGGCAACCTGGGCACCTTCACCATCATCACCGGGGACAGCAGCGGGGTGTCGGCAGATATCCATGACCGCATGCCGGTGTGGCTGCAGGCCGGCCAGATCGATGACTGGCTGGCAGCGGGCCCAGACGATGCCATGGCCATGCTGCTGGCCAGCGAGCCGCCGGCGATGGAAGCGTACCGCGTCAGCCGCGCGGTGAATTCCCCCAAGAACAACCGCGAGGATCTGCTGCAGGTTGTGGCTTAGGAGATAGCCACCGGCGGCGCGGCCTCAGCGCCCAGAGGCAACTCCACCGCGCCCGGCCAAGGGTGCGCCTCGGGCTGCGGCAACAGCGCGCGCACCTGGTCCCATGTGATGACGCCTGGCGGCGGGTCCAGAACCAGCTGCTCCAGAGTCTGGTTCACGTCATCGCGCCAGGCGACCAAAGCACGCGCCTCCAGCCGATACCGTTCGACGCTGCTGTTGTAGTAGCTGGCGCAGCTCTCGATGGTCTCATAGCCGCGCGCCTCAACCACGCTACGCATCCAGGCAAATGCTGCATCACGGATCGCTCGGTAGTGCTCAGGCGAGTGCGGGACCGGCCCGGCGGGTGCGACAGGAGCCGGTTCGTTTCCAGCATCCAGCCATTGCTGGTACGCATCCCACATCCAGTGGCCACGCGGAATGAACGCGCCGGTATCAACACAAAAAACTACATCGGGGCTGTCGGTCAATCTATACATTAGGGGAGCTCCGCTTCGGCAGTCCAATTGAAGCCCGACAGATAGGAAAAGCCAGCCGTCATGGCGAATGTCGCAAATGCGTCAACCTGAAAACCTGTACTTGTAGCGGCGCTGACGTTGGCCGCATTTGCGTGGTTCGTCCATGCCCCAGCGGACGGGTTATACAGGACAACCCCATTGGCGCTCCCGCTTTCTGTCTCACTACTGCGATAGATGGTGACGGCCGGGGTTGCTCGCATGTCAACCCGAAATCGCTGGGACACGCGTGCTGCAGTGCCTGAGAAAGCTACACCGGGGGCCATGACGCCGCCCGCTACGCCAGCGCCTGGCACCGCCCCAACAGGGAAGCTCTTTTGATAGTAGCGTTGGCAGTTCAGAAGCTGCACAGCCTCCGGTGTGCGCTCGAAATCCGTCGGGGCAGCACCGAACTCAAGCTGCATCTCAGAAATAGCGAACGCTCCGGACTGGCTTGCGATCTGGCCACCGTAACCACCGCCACAGAAATCTATCACCAGGTACAAGCTGCTGTTTGCGCCGATGGTTTTTCCCGCGGTGCTGGGAACAGTGAAAGTGATATGCACAAGGGTTGGGGTTGTCGGACACTCGATCAGCCCAGCCTCAGTGGTCACAGAGGCAGACCCACCGGACCCGAATTGTTGAATCGCGCGAACGCCAACCTTTCGCCCAGCATCACCGTTAAGCCACATGGAAAGGGTGACTTGGCCCTGCGCCGACCGCACATCTTCGATCCGCTGCCCGCTCCACGCCGCGGGGTTGCTTCCAAGCGAATTTACGTTGTAAAGAATCGCATTGGTTACGCGGGGCGGGAGACTGGTCACACCTGCACCAACGATGCCGCGGGACACGTCGAGGTTGCAATTGAGCGCCGACGCTGAGAAGCGATCTGCGAAGTAGGCTTCTGAACCCAGACTGCCAGGACCGACACCAACACGCCCCGAAGTTCGACGTTGCCAAATGTCGAAATCGGCGTTGATAAGTAAGTTCTTAGCCAGGGAGCGCAGTCGCTCCCACACCGATTCCGACAGCTGTTGGCGTGCCGCCTGCTCCGCATCGATGCGCGCCCCAGCGTCCGCGTCGGCCTGCTGCCGATCCAGCACCTCCTGCTGCAGGTCCAAACGCAGATCATCGATAGCCTCACCGGCGCCACCACTGTCTGCCTCCAAGGCTTCCAGCCGCTGCCCCACCTCGGTGATGTTGCTGTTGTGCTTGATGTTCGCCGAACGCGTGGACTCGCCGAACTTGCCGTTGGGCTGCGGCGTGTTGATATCGATCTGTTGAAGTGCCATTGCGGCTCCTGCTATTGCTCTACCGAGATCATCGATAGGCTCTGCGTGAGGGTTTGCCCCTGGAACGAACCAGAGGTGTGCGTCACGGTCTGCTCGGTAAAGCCGGTAATCACCGCGCGATACTGGACCGTGTCGGAGCTGGGGCTGGTGTCGTTGATGGTGAAGGCTCCGCCCCAGGACGAATCGGCCTCGTCGGGCCCATCGCGCTCGTTATTGATGACCACGCCGCCGGCGGCATTGAGCACCTGCCAGAGCGTCTCGGCAGCGTTCCCGATCTTTCGATAGACCTCCACCCGCGCGGTGTTCTGGCCTGCGCCGGCAACAAACCCGGTCGAGCCAGATATGGTCTGCGTCCGCCGATGACGCCTGGTGAAGCTGACGGTGACGGTGCGCACCCGGCCATTGGTGGAGAACGGGCCGTTGACCAGTTCCGTACCAATTGCCTGGGTGGTCGTAGTCTGCACGGCGTTGCGCAGCACGCCGGCGGAGAGCTGCCCACCGAAGTAAGCACTGCCACTGGCGTCCATCCACATCATCGCGTTGGCCTTGGAAGCGGCCGCGGCGCCAACGTTCGGTCCGAAGTAGTCCACCAGGTTGTCGCCGGGGGCGCCGAAGCCAGGGCCGATGATTCGCTGCGCGGCGCCCTTCCATACCCGCAGGTAGCCCGAGCGCCACTCCATGCCCTCGGCTGCTCCATTGGGCGCGACGATCTCCATATTGTTCGTCAGGAAGCGCAGGCTGACCACGTTGCCGTCGTTGCCCAGCTCCATACCGCCGATCAGCGGACCAGCCCCGCTATCGGCAATCAGGTGCAGAAAGGCCTTGGCCATTACTTGCGCCAAGCCACCTTCGGTTTCCTGCACGCGGGCTTCCATGCCCTGCACGACCTGCGCGCTGGCCTTCTCGCCCAGTTCAACCTTGACCCCCTGCAGGGATTCGGACACGGCCACGATCCCGTCGGCGTTCTGCTCGACCGATGCCCGAAGCTGGGAGACGGCCTCGGCGGATGCCTTGCCCTCCAGCTCGACCTGCACCGCGTCCACGCGCTCTGCCTGCGCAGATACGTCGGTGGCCACCGCCTCGATCTGCTGCGTGGCCAGCGCCTTGAACTGCCCCAGCTCGGCATCCAGCCGCGTGACGCTTTGGGCCTGAGCCAGATCCCCCTCGGCGATGGCGGACAGCACCGTGCGCGTGCCGGCGTATACGTCCTCATCCCCGGCGAAGGAGTCCTCATCACCTGCGTGCTGACCTTCCAGCTGCGCGGTGACCGAGGTTACGCGCTCACCGACCGCACGCAGCCCTTCCTCGGTTTCCTCCACCCTTGCCGATACGGACTCCAGCGCCGCGGCGGACGCCACGGCCCCCTCGCCGTCCGGCATGCGGGCCTGCACCAGCTGGATGGCCTCAGCGTTGGCGCTATCACCGTCTGCCCGGGCCTGGCTCTCTTCGGTAACGCTGGCCTCGGTGGCCAGCACCCCGTCACCCACAGGCATGCGGGCCTGCAGGACTTCAATCGCGGTGGCGCTGGCCTCATCTGCGCTTACGCGGGCATCCCGTTCAACAGCGAAAAGCCCCGTGGCTACCTGCGAAATGTCCGTGCCGTCATAGTCGCCGCGCAGCTGCGCGGCCAGCGTCTCCCTTCGGCTGGCCTCGGCGCTGTCAGCGGCCACTCGGGCCCGTGCCTCATCCTGCACCAGGGCTACGCCGGCGCCCGGGGTCGGGCGGCCGATGGCCACCCAGTCCAACAGGAAGTAGTTGGCTACCGCCTGCTCATCGCCGAACTGCAGCCGGATGGCATCGATCTCGCCCGGCCACCAGGCGATATCGGCCACGTCCACAGTCGCCACGCCATGGTCGTCCCAGAGCGGCTCAGGCACTGGCACGCGCTTCTGATCGTCCCAGGCCTGGTCGTCTGCAGTGATCCACTGCAGCGTGCCGCTCCACGCCGGCGTGCCCACGCGCTTCACCCGAAGCTTGGCGAACCGATAGGCGCTGCCATCGATCTCCAGGGCGGGCGGAGACTGTACCCACGGAGAATCGGCGCCGTTGGCCGGCCGCAGCCAGCCATCCATCACCGTTGGAGCAGCGCCGTTGCCGGTCCAGTCCTCGGCGGTAGTGTCGAAGTACCAGATCTTGCGGCTGTCGAACTGCGTGCCGCTGCCGGCCACGACTTCGGACAGCGCGCGCGACAGCGATTCCACATCGCTCTGCCGCGTCTCTGCCTCCAGGCTGATTGCCGCCTCGCGCTCCAGCCGCTCATTGAGCACCGCAGCGGCGCGGTCCTGCGCCTCCTGCGCGATCGCGCCCATTGCATCGGCCACGCCCTGCTCACGCAGCACCGCCTCGGCCAGCAGATCGCGGGCGGCAGCGGCCAGGCCATCGACACGGGCTGCCGCTTCCAGCGCATCAGCCTCAATCCGGTCTGAAATTTCCTTGCTCAACCGCAGCTGCTGTTCGATCAGATCAGCGGTGGCCGGCGTCGGCGTGGCCACCACCACCGTGCCGCCACCTGGCTTGCCCCGCACCGTCGGGGTGATCCGGAACCACCACTGCGTGCCGCTGGCGTCGCTGTAGACGTAGCGAGTTTCAGTGGTGCGGTAGATCTCCGTCCACGGCCCATCCTGGGCCGGGCCACGCTCGATCACGTAGATGACGCCGGCCTGGTCCACGGCGGGCCATTCGAGCAGGACGCCATCGGCCACCGGGGTCGGGGTCACCCCCTCCACCGGCGGCACATCCGGAGCCCGGTAGGCAACCGGGAACCAGTTCGAGAAGCGCGGCGCCGGCGGCGTCGGGGACGGCAGAGCGCCCACGCCGATTTCCACCAGCGTGAGTTTCCGTTGCAGCATGGAGTTACCTCGTTAGGCGTTGAGCGAGTTGCGCAGCGCAGAGCTGGCCGAGTTGCGGACGCCCTGGGTGGTGGTCGAAAGCAGGTCCTGCAGCAGCCCCTTCACATCTGTCAGCAGCGCGTTGCTCTGCTGCACGGCCGCCGTGGTCTGCGCCTGCCCGTTGCTGTCCACGACCAGGTCGAAAACGGCGCGGCTGAAGTTGTCCGGCAGCGCCTCGATCACATCGGCAAGCGCGCCCATGCTGGTGCCGTCCTCCATATCGAGGTCGCCCACCTTCATGCCGTCGATCAGGCCGGTGACCTGGTCGTACAGGCCGTTGTAGTCCTGGCCACTGGCATAGAGGTTCCGACCGAAGCCCAGCGCGGCCTGCGCGGCCGCCTGCGCGGCGCTGGTGTCGCCGCCGGCCACAGCCCGCTCCAGTTCCTTCATCGCCTCGCCCAGCTTCTCCTGGTCCGTCAGCGGCGACAGGTCGCTAATCGAAAGGCCGTACTGCATGGCCTTCTTGTCCTTGTCGATCTGCGCCTGCAGCTTGCCCATGTTCATGGCCCGCAGGGCTTCGATCTTGGCCAGATCCTCAGCCCTTGCACCGGACAGGCCCAGCGCCTTGGCGTAGTCATTGGCCGCCTTCACCTGCTGGCGATAGGTCCGCTCGATGGTCAGCGCCTGCTGCTGGTAGCTGGACAGGTCACCGGTGAGCAGCTGCGTGGACACGTCCGCCATCAGCGTGGCGTAGTTCCCAAGCAACCCGGTCACCTTCTGGATCTGCGTGGCCAGGTCCGTGCCAGCGACGCTGGCCAGATCCTGGAAGTAGTCCACGGCCTTGTTGACCTTGTCGATTTCCAGCCCGGTGAGCGCGCGGCCAAGGTCGTCCGCGTTGCCGACGGCCAGCTCAATGGACGCGCTCAGGGCGTTGAACACGTCCGCCGAACCGAAGTACCCATCCAGCTGCCCGCCGAAGCCGGACGCCTTCACCGCCTCGGTGAACAGTCGATCCTGCATGTCGGCCAAGTAGGCCTCCAGCTGCTTCTGCGCTTCCTCCGAATCGGAAGACAGCTGCAGCTTGCCCAGGTCCACCCTCACCGATGCCAGTTGCCGGGTGAGATCCACGCCCAGCTGCTTGGCCAGGTCCGTGGTTGCCCCACGGATCTGCCGCGCTGCCATGTCGAACGTGCGATCAATGCCCGGATCCAGCGTGCCGTACTGCGTCCACTTCTTGTCCGAACGGAACCAGCCGCCCTTCTGCTTCACATCGGCGTAGCTCTGGCCGTCCAGGCCACCGAACCCATACGAGCCAGTGATGCCCTGCCCGGTGATCTTCGGGGCGCTGCGGCCGAAGGCCTTACCCATCAGGGAGCTGCCGGAGAAGATGGCCGCAGTCTTGCTGTTCATCCCCAGCGCGCGGCCAAGGTAGTCCAGCGACATGCTGTCGATCATCACGGGCGTGAGCAGGCCGCCAGATGCCAGATGGCCCCGATTCAACAGGTCCATTTTGTTCTGGTTTTCCAGCCCGAACCCTTCCTTGTACGCGCTGCCGGCCATCTGCATGCCCATGGCGATCAGGGCGGCATACGGAGCGAACGCCGCGACGCCGGCCAGCGCTCCTGTTGCCGCGCCGGCGGCGCCGGTCGCCGCACCGGTGGAGGCGGTTCCGCCGCCCGTCAACGCGGCCAGGCTCGCCATGCTGCCCCCGAGGGAGTTCGCCGCGGTCGCGCTGCCGGCTGCAGATGCGCCACCGAACAGCCCCTGGCCTTGTGACAGCAGGCCGGCGATGGTGCTGGCGTTCTGGCCACCCGCCGCGGTGCCGTTGCCACCGAACAGGCCCATGATGCTCTGCAGGCTCAAGCCCCCGCCCTGACCGCTGATCCCGTTCATGAGCTGGGTTTGGATGGGGATGATCAGCTTCTGCTTGGCGATCTCCGCAATCATGTCGCGCAGCCCGCGCTTGGCTACGTTCTTGAGGTCATCCCACAGGTTGTCGAATTCGCGCAGGCCATCCACGGCGAAGTCGGCGAAAGCATCGACGCCATCGGACATGCCGGACACGATCACGTTCGCCAGGGCCTCGACATGGGCTGCCGATTCTTCGACCTGCAGCGACAGCTCGGCCGCCGCGGCAGCGGCGTCGAGCATGGCCCGCTCGTACTCTGCATAGCTGGAGGCGCCCTTGGCCAAGGCCAGCGCCTCCTTGCTGCCCGCAGCCTCCACGGCCTTCTGTAGCTCGTCGCGCATGTCCTTCTCGTTGACGAGCTGGCGGCGGTACAGCTCGCGCGCCCGGCCAACCTTGCCCAGCATCACCAGCTCGGAATCGAACGTGGCCAACAGCTGTTCCGGCCCGCCCATGGCCTTTTCGACCTCGGCCGCCACCTTCGCGTATTCCAGGGCGCTCTGCCCCATCAGCACATTGGCGTCGGCCTGGGCAATGTTGCCCTTCGACAACAGGTCGTTGTACTCGGCCATGTTGCCAAGATGCTTGGCCATCGCCTCGGCCAGAGGACCATCCATGGCGCCGGCGGCTTCTTCTGCCTGCTGCCTGTAGCGCGCCATCTCATCGGCGCGCCGCTTGGCCTCATCTGCGGCTTTGTCTCCAGCGCCCTTATCGATATTCCCGGTTGGCTTGTAGCCAACGGACGCCGATTTCAGCGCGCTGTCGGGGAGCATCTGCCCGTTGTCAATCAGCGTGACCTGGGGGCCATACCTGCGCGTCAGCTCGCGCTGGATGCGCAGCCTCTCGGCCTGCAGTCGTTCGGCCTCTTTGTCACGCTCCGCAGAAGGCGATTCCACGGAAAGCAGCAGACGACGACGCGCCCCCAGCTCGCCCATCTTTTCGTTGAGAGCGTCTTCGGTTGCGCTACCGAGCGAGTCGGACGATGCACCCTCCAGAGCCTGAAGCTCGGCATAGCGGCCAATCAGGTTGACTATCTGAACAGCACCATTCGCCATTTCCCCCGTCAGCTCGGCTACCCACTTGGTAGCGGAGGCAAAAGCGTTTCGCGTCTGCTGCGACGCCATGAACTCGGTGAGGTTGTTCAGTGTCGGCAGCAGCTCTTCGGCAACGCTGACCTTCAACCCCATCATCGCGAGATCCGCTTCCTGCGTAATCTCGCGCAGACGCACCGTCGCCTTCGTGGTCTTTCCATCGATGATCGCGCCGGCCGCCTCAGCCGCGTCACCCCATTGGCGGAAGCCGGCGCTGTTGTTCCGCAGCAGGGGCATCAGCATTGAGGAATCGCTGGCAATGGCCTCCATGTAGAAGGTCATTTCGGACTGCGACAGGTTGGCCCGTTCCAGGCTGTTGAAGTACAGCCCGAGCGCATCTGGACCAGACAGCTTTCGCATCTGCTCCGCAGTGACGCCTGTGCGCCGGGCGATGTTGTCGAAGAAGTCGGCCATCGCGCCGCCGCCCGTCTGGACGTAATCACCGATCTTGTCCTGCACATCCTTGAGGATGTCGGCGAGCTTCTCGTGGCTGATCCCTACAACGTTCGCACCAGCAGCCATTCGCTGGAAGGCTTCGGAGCTGGTCCCAGCCAGCGTGCCCATGCGCTCGTACTGGACACTGAGGTCCGCGACCTGGCGCGACCAGGCAACAGCAGCTGCGCTGGTGCTTGTTATGCCGGCGGAGATCGCAAGCCCGATTGCGGTCCCGGCACGCTTCGCAGTGGCCTGCATGCGATCCATCGACTGCTCGAACTGGCGGGCGGCCTTGCCGGCATCCTTCACGAAGGATCCGGTCTTCATCAGCAGATCGACGGTGAGGGTGTACAGGGACATGTCGGCTCCAAAAACGAGAAAGCCCCGCACAAGGCGGGGCTTTTGACGGGCGCCGGGGATCCGGCTTACTTACCGAGCAGTTGCGCCTGGTGGCGCTCCGCCTGAATGATACGGGCCAGGGCGGCCAGGAATATTCCGAAGGCAATCACACCAACGCCCATGGTTGCTTTGGTGAGCATCAAGGCCCCCACGAGCGCGGCCAACAGACCCACAACGGCCAGAAAGATGTACATCCACGTCCCCCTATGATCGGTCATTCGGGGCATGATGCCATTGTTCTACGGCTGGGTCAGGCCGGGACTTCCTCGTACTCCAGCGATCCGGTGAAGTAGTTGCGGCTGATGTTCTCCGCGCTCGGCAGCTGGGTGGGATAGCCATACATCGCCGACCTCGCCGCCAGCATGGGGTCGAACACCTTCGATGCGATATCCCTGAACTGCGGCACCAGACAGGACCGCCGGCGCCCGGCCATTGCGGCAGCAATCGTCTCCCAATCCACGCCACCGGCCAAGCCGCCGCCGCGCACCAGCTCGGTTGGCCGGCCCGAAAGGTTGCAGGTCAGGCGTCGATACGTGGCGCCAGGGACCGTGTTGAGCTGCGCCCCTTTGGTGCGGGTGTGGGCGCTGGTGTCGATGGTGACGACACCCCAGCCATCGCTGATACCCACATCGACTGATCGGAAGATGGCGATCTCGCCGATATCGACGTTGAGGGCGGTGGTGGCGATCTCGACCGACACCACGCTCAACGGCGCACCGCCAAGCGGGAAGAGCCACGCGCACACGCTGCCGTCCGGCAGCTGGATCGTCGTAGCGGTTGCGCCGGCGGCGCGGACCTCGACGCCCGCCGGGACGCTCAGGCCCAACACCGCGATGATCCCAGGCACGATTGCCTGAGCAAGCGTGATGGTGATCGCGAGATCGCCCGTGCGCCTCACGCGGGTTGCGCGTGCGGGCTTTCCGTCGAACAGCGCACTGCCCTGATCGGCGGTCAGCCAGGTGCCACCGGTGAGGGTGGCCGTCTCCACCGCCGGCATTCCGAATCCAATAAGCACGCCCTTACCCCCACACCGTCAGCACCACGTCACCCGTGGCAGGGTTGCGCTCCACGCGCCGCACCAGCACCGGCTTGCCATCGGCCAGGCCGTAGCGCCCGTAGGTCAAGCGGCCGACCTGTCCGGGGAGCGGGGCCAGCTGCTGGTCGCCTCGCACGGTCACCTGATAGAAGAACCGTTGCCGCTGGTAAATCGCCACCACCCGGTCGATTTCCGCCTGGGCGTCGGCCGCATTCCAGAACAGCGAGATCACCGGGTCGGCCGCATCAGCCCGGCGGTAGTGCGGGTCCAACGGGCCAGCCGCGTACACCTGGCCCCGATACAGAGCCGTCAGCTCGTCGCGGCGGGCCTGAGGAACGTCGATCACGTCCGTCACCAGGTCGGACGCACCCAACGCCTGCGCGTTCGGCCGGTAGGCCATCCGACGGGTCAGGTTCGGCGCCTCGTCCGGCACCCCCACCAGATCGCTGGCCATAACGGCTTCGGACAGTTCAAACGCCATCGGTCCAGTGAACGATTCCGGCGCAACCACCTGGATGAATCGAAGGACGCCGGCGGCGTCTTGGTAGCACCCCACCCCGAAGCTGGGCAGGATCGCGTTCAACGCATCCCGGCCGGTGATCGAGGTGCCCGCGTAGTACCCAACGCCCGCATAGCCGGTAGCCGCGTCCACGGCCCCGCAGTCGGCCGCAGACCATGCGCCCTGCCTCAGCCTACCCATCACATCAGCGACGGCAGCGGTAAGCGTTGCAGGTGCCATTCCGGGCCCTATGCTCGAAAGGTCGGCCACCACGGGGGTCACCGGCGGCGACTTCATCAGCAGCTGCTGCCCGTCCGGCGAGCTGCTAAACGTGCCCGGCTCCATCAGGTCGCCTCGGTCCATGACCGCTTCGACGAACACCGGCACGTCGGCCAGAAACATCGCCGTCGCATCCGAGTTGCCGCCCGCGGCCGGCACGCTGGCCACCGCGCCGATCACGACCGGCTGGGGCTTCCAAGCAAGGGGCTCGATATTGGGCAGGAACACGCCACGGTTCAGCGTTTGGCTCAGGTAGTCGTGTGCGTCCCGAAGGTGCAGGGTCTTGCTGCCGTCGTCGTTGATCTCGATCTGATCGATTGCGCAGCGGAACGCAGGTTGCGCGTCCGCCAGCATGGCGGACTCATCCACCATCAGGATGCGGACGGATTCGCCCGAACCACCGGAAAGCGCCAATGCATCCAGCACCCCGTCGGCATCGGCGACCAGGCACTGAGCGGCCGCCGTCTGCGAAACCGGATCGCCACCCCAAGGCCAGAAGCTCAGCTCTTGCACCAGGCTGACACCCTCGGCGACAAGGCCTTCGTATCGAGCGTTGGCCGGGCTGTCGCCGGGCGCGCTGAGCCAGTCGGCATCGGCCAACCTCACCGGTGGCGTGGCCGAGGCATTGGCATCGAGCTTCCAGCCCGCCAGCGCCGCCTCGCTACGCGCGCCCCACTGCCCCGCGTTGACCGCCAGACACAGCCCGCCTGCCTTGGATGCGGCCAGACCCGCCGCAAAGTGCAGTGGACCGGCCAGCAGCAGATCGCGCTGGTGGACCAGGACGCCATTGAGGTACAGGGTCAGCCGCGAGGGGCTGCCGAAGGCAACGCGCAGACCCACGATATCGCCGTGGGCCACCACCGGCAGTCCGGTGGCGATGGCGCCGATGCCCTGCACCAGCCGCCCGGTGGCCAGCTCCCAGCCAATGCCATCCCCGTTGGAGCCGGGGGATTCATCCAGGGCCGCCGCCGCGGTCACGAAGCCGACCACTGCCGCCAGGTCGTCATCGCCCCACAGCGCGAACTCGACCCCCACCAGGCCATCGGCCAGCGCGAAGTCGGAGCGAGCGCAGCGGTTGGTATCGGCAGCCGCAGTAGTTGCCAGGGTGAGCCCTCCGTCGCGGGCCGCGAGCAGAGGGCCAATTGGTAGCGCAGCAAAGCGCCCGAAGGTATCGGCCATGGGTCATCCGAGAGATTCAAACCAGTCGTTTGCCTCGTCCTCGTCGGATCGTGGCACCAACGTGTCCAGGAAGTGCTGCATGTTGCGCTTGGTGCCGCCCTGGCTGTGCGCAGCAGTGACGTACGCGATCAGTGCTGCTGGCTTCTGGTGGATGCTCACCGGGTCGATGGGGTTTCGCTTGTGGAACTCCCACCACCACAGGAACTCCCGCCGAGACATGGTCGCGCGAAGCTCTGCCACCGTGCGATGCAGGTGCCCGGCGAGGACGTGCCAAAACCAATCCTCGCCGCGCTTCCTTAGTCGTTTCCCGCTTCTTCCAGGAGGGCGTCGGCATCACTGCCGAAACCGGCGTGCTTGAGCGCGATGGACTGCAGGCTGGCCGCCACCTTGGGTTTCAGCTCGCCAGCCTGCTTCGGGGTCATCACGCGCTTTCCCTCCGCGTCGCAGATCGTGGCTGCGATCAGCTTGGAGCGGTCGCCCGTGGCGTACAGGTCGCGAAACTCGGTGTCAGGCAGCGAGCGCACGTAAAACTGCGCCTTTCTGCCATCCGGCAGCTCGATGGTATCCGGCTGCAAATCCTTGGCCGCGAACATGCCGGCGTTGGTGAAAGCCTGCAGGATGCTCACCGGCTCCAGCGGCTGTGTTTCGTTGGTTTCGTTGGTCTTGCTCATTGGCCGTTTCCAGGTATGGCGGCAGGGCGCGCGGGCCGCGCACGGCTAACACGCGGTGGATCCGCGCGCCCTGCCAAAGAGAGTGGCCCGCTCGCGCGGGCCAAAAGAGAGAGCGCCGTTCGGCCGATCAGTCCGGGCGGTGCGTGGTGACGGCACCGGAACCACGAATGGTCAGCGTCGCCTTCCAGACGTCGTTGTCCGCCACGGTCACGGCGAAGTTCTGCACGAAGCCGTTGAACTGCTTGCTGACCACGGTGGTAGGCGGCGTGATGACTCCATCCACCGCGACCGGCTTGGCAACGCCGGCCGTCTCCGACGCCGGCGCCGTTACCAGGAAGTTCACGACCGCGCCGGTGCGGTGCAGTTCTTCCAGCGCTTCGGAATCCTCCGAGTCATAGATGACCTCGATGGTGGTGCTGCCGGTGGCCTTGCGGCCGGCGACGAACTGATCCCAGTCGTCATCGAAGTCGGAGATATCGATCTCCGACGCCTGGCCATCGGGGAAGCCGACGGAGCGCACGCGGGTCACCTTGATGACCTCGGCCGCGCCGATGGCAATGAACAGCTGGGTGTGCTTGGACTTGAGAACCTGTCCCATGGTCTACCTCTGCTTGGGGCCCGGTGCCGGGCAAGAAAAAGCCGGCTCGCGCCGGCGGATAGAAGGTGACCTGCTTCGCTAACGGATCTGCAGCAGGCGCACGTCGAAGGAGATGCCGAAGGCGCCAGTGTCGTCGTCATCCGGCGGCGGATTGAAGCTCTCAATGCTGCCCACGGCCTCAATGGCATCGCGGACCGCCAGTGCAGCCTCGTTGGCCTGGCCGCTGTCCCTGCCCCATACGGCAATCCGAACGCGCCAGCCGTCAGCGGGTGGACGCTCAGACAGCACGCCGAGCGGTGACCCACCGACCGCCTGCCACGTGGCGTAGGGCAGCGCCGTGTCCTGCGGCGCCACATTGGGGTAAACACGGATGGGATCGCCCAGCACCCGCCTTACCTCGGCATCGACCTGCAGCAATGACTGAATCAAAGGAACCATCAACGCCACCCCCTTGCCCGCATTACCTTGTCGATGGCAACCCGGGTCTGATCGATAATCACCTGGGCCGCTTCAGGCCCCTTGGCCTCTGCGGCCGGCGTAAGGAACGGCTTGGCAGCCATCTTCCTGGTGCCGAACTCCAGGTATCGCCAGTAGTAGGCCCACCCCGCCTGCACGTAGGTCTTGCCTACGCGCCGCTGGCGCCGGTTCCGCTTGGTGTTCGCGTACTTCACCCGCTTTCCGGTCTTCACGCCGACGGTGAAGTACTCCCCGCCGGGGCCAACGCCGGCCCTGTTCCGGTTCCTGGTGTTCGCGCGGCGCACCACGATCTGCTGTGCCAGATAGCCACTGGCCCGCCGCACGCGGCCACGCGCGGCATCCCGGATCACGTTGCCGCCGCGACGCATGGCCGCCTGCAATGGCTTCCCTTGCAGCTCGACGGGCAACGATTTGAGCGAAGCCAGCAGGCCGTCGAGCCCGCTGATCTGCAGATGCTCAGCCATCGGAGATCCCTGCATCGACCATGAGAGTGAGATGGCGGCGCGCGGTGGGGTCAGGTAGCACCGCACGAATGGCGTAAATCTGGCCGTCGAAGAGCAGCCGCATGGTGTTGACCACGCCGGGCAGGAATGGCACCTCCATACGCGCACTGACCTGGCCGTGTTCCGCCGTGGCCGCGGTGAACTCTCGGCCGGACAGGGGCACTACTTCGGCCGGAACGTCGATCTTCCAGTCCACCCAGGACGTTCGGTCGCCGCCGAGGGGAAGACGCACCCGTTCCTCCACCTGCAAGGTGACCCGGTGCATGTACTTGCCGGCCATCACACCCCCCAGGACACGCGATAAGGATTCAACAATCGGCGGACAGCCAGATCGCTTTCGTCCTTCTTGAAGTAGTAATCGCCGACGAGAAGATGGGCCGCCTGCTTGATCGCGGGCGGGACCGGAGCCGCTGCAGGCGGCTCCGATCCATCCATCCAGGGCACCGACCGACCGATGTACTGCTCGATGTAGTCCTGCGCCGCCTCAATGTGCCCGGTAATGAGGGCGTCGTCGGCGTCGTGGATCACCGGCAGGCTTTGCTTTGCCTCAGCCAGTTCGATGAGCATGGCTCACTCCTGCGTTGCGGGCAGAGCGGCCAGTGCGGTGTCGATGGCAGCCAGGACCGCTTCACGGGCCTTGGCGCCCTTGGCGCTCTCGGCCGCATGGGCAGCTTCCAGCGTGGCGCGATCGCTCACGCCCGCCAGGGCAGTAGTGACCTTCTCGGCCTTCTGACGCACCAGGGCCGCGCCAGCGACCTGGGCGGTCTGCGTCACCTTGTTGGACGCCGGTTGGGCCATCTTGTTGGACGGCAGCGGAGCCGACTTGCCACCCGCATCAGCGTGGCCGATCAGGCCAAGATGCTGCAGATCCTTCGCTCGCTGTTCCGGGCCGCTCCAAGGCTTGCCGCGCTTCTGATATCCGCCTTCGGCGTTGGGGTCATTGAACCCCTTCAATGCGATGAATCCCATGTTGGACCTCCAGCGGCGGGCTCGAAGCCCGCCGCTCCATATCAACGGTGATGAGCCTTACGGGCCCTCGAACGACCCGTGCACGAACGACTCCGGCCGATACACGGCCAGGCCCACGCGCTCTTCCGCGCGGATGGTCACCATGTTCTTGCGGAAGTTGTCGCCGTCCTCCGTCGACACTTCGACAGCTGCGTCCTCGCGGTCGAACACCTGGGCCGCGATATCGAAGGCACCCACCAGGAATTCGCCCTCCGGCACCGCGGTGGAGTCCACCACGGGCAGCTTCCACATGCGGGGCTGGCCACCTTCCACGACGTTCACCCAGATGTAGCGACCCTGCTCATCCTTCTGCAGCTCGATGTCCGCCCAGTCCACCGGGTTCAGGGCGATACCGCTGGCACGGTATTCAGCGACACGGACCTGCAGGATGGCACGGCGCAGGATATCGATCTTGGTATCGCCGGCCTTACGCAGGGTTTCTTCGAACGCGGTTGCCTGCGGAATCAGGCCGAGCAGGTTCTGCCCGGTGCCATCGCCTGCCAGCAGCTGGGCTTCTTCCACGTACTTGAGGCCGTAGATGGCGCGGCCGTTGATGTAGCTCTGCAGCAGCGGCACGTCGGCCAGAACCTGCTTGGATGCCAGGAACCAGTGGGCCAGGGTCTTGACCGTGGTGGTCTTCAGCTCGAACGACAGGTCGGACTGCGGCTTCAGGGCGGTCTCGGCCACCGGCCCCGCCATGTTCTGGAAGCCCGATTCCTGCACGAACTCGATTGCGTTGGAGCCCGTGCGGCCCGGCATGATGAGGTCGCGAATGGTGAAGGGACGATCCGGACCTGCGATGATGCCGGGAACCCGCGTCGGCTGGATGGCCGCGCCGACGCCGCCGGTGCCCGTGGTTGCGCTGGTGATCGAGGTCACCGCCTTGAGGTTCATCCGGGCGATGCCACGACCCTTGGCAACCAGATCGTTGAAGCCTTCATGCTCGGTGAACTGCTCACCGATGCTCTTGAGGTCAACGGGGTCGTTGGCCGAGAAGCGACGCGCCAGTTTCTGTTCCACCTCCAGCAGGCGGGCATTGATCTCGATGCCCCCCTTGGAGAGCAGCTCCAGCGCGCCCTTGGTGTCGTCCAGGACCTTGCCATGCTCCTTGATCTCGTTGCTGGCCTTCTCGGCGAACAGCTTGATCTCGTTGTCACGCTCGTTCAGCTGGCTGATGAGGCCCTTCAGTTCCAGCGTGTCGTCCAGGTGCTGGGCGTTCTTCATTTCGCGGCCAATCGAGTTGGCCAGTGCGGTGTAACGGGACATAGTTGTGCCTCAGAAAGTCGGGAGGGTCAGCCGCCCCAGAACAGGGACGGTCGTGTTTTCTTCAATCGCCCTGCTCCCGGACTCGCTCCGGTCCAGCAGATGCTTCAATCCGCGATTGGCGATCACCGCGGATTGGCTTTTCGAGAACCCTGCCTCACGCAGGATCTGCTCAAATTCAGGCATGGTCGGCAGGGAGCCGTGCGCCAGCTTCGACTTGATGGCGTCAATGCGGGCATCGTCGTTCGCCGGGAAGGTGACCAAGCTGATTTCCACCAGCTCAACCTTCTTGAGCGTGCGCACACGCTCCTTCTCATCCCAGCTGTCCTCGCGGACGTAGTAGCCGATGGAAAGACCAGACACCGCGCCGGCCTTCATCAGCGCGTGCGCCTCCTTGGCGCGGGCCACACCGTCGATGATGAGCTGGCCCTCAACCTTCAGGCCGTGTGCATCCTCCACTAGGCTGGTGTAAACCCCGATGGGCTCACCGCTGCGGTGCTGCCACAGGACCGGCACCGGCCGGCCCTTGGCTTTGATCTCTGCCAGGCTCTCGCTGAACGCCCCGGGCGCGACCACCTCACGGTAGGAATCGACCGTCCCGAACACCGAACCGTACCCAGAGAAAAGGCCGTCATCGCTGACGGCCTTCACGGAGAGGTCGAAGTCCCTGATCTTCAGGGCCGCATTTTTTCGATTCATGTCGTTTTCCCATCGTCAGATTGCAGCCAGGCCATCAGCGCCGAACGGGCCTGCTGGTCACCGGTGTTAGAGCCCAGCATGTCGATGGGCAGAAGATTGGACTGCACGGTCAGTTCGGCGGCCTTGCCGCCCTTGCGAGGCAAGTTCTCCCGCTCTCGGCAATCATCGCGGGAATAGATCCCGTTCTGGACCATCGTGCTGTAGAAGGACGCGCGGGCTGCACTGTCGGCGCGCAAGAGTCCTTCCACCGCGAACTCGGCGAAGTACCTGGCCCGCTCAGCGGGCGCCATCAAGTCCTTCCGGATCGACTGCTCGATCCGCCGCAACCATGGCGCCAGGGAGAAGGTCAGGAAGCCGATCATCTGCTGCTCGATGCCGGTGCCCCAGCTGGTGGACTTTTCGGCGTGGCCAACCATGAAGGGAGGGACGCCAAACCAGCGGCAGATTTCTTCCACGTTGAAGGCACGTGTGGCCAGCAGCTGCGCGTCCTCCGGGTTCATCGGGACCTGCTGATACTTCATTCCCGCCTCAAGCAACATCGTCTTGCCGGCGTTCATGGCGCCTGCAAACTCGGCCTGCATGTTCTCGCGGAAAGTGGTCCTGTTCTTGTCGGTCAGGATCTGGTCGGTGGTCAGCACGCCGCCCACACTCATCCCGTTGGCAAATACCTTCGATGAGGCCTCGTCTGCGGCCATGGCCGCACCGAACACTTGGGCGCCGGCTTGGATGGAAGATATCCCCATCGTCCCGTCCGTGCTGAACCCACGGATGTGCCACATTCGCTCTTCGGGGATCGCTCGCTGGCGCCCATCGGCGCCGGAGTACCGATACTCAAGCTCCCCCGTTGGTAGCCGCCTCACAGCCATTCTCTGCGGCTGCAGGAACTCCAGGTTGACCAGGCGTCCTGAGCTGACGGTCTTCTCTGCGTACGCGTTGCCCCACAGGAGCAAGCTGACCATGACGACTTCCCAGAACTGCACGGCCGTCATATCAGCATTTGGCTGGTTGTGCAGGATCTCGTAAAGCGGATGCCTGTTGGCAGACACCCGCGTTCCATCTGGCTTCCGTTCGAAGAACCCAACCGGAAGAGTTGCAATGACCTGTGCAAGCAGCCTCACGCATGCCATGGCGGCAGACAGTTGAAGCACCGTGCGTTGATTCACGGTCTTTCCGGCGCTGGAGCCACCGCCGGACCAGGCGGCCCAGAAAGCCTCATCGGTTAGGCCGATGGGCACACCGAGCCAGCGCAGGACCGAGGACTTGATCTTTCCGGGACCTCTCTGCTTTGCGTCCTTCGTCATCTTCACACCACGATTGGATTTGAGAAGAAGCCGTCTAGGTCGCCGTCGTCTTCTTCAGGGGTAATGGAGAGGCCAATCGCCATAAGCAGCGAAACCATGTCGTCGATCTTGTCGGGCGAGCGTTTCTTGTCGGGCTTCTGATTAAGATTCCCGTCTTTCACCACCAACAGGTTGGACGCGCACCAATTCAGCACGGGATCGTTTCCATGCTGGATGGCCTTCTTGATGTAGAGCCTCTCAAGCTCCTGCATCGCCGGGTGATAGTTCTTCGTGGTCTGGTTGAACTCGACCAACGGGATTCCATCGGCCAGAAGGCGCTGGCTGATTTCTTGGGCATTCCATCGGTCATAGGCGACAGCCGCTGGCTTGAAGCGTTCAATGTCCTGGCGCATACGCGCCTCAACCACCTCGTAGTCGGTGACTTCGCCAGGCGTCACTTCGATCAGGCCTGCGGCTACCCAGCCGGCGTAGGGCACAACGCCTCGCTCCGTTCGCACGCGCACGGCGTCCTCGGGAACGAACCTACGGCCCCAGGTGAAGTACACGCCGTCCACCTTCCATACCAGGCGCCAAGACGTCAGGTCAGTGGTACTCGCAAGGTCGAGCGCCCCCCAACATGGGTGACCTTCGAGCCAAGCCAGATCCACATGCCCGCCGCACCTCTGCCACTTGGTCAGGTCCACCCAGCCAGTGGCCGAAGAAGCCGGCCTGTTGAGCCGCTTGATCTTGAACTCAGCAAGCTTGGACGGCATCTGCCGCGCCTCAACAGCCTCCTTTCGGATCGCCTTTATCAGGTGCGGATTTGCGTCCATCAGAGGGTTGGCCTTCTGCCAAGCGCCCTCGTCAAATTCGTCGTCGTCCTCATCGACAGCATAGAAGACCACCAGAAAGTGGTCGGCACTATCACCCAGAATTCCCGCCAACACCTGTTTGGCGAACTGCCGCAGCTCACCCCAGGGGCCTGGGTTGGTGTACCCCTCCGTAGTGGTGTACAGCCAGAGAGGGCTGCTGCGTGCGCCGGCAGCCGATGTAAGGACGTTCAGGAGGTCGGCTGACTTGTGCGCATGGATCTCGTCCAGCCCAACATGGGACGGGTTGAGGCCGTCTTGCGTGCTTGCCTTGGCGTTGATGGGCTTGAAGGTCGCTCCCGTCTCCACCCGACTGATCGCATTGGCCCAGCAGGCCAAGCCGAATGCCTCCTGCAGATCCGGCGTCTTCTCTGTCATGCGCTTGGCGACGTTGAAGATGATTCGCGCCTGGCTGCCTGTGGTCGCCGCGGAGATGATCTGCGCGCCTTCCTCTTCCTCACAGCACTGGCAGTAGAGCAGGATCGCAGCGGCCAGGGTTGACTTTGCGTTCTTTCTGGCGACAGCGAAAAGCGCAGATGTGAATCGCCTGCTTCCGTCATGGTTGCGGAAGCCGAAGAGCTGAACCACGAAGAAGACGTGGGATTCGTGCAGCTCGATCTCTAGGCGTGCCCACTTACCTTCTACGTGAGGCAGCTTCTCGATGAAGTCGCATGGGTCGCATGCATGCCACTCGTCAAACAGGAATGGCGGTCGCTTCCTGCTTGCCCGCTTGAGGTCAGCCAGGAAGCGCTTTGCCGCCTGGCGGATCAGCTTTCCGAACCGTTTTCCTTTCTTGTCGGCTATCGCCTTCTCTGCGTAGGCCTTGGCGATGCCGACATAGTCACGCACGACTCTTCCGCTTCTGGCCGTTGTTCGCGAAGGCGTTGCCTTGCTTCGCAGAATCTCCAGCTGGCCGGACCTTGCCCTGGGCAACTGGCGTCAGGCCGAAGTCATTCATAAGGCCGCGCAGCTGCGACAC
This sequence comes from Stenotrophomonas sp. B1-1, assembly GCF_010894375.1. NCBI lineage: Bacteria > Pseudomonadati > Pseudomonadota > Gammaproteobacteria > Lysobacterales > Lysobacteraceae > Stenotrophomonas > Stenotrophomonas sp. B1-1. The sequence continues at coordinate 22,638 of NZ_JAAIUZ010000011.1, read as the reverse complement.
CATGGAAGCGACGGGCGCCAGGCCGGCGGCATACATCTGCACCGTATTCCCGTGCAGCGCACACAGCTGCCCGAGCGCCGACAGGCCGGCTTCGGTGAGCAGCTTGTTGGCATGAAGGATGGGCGCGAGCCGGTCCCACTCCTTGATAGCGTGGGCGTTCGGTAGCCAGTCCGGTGCCAGCGGCACATCAGAAACCAGCGGAAGATCCACTGCTAGCGGTGCGTCGCGGTCCGGACGATCAGTCCCCGCCACCACCTTTAGCGATGTTGGTTTGCGGGGATTGCCCATGGCTCGTTCCAGCAGCGCAACGGCTGCACCTCAAAAAATGGTTTTTCCCAACTGACGGTGGAAAAAAACAGGGGGGCGCACGTATCGGGGCGAGAGGGGCCTGAACTTTTGCCCCTCCCCCACCCCGAATCGTTATTATTTTATTAACTTTCGTTCCATTTTTGGAACGACGGGATTGCGGCGCCGATTGCCGAATCCCCCGTCCTCGCGCGCCGTCTTGGCGTTGTGGCATTGCGCGCATAGGCCCTGGAGGTTGGTCAGCTCGTTGTTCCGGCTGTCACCATCGACGTGATCGACGTGGGTCGCCGGCTTGATCCGCCCCAGCGCCTGGCAGCTCACACACAGTGGCGATGCGGCCAGCACCTTCGCTCGCAGTCGAAGCCAAGGGGTTGAGTTCGTGGGCAATGCACGGTCAGCCTGTCGGTCTCTAGCGGGAGGCGCGTACGCCGCTCCCGCCCTCCCGTGTGGTCGATGCTTCGGCGGTCGGGTGGGCATCAGTAAGGATTCCCGTCCAGATCTGCTCGCCGCTCTGGCTCCGCGTCATCGGAAACCGGCGCTCCCAATTCCTCGCCCAGCAGCATCGCCACCGACTGCGTCAGCAGCGCAATGCTGTCGGCCAGCTGGCCGATCTGCCTAGCCTGCTCCGCGACGATGGCGTGCTGCGTCTCTGCCAAGGCCAGCAGCCTATCGAGCCGGTCATCCATCGGCAGGCTCCACGGTTACACGGCCGTGCAGGGTGTGCCAAGCAGCCTCCCCGCCAACAATGCGGATGGGATCATCGATGCAACGAACCTCACCGCGCTGCGTGTCGGCGTAGATGACACGTTTCACTTCCTGGCCATCCACCATCACCTTGCGTCGGCCTCGGCCATCGCCCGGGGTGTGTACGTGCGATTTCATCTTCCTACCTCAATCACGGCTTGGCAGGCGTGGACGTGGTCGTCGGCGTCGCGGCCGATTTGAACAGCAGCTCCCGCAACCTCTGCTCGTAGTTCGGCGTGCGCATCACGTTCGACGGCGCCGGCGACGGCTTGGGACAGGAGGCTGGTACTGCAGGTGGCGAGGTCGTCGCGCAGCTGGAGACGACCATCGCGCAGGTCAGCCACAACAGCAGCAGGGACGCCCTGGGCCGCAGCGCGGTCTTCTTCATGCTTCGCTCCAATGATGGCCAGGTCTTCGGCCTGCTGTTGTTCGGTGGAGCGGGCTTGCCGCTCAGCCTGTAAGGCCTGCTTGCCAGTTGCCACCTTGGCCAAGGCCTCGGTGCCCTCGGCGCGATCACCACGCCACGCCCAGCCAGCGCCGAACATGGCTACCGACCAGAGTGCGAAAGCGGCGATCACTGCCACCGACCGGCTCACGACCTGCCCTCGCACATCGCACGCTCAGCCGCGCGTCGATTGGCCAACCCCTGCACGCGCTTGCCACCGGCATAGACCCAGCGGTCCAATTCGGGGCACCAGGCTGCAGCGGGCAGGCCTTCGTTGATCTTGCGCACCAGCGTCGAGTTGCAGGCTGCAGCCACACCGACGTTGTAGGTCCAGCTCAGCACCGCCGCCCACTGGTGTTCGCCCAGCGGCACTTTGATGCACTGGCTAACACTGGCCAGGTAGTTACCCAGCCGGCTGTTGAGCTTCTCGGCGCACTCCTGCTGGGTGTAGACCGCCTTGTCCGCCTTGCTGGTGTCGCCATAGCAGTGCGTGGCGACGCCCACAATGTCGATGTAGGGAGTCGGCGAGTACCCTTCCCAAGACTGCACCAATGCGGTTCCGGCCAGGGCGATCACTGCAGCCGCACTCACGCCGATAAGTTTGGCCTTCATGCCTGAGCCCTCTGGCGCCACTCGCGGATCCAGCGCCACCCCAGGTAGCTGATCTGGCCGACCAAGTAGATGATCGTCAGCACCACCACCACGCGGTCGAGGTTTGCGCCGGCAGCGACCGCACCGGCCACTGTCACCGGGGGCGCAGCCTTCGCCACAGCACCTGCGGCAGTGCCAATGATTTCGTCCTTCATGGTGGCCCCGTTACTTGTCCGGTACGGCATACGCCCCTCCCGGTTGATAGGTGCCCGCCCCTAGCGCCGGCTGGGCACGAGGGTTGGTCCGGCTGGGACGCGGGCAAAGAAAAAGCCCCGGCTGGGCCGGGGCTTGCGTTTGGATGGTGGTCAATTTGCCCGCCAATCTGCGGACCCTGCAAGTCCTCACTACGCCGCGCGATTCAGCGCCCGGGAGAACTGTTCGGCAGCAACATGCTCCGCACTGCGCATGCGCTGCAGCATCCACTCGTACACCGGACGCCAGAACCGCCGATACGCAGCGTCGTCGGCACCGATCGCTGCCCCACGCTTGCGGCCGCTGAGCTGCTCCAGCCCCATGCCGCCGCAGGCCTCGCATTCAACGACTCCGCTCCCCGCCGGCGCAGCCTGAACCCGCGTGCCCTGGCAGGTCTTGCAGCAGCCACAGCTGGTCATCTCCGCAATGACCGCGCCTGCCAGCACCCCAAGCTGCTCCATGGTGTTGTTCGGCCAAGCCGCAGCGCGCGCCTCATCCAGCGCCTGTTCGGTCCTCAGCAATTCGCGACGCTGCGTGTCCGTCACCTGGTTGCCACCCCACCCCATGCACGCCTTGGCGATGCCGAACTCAGTCCGCACCGTGGCCAGGTGGTGCATCTGCCTGGTGAACTCGGGTGCAACCAACCCGATCACGGCTTGGCGCAGCGCGTCACGCCGCCTTGCGCCGCTTTCGGGCCACCACAGAGCCTCAAGCAACTCCCTCCCGAGCCCAGCTGGCACATATGCCAAAGCAGCAGCAACGTCCTGACTGGTCAGGGCGGGCTTTCCACCACCGCCGCTGGATTCAAAATTGACCGTCTTCGCGCCTGTGCGGCTGGACAGCAACTCGCGTGCGTCTTTCATCCCTTCCCCCTTAATCGATCTCGTCGGTTGATTTCGCGGCGCAGCGCGCGTGATCGGCGCAGCGCCTGCTCGGCCTTGCCGCGCTGGCCCGGTGCCGTCCACGCCCGGGTCCATCGCATTTCGGCTATCTCCTGCTGGATGCCGCTCAGCAGCTCCAGCGCCTTGTCGTCATAGCGGGTCAGGTCCATCCAGCCAGCTTGTTCCCCATCCGTCGCAGAACCCGCGACCTACCTGCCCGGCTCGGGCCCACCCGTGATGCGGATCACAACCTGGCCACCCGGCCGGCGTTCGTCGTGGACGAAAGGCCGGGACAGGAAGCGTCCGTCGTCTATCCCCAGGATCTGCGCGATGCCGTCCCGATACGGCTTGCAGCGGCCGACCATGTTGTCGTCGTCCGGCAATTTCTTGCCCGGCGCCTGGTAGCAATCGATCCAGAGATACAAACGGCCGGCGGGCAGCTGCATGCCCTTCCAGCCCGCGGCGTACGCAATCAGTGCAGCCGTCCGGCGGGCACTGGCCGTTGCCTCAGCCTTCCGCCAACGGTTCACGCGGGCATTCGGCGACAGATCCTTGCTCGGCCACGGAAGAACCAGCTCCAGCTCCAGCGCGCGGTCAGGCATCGGCCACCTCATCCGTGTCGGCTTGGTCGGCGCGCCAATCGGGCTGCAGTTCAATAATCAACTGGCTTGAAGGAAACTTAAGCTCTACGTTCCCAACGGCATCCACCAGAACCTGGTGACAACCTTGGATCTCGACGTTGTTTACCCACACCCGCAGCGCCGGGTCTCTGGCCAAGTCGCGAGCGCGCTCTATGCAGACGGTGTTGTTTTGGCCCGGCTTATCCATCAGGCCACCTCCGGGCCGGCCGGCTCGGCCGCATAGTGCGTGATCGCCGGGTTGTCGCCGCGCCAGCTGCCGAACACCGGCCGCTTGCTCTCCGAGTCCCACAGCATCAGTCGCGTGCCGTCCTGCGGAGCCTCTGCAACGGGCATCCAGTTCACAATGGCCACCGCTTCCATGTAGCGCTCCCGCATCTGCGCCGGAGTCACGCGGCCTGCTCCCAGCTGGCCGTCAGGCGCTGGACCACCCCACCCTTCGCTACGAACTCGTCCACCGTCATCGCCGGACCCGTGGCGGACCTCGCGGCCTTCACCCGCTTGGGTCGGGAAACGGTGTTGTGATCCATCCGCCGCTCGCGCGGGGCGCGCTGGGGGTTGATCGTCGGCGCCAGGGCCTTCCCGTTTTTCATGCTGCTGCCCTCAGTTCGTTGATGTAGGTCTGCTGGTCAATCAGCTCGTCGTCTGAGCCGTACGTCTCATGGAAGGTCCGCGAGCCGTCCAGCAGGCTCGGGCCGTAGATCTGGCGCATCGTCGCGAAGGTGTTCCCCTCCATCGGGTAGCGCATGTGGTGCCATTTGCAGAGGGCGAAACCGAACATGTGGCCCCGCCGCAGGTTCCCGCTCTTGGCGTGGTTGTAGTCGCAGCCGTAGACCACCAGCGTTGGCTCCAACAGGTCCTGCATCTGCAGCGCCAGGCAGGCCATGCAAGGGCCGGTTTTGGCCAACTCGATCCGGACGGCTTCTTCCTTGGTCGGTAGTGGTGCGTTGGACCACATCAGCGTTTCTTCCCCGTCGTGTTGCCGCGTGCGGACTTCACTTCCTGATCCCTGCTATCCCAGCCGGCCTGCCAGCGCCGGCGGCGCCTCAGCCCGTCCATGCCCATCTCGTATCGCGGGGCCGATTCCCGATCCCGGCAGGCCTCACGCGCCCACCGGCCGGCCTGCTCGGCTTGAACCAGCTCCGCATCAGTGACCACCGAAGTTCAGCTCCTGAGCAGCGCGAGCCATCGCAGCGCGCGCCGCGTCGCGGTCACGGACCGGGCGCACGCCGTGCTGCTCATGGGCCACGGCCAGCGCGGGCTGCGGAACCGGATTGCCATCAACCACGTGGCGCACCGCGCGGTCGTAGGCTTCCTCCAGCATTCGGCGCTGCTGGAACCCGCTTTCGGCCGTGGCGTAGACGTGCAGGTCCAGCATCGAGCGGACCAGCACGGTGAACCCGCTCTGCGGCCGGCCAGGCGCCATCTCGCGTTCCACCGCAGCCATGACCGGAATGTCCAGGCACATGGTCAGGAAGCGGCCCGGGTTCGGCGGCCATTCCCGGCCCTCGGTCAGGCAGCACTGCATGCCTCGCGCGTGCTGCGCCACCGTGCGGCCCTTCAGCACCTGGAACCACGTCGTGCCGGCGATAGTCAGGCTGCCGTCCCGCTTCACCGGTGCAGCGCCGTTCTCCCGCTCCCACTTGCCGGGGAACATGGCCGTCATCTGCTTCCAGAACTCCCACAGATACGACGTGGCCTGCCCGCTGACGGGCTCAGCCGACGACGGAGAACTCTGCATCGAGGACTGCGGCAGGGTCGAAGCCAGGGCCGCCACCGTGGCCGCTTCCGCGGCGCTGGGCGTCGAATTGCTGCTGGAGCTGCTCGATACGGTCGGCAGAACTGTGCTGAGGGTTTGCATGGGCGGCTCCTGCGGATTGCTGGGCAACAGGGGTGACGGGCAGCGACAGGCCGGCGGCCATGGTCTGCATCAGGGATTCGTTCGGGTCGTGGCCTTCGGCGATCAGGCCGACCAGCTGGTTGCGCACCTGGAACCAACCCTGGACGGACAGCGGGCGGCGGATCGCAGCGCGGTGGCGGACGAACCGGGCAAGCATCTGGCGGTCGATGCCGGTGGGCACCACCCCGAATCCCGCCAGCTCGCTATCCACCTGCTCGGCGGTCAGCGCAGCCGGATCGGCCTCGCGCTCACACTCGCGGTGTGAGGGTTGCTCTTGGTTGCTTTTGGTTGCTCTTGGTTCGGGTGCAATAGCTGTTGCACCCTTTTCGACGCCGTTTTGCACCCTTTCCTGCGTCGTTTTGCACCCTTCAACGGCCTGCTTTGCACCCTTTCCGAAGGGTGCAATATCTGCACCCTTCATCCATTCAGGGCTGATCCGGTACTGACGGGTGCGACCACCCTCACCGAACCCGCTGCGGCGGCCTCCGATGCCGGCGTTGACCAGCACCAGCCATCCCGACTGCTCCATGCGACGCAGCTGGTACTGCACCGACCGCTCGGACTGGCGGGTCTTCTCTGCCAGACGTGCGATGGACGGGAAGATGTGCGTGCCATCATCGTGCGCGTGGTCGGCCAGAGCCAACGCCAGCAGCATCTCGCCGCCGCCGTTCGGGTATCGGTCGAACACCATGCCGGTAACGCGTGCGCTCACGTCAGATCCCCAGCGAGAGGTTTTGGCCCGGGGCCACCGGCCACCAGGTGCAGGCGCTCTTGCCCGTGGTTGCGCACGGGGCAGCAGGACCGCGCCAGATCGTGCCCTGGCGCGCCAGCTCGGGCAGGCGGCGGCCGAGCATGTGGCGGTCAAGGCCGGTGAGCGAAGCCAGATGCAGGCTGCTCTGGCCCGGGTGGCGGCGCACTGCAGCGGCAGCCTGGGTCTGCTGGTCCAGCAGCTTGCCGGTAGCGATCAGGTCGGACGCTGCTGCGTGGCTGCTGCTGGGATCGGTAGAACGGGCCAGATGGCTCATCGCACCGCCCTCCCCTTCGCTGCAGCGCGCGCCACGTTGCGCTCCAGGCGATTGGCCATCGTGCGCAGCGCGCGGATCTCCGCGATCATCTGCTCCGCCTCAGCGTTCGTGATGGTCGAATCGGCGATAGCGTCCACGGCAGTGCCGGACAGCTTCCCGACGCGGCTGGTGATCTCCAGCAGCTTCATCTGGATGGCGCCGATCTCGTCGGACCAGCCACCCTCCGGTGCCGGCGGCACCACGTCGGCGGCCATGCCGAAGCGGGCCACCAGCGACTGCAGCCAGACCAGGGCGCGCTCACTGCCGCCGGTCTGCTCCTGCATCCACTCGGTCAGCAGTTCAGCGATCTGGAGCGTCACCGATTCACCCTCCAGCCCGCGCAGCTTGGCGCGCAGCGTTTCCGGGTGCATCGACTTGCCCCGGCGCTGGGCCAGGAAGGCAGCTGCGGCTTCAACGCCGCCCGGCGTCTCGCGCACGGAGTTGTAGAGGGCATCGAGCCAGTTGAGGGGTGAGGTGCGGCAGGTCATCGGGTCACCTTGGGAGGGACGGCATTTCAGGGTTTCGGGCTGGGCCCGGGCGGCGCACGATGGGCGCCATGGACAGAGACAACTCAGGGACGACGGCCAGGGATGGCCTTTCAGGCGGTATCGACCGGGCCAATGCGGTCCGCGTCGGGGTCGTCGTTGATCGGAGCCGAGACGGTTTGCTGGGCGACGCCGAGCAGGCGAAGAACTTGGGGCAGCGCGGGAACGGCGCCGCCAACCGGCCAGAGCGCAACCTGCTCCGCCGGGAGGCCAAGCACCTTGGCCAGGTGCGCATCGCTGGCGAGGCCGAGTCGGTCCAGCAGCTGCTGCTTGGTTACCGGCGCGAGGTCGGCGGCGGCACCGAAGATCTCGGGGCACAGCTCATGGCGGGAGACGCCAGTGGCCCGCTCGATGCCCAATGCATGGGCAGCAGGGATGCGGCACCGCGACTTCCAGTTGGAAACGGCGCTCTGGCGAACACCAAGGGCAATGGCGAGGGAAGTCACGCCACCAGCGGCTTTTACGGCTTTGTCGAGAGCGTCCATAGGCCCAGCATCACATATCGTGATCCTGTACACAACACATTTCGTGTTAGCCCTGCATCACATACCGTGAAGAATCCCGGTATGGCCTTCTCCGACAACCTCCGCGCCGCCCGGATCAAAGCCGGCATGACCCAAGAAGCCTTGGCTCTCGCCTGTGGCTGGTCCGGCCAAAGCCGCATCGCCAACTATGAGTCGTCGGCCGCCAGCGCGCGCGAACCGAAGGTGTCAGAAGTGCCCTTGCTCGCAAAGGCGCTCGGCGTGAGCATCGCTTCGCTGTTCGGCGAAGCCCCAGCGTCTCAGTCCCCGCGACCCGCTCCTGCAATCCTTGCCGAAACCCACCAGTTCCTGGACAAGGCGTTCGGAACTCTTGGCAAGGCATTCGATATCGAAGCGGAAGCGGACTTGTTCGCCGATGTGTACGAGTGGATCCTTTCAGATGAACGCCCCGTAGATCAGCGCAACCTGGTGGATTTTGCTGCTTGGCGCGAGAAGCGCGATCTACACAGGGGAACTGCAACAAATGAGCAAAACGGACGCGCTGCTGCACAAGTTGGTCGAGCGGATAAGCGCAGCGCCTGAACGCAAGCCTGCGCTGCGGGCTGTGACCGGGAAGCGATCAACGCACTTCGACGCCGTCGCACGCGAAAGCCACCTGCGCATGATCCGCAGCTTGGCCAAGACCTACGGCCCCTTCGGTGTGCAGCTCATCATTGACCAGGCAACGCTGGGGCATGGATCGATTGACGACCTCGGCGACGACGATCTCATTGCGCTGCATCGCGACCTGGACCGGGCACGCGAGTGCATTCGCGACGATGTGTCATTTGAAGACGCGGGCCTGATCCGCCAGTCGTTCGACTAAACGCCAGCCACTTTTCTGAACGGAAATAGCCCCGTTCAGAAAATGCCACGCCAAACATCACGTTTCGTGTTGCATCGATAATCACATTGTGTGATCTTACTTCCGTCGCCCAACGCAGCCCCATCCCGGGGCCGGGCGCAGGAGATCACACATGGCCACCGTGTCCCTCGGCGCCACCAAAGTGGCGCCCACCGTCCTCACCATGGACGCCCTAGGCAAGGTCGCAGTAAAGCTCGGCTACGCCTCCCTGTATCTGGATCCGGCCGAGGCCGACCAGGTCGCGCTGGAACTGCAGCGCGCGGCGATGGCGCTGCGAATCAACGCCAGCAACGCCCAGCAGTACACCGACGCCCTGAGCGGCAAGGACGCAGCATGAGCGCCCGGGTCTTCGCTCGCGTCCACCCTGCCGGCCGCGCCATGCCCGTCACCGCCGACGAACACAACGTCGTCGTAGACCTGGGCGCCAGCGCATTGCTGCTTACGACGGCCGACGCTCGCCAGCTCGCTATCGACCTGTTCCGCGCCGCCTGCCCGGCGGCCGGTGCGCCCTTGCCCGCCGACCGTGCCGAGAAGCACCTGCAGGTGCAGGCATGATCGCCGCCGCCACCTACCCGCTCGCCCAGCGCGCGGCCACCGCGGCCAAGGCCGCAGCCATCGCCGCCAAGTCCATGGGCTTCTCGCCCAGCCTGGTCACCGCCGCCGCCGACATTGCAGCGCGCGCCGTCCTCGAACAGCGCGCCAGCGCCGGCCGCGCCATCGCCGACGTGCGCAAGAGCCTGCGCCACATGCTGCGCGCCCAAGGCGGTGCTGCATGAGCGCCCCTGTCGATCTGCTGCAGCTACTCCAGCAGCACGCCCGAGGTATTGGCGGCGGAGCGCAGGACGGGGCCGCACTCCAGCTTTCAGCGCGCGCATGCAAGAACGTCGCGAGCGAGCTGCAGGCGATCCACGACGCGTTCGCGGGCCTGGTCAGGGCGACCCAAGACACGCGCATGTCTCTGCAGCACCTGCGGGGCCCCGAATCGATCATCCACGCGCGTACTGCTGAACTCGATGCAGCGCTCGCCCGCATCAAAGGCGCTATCGGATGACCGACCAGGACTTCTTCGCGCAGATGCAGATCGGCATCCCGCCCATCACCCCGCCCGCCGGCGAAGCGCCGGCCGAGCCCACCACCGAACCGGAAGCTGAGTAATGCGCCACCTGGTCCTGCCCTTCTACTGCGCCGTGATCGTCGGCCTCCTGATGGCGCTGCTCGCGCGCGCCATCTACACCGGCGCCGATTCCTTCGTCCTCGTCTGCCTGGTCGGCATCGCCTACTTCGGCTGGTCCGGCGTCAGCGACACCCGCCGCAATTGGCCGGCCTTCCGCGCCGAGATGCAGCGCAAGAGCGCCGCCCGTCGCCGACCGGCCCTGCCGGCTGACGACACGCACTGAGCAACCGCCCGGCCGGCGCAACCGGCCTCCCACGCCGGCGGGACTTCCACACAGCCGGCAATCCATCCCAAGGAACCCCATGCGCAACCAGCTCGACATTTTCAAAGACGACCCGGTCCGCATGGCCAAGGCCAACCGCGACGCAGCCGACCACGCGCTGCATGACAAGCAGTTCACCGAAAGCGAGCGCCAGGAGCGCGCCGCCTACTACACCCGCGAGGCAGAGCGCTGGGAATTCAGCGCAGCCCTCGGCGGCCAGCAGATCAACGGCGCAAAGGAGCCGCGAGCATGAGCAACGACACGAACACCGCCGCAGGACGCGCCCCCTCTCGTACCGGCGTCGTCAGCTTCGGCGATGCGAGCCTCAACGTGTGGGAAGACCCGGGCATGCCGCTCACGTTCGGCAACGCCTGGGAGCGCCAGTTCAAGGCTGACGTGTTCGCACGAATTGTCCAACAGCTGAACCGCATGGGCTGGGTATGCGAGATCCCCACCGACCTGATCGAGCGCTATGGGATCAATTTCGCTCGACGTGACCGCTACTGCCGCAAAGGCGATTTGCACGCGCAGCTGAGCGTGGGCGGTCGACACATCGAGCTGAAAATCTGGCAGGAGCTGCACAACGTCTCCAACTGCAATGGCGGGCGGTATGACTTCGACAAAGAAAAGCGCATGCCGTATCTCCTGCGCCTGCAGATGGAACACACCCGCCGCCGGCTTCGCGACTACCTGGTCAACGTGTTCGATGGCTATACCTTCCGGCCACCCGAGATCACCAGCCCCAATCCGTGCCCCCTGGCCTACTTCAATCAGCACTGGGATGGCGAGTACGAGAGGAAACGTGGAACTCACAGGTTTGACCGCGGTGCGGACGGATGGCCTTCTGATAACGCGCTCGGGAGCTGGAGCAGGAAGGATGCTGATGATGCTGTCCTCCAGCATGGCGACGTGCGATTCCTGCGCGATAGCCAGGGGCGTCTGCGTAGGGGGCGTGTCTACGGCGGCATCAACGGCATGTGGATGCTTGTCTACGGGCCCGGCCACCGTGACCACGCGCACAAGAGCGCCGGGGAGTTCTTCTCTTTCGTTCCAGGCATGCAACGCAAAGCGGTGCCGGCCTATCACGCCAACAAGCGGCTGCAGCAGGAACTCACGCTAGCGATCAATAGCCAGAATTTCGAGCGCGCCATCGTCCTGCGCAATTTGATTGCGCAGCGCGCGGAGGTGGCCGCCAATGGCTGACGACACCGCGAGCCTGTGCCCGTACTACCACGGCCCGGTGTGGTCGGCCTTCGGCCTCACCCGCTCCGCCTACCTGGTCGTGCCGCGCCGCACCCTGCAGTCCATGCCGATGGAATGGCAGCAGCGCTTTGTGGCGCTCATGGATGAAGCGCACGCCCACCTGCCGGCCGACGCCTTCCCCTCCTACACCGTGCAGCGCCAGGACCGCGGCAGGTTCACCACCGACCCGCTCCGTGACTACCGCCACACCGGCCCCATCGCTCCCAAGGAATCCACCAATGGCTGACGGCTCCCGCTCCTTCAACTTCCCCGCGCCGCAGCGCTCCCGCCTGCGCCCAGGCGAAATCGTGGTGGACCTGTTCGCCGGCGGCGGCGGCGCCAGCGAGGGGCTCAAGCAGGCCCTGGGCATTGATCCGGCCCTGGCCTACAACCACGACGAGCTGGCCATCGGTATGCACGCCGCGAACCATCCGCTCACCCAGCACCACCGCGAGGATATCTGGCACGCAGACCCGCGCGTGGACGTGGCCGGCCGCCCCATTGGCTGGTTCCATGCCTCCCCGGACTGCACGCATTTCAGCCAAGCCAAGGGCGGTCAGCCGCGCAGCCGCAAGACTCGCGCCCTGTCGTGGGTGGTGTTGAAGTGGGTTGGCCAACTGCTGCGCGCTGATCGTCTGCATGGGACCAACACCGCGCCGCGCATCATCTCCATGGAGAACGTCTGGCAGATCCTCACCTGGGGTCCGCTGGTGGCCAAGCGCTGCAAGGACACCGGCCGCGTCATCAAGATGGACGGCACCGTTGCAGCGCGCGGCGAGCGCGTTCCGGTCGAAAACCAGCAGCTGGTTCCGGACAAGCGCCACAGCGGCCGCACCTGGCAGCAGTTCGTGGCCGCGCTGCGGGCGCTGGGCTACGCGGTCGAATGGCGCAAGCTGGTGGCCAGCGACTACGGCGCCGGCACCAGCCGCGAACGATTGTTCCTGCTCGGCCGTCGCGATGGTGAGGCCATCGTGTGGCCAGAGGCCAGCCATGGCTCCGCGCCCGGCCAGGCGCCTCGCGTCACTGCCGCCGACTGCCTGGACTTCACCATCCCCTGCCCGTCCATATTCACCCGTGCCCGGCCGCTGGCCGACGCCACCATGCGCCGCATCGCCAAGGGCGTCATGCGACACGTCATCAAGTCGGCCGATCCGTTCATCGTGCCGGTGACGCACCAGGGCGGCGACCGGGTCCACGACGTGCGTGATCCCATGCGCACCATCACCGCCGCCAACCGCGGCGAGCTGATGCTGGCCGCGCCGGAGCTGGCACCGTTCCTCACCGAGCACGCCAATGCCAGCCGCCAGCGAACGATGGCCGCCGACGAGCCGCTGCCCACGGTCTGCGCCGGGGTGAAGGGTGGCCACTTCTCCGTGGTAGCGCCGACGCTGGTGCAGACCGGCTACGGGGAGCGCGAGGGACAGGCTCCGCGCGCGCTCAATCTGCAGCAGCCGCTGGGCACGGTGGTTGCCGGAGGCGTGAAGCATGCTGTGGCAGCAGCCCATCTGGTGAAGTTCCGTGGCGACAGCATCGGTACGCCGGCCACCGAGCCGGTGCCGACCATCACATCTGGTGCTGGTGCAGCGCGCCCGGCCGGCGCCGCGCACGCTCTTGGTGTAGCGGCTGCCTCCTTGGTCACCCTGCGACGGAATATGGTCGGCGCCGACGTACGCACGCCGCTGACCACCGTTGCTGCTCAGGCCGAACACCATGCTGTGGCTACCGCATTTCTGGAACAGGCCAACGGCGGGTTCTATCAGGGCGCCGGCAACTACGCGCGCGACCCGGTCAGCACCATCACCGCCAGCGGCAGCCAGCAGCGGCTGGTGAGCGCCGGCCTGGCCCAACTTTCGCCCGATCAGGAGGCAGGCGCCCTACGCGTGGCCGCCTTCCTGGTGAAGTACTACGGCAGCGGCATCGCGGTCGATCTGCACGACCCGGTGGACACCATCACCACCAAGGACCGTCTGGCGCTGGTCACCGTCCACATCCACGGTGTGCCGCACGTGATCGTGGATATCGGCCTGCGCATGCTCAAGCCGCACGAGCTGTACCGCGCTCAGGGCTTCCCGGTCGGCTACATCATCGATCGCACTGCCAACGGAACGCCGCTCAGCACCAGCGCCGCCGTGCGCATGGTAGGCAACAGCGTCAGCCCGCCGCCGCTGCGCGCCTTGGCCGAGGCCAATCTGGACCGCGTGCCCACCAGCATGGCGGCCGCCGCATGACCGGCTTCAACCAGGCCAAGCACACCGCGCGCGTGTTGCTCTCGGAATGCCGCGCACGCCGGAACAGGCCCGGCTTCTGGTTCGTCTTCCGCGCAGCACAGCGCGCGCGCATGCGCGCCACTGGATCTGCACCACTGCCATCGGCGCCGGCCACGCCGGCCCGCCCCGTTCAACAGGATCTGTTCGCATGACCGCAGCAAGCTACCCCACCAGCCCGGCAGCCACCGTTGACGCGAGCCAGGCATCCTCGCCTGTCGCCGCGGTCATCGCCATCATGCGCAGGCTGGGCGCCGCCGGCGCCCCCGTGTCGGCCGACCAGGTCCGCGTGTGGGGCGACACCCTGCTGCAGCAGCTGTACTCGCAGCCGGCCGTTCGCTGGGAGTACCGGCACCAGGGCGACTCTGGCCCGGGCTGCTGGATCACTGCCACCCCTGAGCACGTCTACCACGCCCACAAACGCGGCTGGATCGTGCGCGCACTGTGGGAAGCCCCGCGCGTGCAGAAGCCGGAGCGTAACCACGTGTTCAAGGAGGGCACCTGCACCAAGTGCGGCGACCCCCAGGACTGGGCCGGCCCCGACTGCGTGCCGCTGGTCAAGGCGGATCCGCGCGCCACGCTCCCCTTCGACCCCCGATGGCTGCTTGAGCCGCTGCGGTGGCTGCGCGACGCCCGCCCCGGCGGCCTCAACCGCTATGACCGCGAACACCGCGCCAGACAGGCCGCTTTCCTGATCGAGAAGTTGGAAGCCCAATATCCGGAGTGCAAGAAGCCATGACCCAGAAGCAGATCAGCCATCCCGAAGGCCTGCCGAACTGCGCCGCCGGGCACCGCGCGCGCCACATCCACGACGAGCGCCGCCCCAGCGCCGGCGGCGGCCACCTGGTCGAGTGCGCATGCCGGGCGACCAAGAAGTGCGAGAACCCCGAGACGGCGCTCGCCCAGTGGCGCCAGATCAACCGCCCGGTCCGTGCCGCGCGCAACCCCGCGGTGCCGTCGGCACCCGACAACGTCGTCCAGATGCGCCTGGTAATGGCAGGCGGAGGAAAGGTGGCCAGTGCTTTCTGATATGTACCTCTCTCGGGACGAGATCGCCGGGCTGTGCCGGACCCCTCAGCGCGCGCGCCAGGCAGCGTTCCTGCGAAAGAACGGCATCAAGCACTACCTGGACGCACACGACTGGCCGGTCGTGCTGCGCTCCAGCGTTGAGGGAACGGCGCCCACACCGAAGGCGCCGCCGACATGGACTTCCAGCAAGGTCGCTTGAAATGGGACGGAAACCAAGCAAGCCGGGGGCAATCCCCCGGTTCCGGGCACGCAAGCAGAAGTCTGGCGTGATCCATTACTACTACGACCATGGCGGCAAGCCCAGGCGGGAAACGCCGCTTGGCAGCAACTATGGCGTGGCTATCAAGCTGTGGGCAGAACACGAACACGCGAATACGATCCCCGCGGCTGCAGTCGTGACCTTTCGGCATGTCGCCGACCGCTACCGGGCCGAGGTAGTGCCCACCAAGGCCGTCACCACCCAGCGGCTGAACAACCGGTGCATCACCGCGCTACTCAGCTACTTCGACGTGCCACCCGCGCCGTTTGAAGCCATCCGGCCGATCAACATCCGGCAATACCTGGACTGGCGGAAGGCGAAGGTGATCGCCAATCGCGAGGTATCCCTGTTCTCGCACATCTGGAACTGGGCGCGCGGCAAGGGCATCACCGACCTGCCGAACCCGTGTGAGGGGATCCGGCGGAACAAGGAAGCCGGCCGTGACGTGTATGTGGATGACGACGCATTCAAGGCGGTCTATGCACACGCCGACGCCGCCCTGCGCGACGCCATGGATCTGGCCTATCTGACCGGTCAGCGTGTCGGCGATGTGTGGGCCATGGACGTGCGCCAGGTCACAGCGCGCGGCCTCATCATCCAGCAGTCGAAGACCAGCAACCGGGTCACCATGGAGATCTCGGGCGAGCTGGCGGCGCTGCTGGAGCGCATTGCAAAGCGTAAGGGTGAGAAGTGCCCGAACGGGCGAGAGAAGGTCTACAGCACGCGACTGATCGTGGACGACGACGGCCTGGCCCTCGGCCGGGCAGCGTTGCGCTACCGGTTCGACAAGGCCAGGGAGGCCGCGGGCATTGCAAAGGGGGAGTTCCAGTTCCGAGATCTCCGCGCCAAGGCGGGTACGGACAAGGCCGATTCGGCAAAGGACATTCGCGAGGCGCAGGCGCAGCTGGGGCATTCGTCGGTCACAACGACCGAGATCTACGTGCGAAAGAAGAGAGGTTCGAAGGCAACACCGACGCGCTAGATTAACGCCGGAAAAACTGTGAAAAATGTCGTTACGTGAGGGTAACGGCAGCGTTATAGATCGAAACGTGCATCTGGGCAATCATTCGGCTACACAAACCGGAGGCAAAGAAATGCCCAGCAAATCCAGCAACCAGGCAATCACCATCGACGGCAACATCCTGCGCGGACCTGACTCCAGAAGGGCTGATGCACAAGATGCTGTGGCCAGCTTGGGCCTGCCATACGAGGTCCAAACAGACGAACCAATCATTGGGGCCTATACCGACTTCGATCCGGAACCAACTTGGATCCTGGCCCTCGGCGACGCAGACCAAGCCAAGCAGATCGAGCAGCTAATCGACCCCAGGGGCTGAATCCCAATCCAGAATTGCGGAGCGGCACGAGGATTGCGGAGCGCAGAAAAATGCGCAAATCCTTGGGAGACATGGAGCGGGCGATGGGAATCGAACCCACGTCAGTAGCTTGGGAAGCTACAGCTCTACCATTGAGCTACGCCCGCATTGCAGGGTGGAATCTTATGCGCAGCGGCCTGTATTGCGCAATGGTGGCCGCCGCGATGGGGTCAGAGCCGTTTCCTGGCGGAAACGGATCCGACCCCGGCGCAATGGGGTCAGATCCCTTTCCACCCGGAAAAGGCTCTGACCCCGCGTTGCATCAGAAGCTGCCGCTGAAGCTGGCGAACAGCGTGGCGTCCATTGCACGCTTCTGCAGCGTGGTGGCGCTGATGCCCACGTTGCTCTGCAGGCCGAACAGTTCCATGCGCGCGCCCAGGATGGCGGTGGCATAGTTCTTGTCGAAGTTCATGCCCGGCACACGGTACATGCCCACGTCCGGCAGGCTCTGCACCCAGGCGCTGGCCTGCTTGGTGTCTTCGAACTCGTGGTCGTAGGTCAGCTGCGCGTACGGCTTGACGGCACCGCCATCGAAGCGGGCCTGCCAGCCGATACGGCCCACGGTGGAATCGACATCCTGCTGGCCGTAGCCCAGGCCGGTGGCCAGGGTGTTGGCGGTGGCGCTTTCGGTGTAACCGTCGATCTTCACCTTCTGCCAGATGACCGAAGCGATCGGGCCGTGGCGGAAGCCGCCTTCGGTGCCGAATTCGTAGCCGGCGTTCAGCGCCGCGGTCAGGTTGCTGCCGTCCGGCGAGCCGCCGTGTTCGCGGGTGGCCGGGCCCAGCTGCACCTTGCGGTTCACGTCGTAGGACAACCAGGTGTAGCTGACCTGGCCGTTCACCCACACGCGCTCGCCGTACCAGCCGGCGAACAGACCGGCAGTGGTGTCCTTCTGGGTGAAGTCGCCACGGTTGTTGCCGAAGTCGGCGTCCATGCGGCCGAAGCCGGCGAAGCCGCCCACCACCATGCCGTCACGCGCCCAGTCGATACCGGCCAGGCCGGCCGGGGCCATGCCGTCGTACACGTCGGCGTGGTCGTAGCGCTGCATGTCACCACGCAGGCCGCCCCACCACGACAGGCCATCGGCCGGACGACCGCTCTGGTGCAGGCTGACCTGGTCGGCACGCGAACGGCCGATGGTCTGCGCCGAATGGCTCAGCACCTGCTGCAGGCGCGGGCCTTCCAGGATGGAAATGGCGTACTGGCCCAGCATCTGGTGGGCAGCGCTGGTCGGGTGCACATCATCGGCGAACAGGTAGGTGCTGGCTGCGTCCGGGCGCGCGTAGGCCAGCGGGCTGCAGGTCAGCGACGAGGCCACCAGACAGGCGCGGCCGGTGACATTGCTGAAACCGTACATGCCCGGGTTGGCGATGATTTCGTGCAGCAGGGTGTAGGTATCGAGCGGAATGAAGTCGATGCCCGCCTGCTTCAGGCCGCCGTACAGGGCGCTGTTGTAGGCGTTGGACAGCGAGGTGCCCAGGGCCTGGCCAGCGGCGCCGCGGTCGATGAACCCCGGGGTGATGCCCACGTCGGGCAGGTTCGGCACCATCACGTACTCGGCGCCGGCCTGCTTCAGCGAGGCCACAATGCCGATCTGGTCGGTCACCGCCGCGCCGATGACGGCCGGGGCCTGGGTCGGGGTGGTGATGGCGAACAGATCGTTGGCGCCGCCCCACACGGTATAGAGCGAATTCGGGTCGGCCTTGCCGCCGTTGGCCGCCAGGTAGTTGGCGGTCTGGGTCTTCAGCGACGGCACCGGCACGTTGCCGAAGGCCGGCTGGGTCAGGTCGGTGCCCACGCGGGCGCCGCCCACGGCGTAGTTGTCCCCGCTCTGGCCCAGACCGTTCGGGGTGGCGTTGGTGCCGTAGTAGTCGGCCACGAACTGCGCCCACACCCAACCCGGGTTGGTGGTGAACTGGCCCGCCACCGGGCGCGCATCGGCCGGCAGCAGCGGACGGTAGTAACCGCTGTCGGTCAGGCTGTCACCGAAGAAGACGGTGCTGTTGAATGCGGATTCGCCTGCCATGGCCGGCAGCGCGGCCAGCGCGATCGCGGCCGCCATGAGGGAGCGGATCGGGCGTTTGCTGAGCAGCATGTAAAAACTCCTGGGGGAAAATGTTGGGGACCCGGCACACGTACGCCGGCGCACGGTGAATGGTTTCACCGTACCGCCGATTGCTCACGCTGCGCCGCCGCATGAATTGTCGCCCGGACCACCCCGGAACAACTGTGCCGGAGGTGGCGTTGCGACAGATTTGCAACGGTTCCGATCCAACCTGGCCATAAGCGACAATGCCGGGCATGAACATCCAGCTCAACGGCGAACCCCGCACCCTGCCCGCCCCGGCCACCGTCCACGATCTGCTTGCTGCCGAGCAGCTGCTGCAGCGCCGGGTGGCGGTGGAAGTAAACGGCCAGATCGTCAGCCGCAGCCGCCATGGCGAACACGCCCTGGCCGAAGGCGACGTGGTGGAGATCGTGCACGCCCTGGGCGGTGGTTGAGGCCAAGGGGTCGGAGCCCTTTGCCGCTGGCAAAGGGATCCGACCCTGCTCCCGGCGTGACCCCATCTTCAGGCGGATAGGCGATAATCGCGGCATGAACGTTCATGTCTCCCCCGATTCGCTGGTGATCGCCGGCAAGACCTACGGCTCGCGGCTGCTCACCGGCACCGGCAAGTTCAAGGATCTGCAGGAAACCCGCCTGGCTACCGAGGCCGCTGGCGCCCAGATCGTCACCGTGGCCATCCGCCGCACCAACATCGGTCAGAACCCCGGTGAACCGAACCTGCTGGACGTGCTGCCGCCGGACCGCTTCACCATCCTGCCCAACACCGCCGGCTGCTACACCGCCGAAGACGCCGTGCGCACCTGCCGCCTGGCGCGCGAGCTGCTGGACGGCCACAACCTGACCAAACTGGAAGTGCTGGGCGACCAGAAGACCCTGTACCCGGACGTGGTGCAGACCCTGAAGGCCGCCGAGCAGCTGGTGAAGGACGGCTTCGAGGTGATGGTCTATACCTCCGACGACCCGATCCTGGCCAAGCGCCTGGAAGAGATCGGCTGCGCGGCGGTGATGCCGCTGGCCGCGCCGATCGGTTCGGGCCTGGGTATCCAGAACAAGTACAACCTGCTGCAGATCATCGAAGACGCCAAGGTGCCGATCATTGTCGACGCCGGCGTGGGCACCGCCTCCGATGCGGCCATTGCCATGGAACTGGGCTGCGACGGCGTGCTGATGAACACCGCCATTGCCGGCGCGCGCAACCCGGTGCTGATGGCCAGCGCCATGCGCAAGGCCGTGGAAGCCGGCCGCGAGGCCTTCCTGGCCGGGCGCATTCCGCGCAAGCGCTATGCCAGTGCGTCTTCGCCGGTGGAAGGGGTGATCGGCTGATGACCAATCCCTTCGACAGCGCCGGTTCCAAGGCCCCGCCCAAGCCCTTCACCGTGAGCGAAGGCCGCCGCGAGGTGCGCAGCTTCGTGCTGCGCCAGGGCCGCTTCACCCCCGCCCAGCAGCGCGCGTTCGACGAACGCTGGCCGCGCTTCGGCATCGACTACAACGGCCAGCCGCGCGACCTGGACGCCACCTTCGGCCGCCCGGCGCACAAGGTGCTGGAAATCGGCTTCGGCAACGGTGCGGCCATGCGCTTCGCCGCCCAGCACGATCCGTCGCGCGATTACATCGGCATTGAAGTGCACGCCCCCGGCGTGGGCCGCCTGCTGAACGCGCTGGCCGATGACAACGCCGACCACGTGCGCCTGTACCACCACGACGCGGTGGAAGTGCTGCAGAACGAGATTGCCGACGGTGCGCTGGATGAAGTGCGCATCTACTTCCCCGACCCGTGGCACAAGAAGCGCCACAACAAGCGCCGCCTGCTGCAGCCGGCGTTCGCCGAGCTGATCGTGCGCAAGCTGCGCCCGGGTGGCCGCCTGCACTGCGCCACCGACTGGGAAGACTACGCCGAGCAGATGTGGGACGTGCTGGACGCCACCGCCGGGCTGGTGAACCGTGCCGGCCCGCGTGGCAGCGTGCCGCGACCGGACTGGCGCCCGCAGACCCATTTCGAGACCCGCGGCCAGAAGCTGGGCCACGGCGTCTGGGATCTGCTGTACGACCGCACCTGACCGCCCACCGAGGACCCTGCGCCCCACATGGATACCGCGCTGACGCTGACCAACGACATGAAGCTCGTGCTCGGGCTGGTTGGTTTCACGATGGCGATGTTCCTGTTCGAGCGCATCCGCGCCGACGTGGTGGCGCTGGTGGTACTGGTGGTGCTGGGCGTGACCGGCCTGATCGCCCCTGAAGAAATCTTCGGGGGCTTTTCCGGTAACGCGGTGATGAGCATCATCGCCACCACCATCCTGGGCGCGGGCCTGGACCGCACCGGCGCGCTGAACCGGCTGGCGGCGTGGCTGCTGCGGCGCGGACACGGCGTGGAGCAGCGGCTGCTGATGATGACCACCGCCATTGCCGGCTTGAACTCCTCGTTCATGCAGAACCCCTCGGTGATGGCCTTGTACCTGCCGGTGGCCTCGCGCCTGGCCGCGCGCACCGGGCTGACCCTGCAGCGCCTGCTGCTGCCCATTTCCGCGGCGATCGTGATGGGTGGCGCGCTCACCATGGTCGGCAATTCGCCGCTGATCCTGCTGAACGATCTGCTGGCCTCGGCCAACAACAACCTTCCCTCCGGCCTGGCCACCATCGAGCCGCTGCGCATGTTCGCGCCGCTGCCGATCGGCGTGGCCCTGCTGGTGGCGTCGCTGCTGTACTTCCGCTATTACGGCGACCGCAAGCTGATCGAGGAAGAGAACCTGGTGAACGACGGGGTGACCCCGGCGCGCACCGAAAGCTACTTCGCCAAGACCTACGGCATTGAAGGCGATGTCTTCGAGCTGGTGGTGACCGCCGAGAGCCCGCTGGTGGGCATGACCCTGGGCGAGGCCGAGAACCTGCACGACGCACCGCTGCTGCTGGCGCTGAAGACCGGCAATGACACCCGCCTGGCGCCGCCGGCGGAAATGCGCATCTGGGTAGGCAGCGTGCTGGGTGCGATGGGCCCGCGCGAGCAGATCAGCGATTTCGCGCAGAACCAGTTCCTGCGCATGTCCTCGCGCCTGAAGCACCTGGGCGACCTGTTCAATCCCAGCCGCGCCGGTATTTCCGAAGCGGTGGTGCCGCCCACCTCGAACGTGATCGGCAAGAGCGCGGCCGATCTGCGCCTGCGCAAGGAACGCGGCATCAGCCTGCTGGCGATCAACCGCGACAAGCAGGTGATCCGCGAGGACGTGCGCGATGTGCAGCTGCGCGCCGGCGACATGCTGGTGTTCCACAGCATCTGGACCGACCTGGCGCAGGCCGCGCGCAGCCGCGACTTCGTGGTGGTGACCGACTACCCCACCGGCGAACAGCGCCCGCACAAGTTCAAGATCGCCATGGCGATCTTCGCGCTGACCATCCTGATCGCGCTAACCAGCAAGCTGCCGGTTGCGCTGACCCTGATGACCGGCGTGGCCGGCATGCTGCTGACCGGCGTGCTGCGCATGGACGAGGCCTATGCCTCGATCAACTGGAAGACGGTGTTCATGATGGCCGGGCTGATTCCGCTCGGCTGGGCGATGGATTCCAGTGGTGCGGCGGCGTGGGTGGCCGGGCATACCATCGACAAACTGCCCACCGGCATTCCGCTGTGGGTGCTGGAAGTGGCGCTGGCGCTGCTGACCACCGCGTTCTCGCTGGTGATCAGCCATGTGGGCGCGACCATCGTGATGGTGCCCATTGCGGTGAACCTGGCACTGGCGGCGGGTGGCAACCCGACCGCGTTCGCGCTGATCGTGGCGCTGTCGGCGTCCAACAACCTGATGACCGCGTCCAACCCGGTCATTTCGATGATCACCGGCCCGGCCAACTACACCCCGCGCGAGATGTGGCGCGTGGGCGGACCGCTGTCACTGATCTACACCTGTGTGGTGGTGCTGATGATCAACCTGATGTTCTGAGGTCGCAGCCGGCTCTGGTAGGTGTCGACCTTGGTCGACACAGCTCTTGTAGCGTCGAGCCATGCTCGACTGGCTCCGGCCCGATGGGGTCAGAGCCGTTTTCCTACAGAAAACGGATCCGACCCCGGACCTGAGGCCGCACCCGGCTCTGGTAGGTGTCGACCTTGGTCGACACAGCTTTTGTAGAGTCGAGCCATGCTCGACTGCTGCCGGCCCGATGGGGTCAGAGCCGTTTTCCTACAGAAAACGGATCCGACCCCGGACCTGAGGCCGCACCCGG